>JBDHVB010000001.1:0-78231 GCA_039809465.1 Myxococcota bacterium
GTCTTCCGGAACTCGTCGATGACTGCGAGGAACGCTTCGACGGCGTCGCCATCGAATTGTTTACCGGAGCACCGCGTCAGCTCGAGGATCGCGATGTCGTGCGGCAGCGCCTTGCGGTACGGCCGATTCGAGGTCATCGCGTCGTAGCTGTCGGCGACCGCCATGAGACGGCCGTCGAACGGAATGTCGGTGCCGGCGAGGCCATCGGGATAGCCGCGGCCATTCCACGCCTCGTGGTGCGAGTAGATGAACGGGATGAGGTGATTCAAGAAGCTGATGGGCTCGACGATGCGTTTGCCCTTCACCGTGTGGCTCTTGAACATCTCGTACTCGGCCTCGGTGAGCTTCTGCGGTTTGTTCAGGACCGCCAAGTTGATGCCGATCTTGCCGATGTCGTGCATCAGTCCGCCATGATAGACACGATCGATCTCTGGCTGGCTCATGCCGAGTGACTGAGCGATGAGACGCGCATAGACGGCGACGCGGTCGGAGTGGCCGGCGGTGTACGGATCCTTCGCTTCGAGCGCGCGCGCCAGACCCTCGATGGTCTCGGTGAAGCTGCTGCGCAGCCCTTCGTGCATGCGGTTGTTCTCGATGGCGCTGGCGGCGCGGCTCGAGAGCACCGCGAGGCCCTTGCGCTGGCCCTCGGTGAAGCGGTGGCCGGTGCGCACCGACACGGCGTAGATGATGCCGACGTTTTGTCCGCGAACGCGGAGCGGCGCAGAGATGAAGCTGTGCGCGAGGTGCTCCGCGGTCCGGGGATTGAGCAGGTATTGCGAGATGTCGCTGCCGTGGACGAGCACGCGGGCCTCGCCCTTGAACTGATCGAGCAGGTGGTCGATGCGCGGCATCAAGTTGGTGACGCCGCTCGAGGCGCGCGCGATGAACTTGCCAGGCTCGCGCGGATCGTTGGCGATGATCGACACGCCGTCGGCCTGAAAGTTCTCGCGGATCAGCTCGACGATGAGCTGCAGCTGGTCGCTGAGCGGCATACCGCTCGCGAGCGCTTCGGAGAGCTCGTAGTAGCCGAGCGTCTCACGCAGCGCGACGTTCTCACGCTCGAGCTTCTGCTTGTCCAAGGCACGGTGCAGCAGGCGCACGACGTCCTCGGGCTTGAAGGGCTTCAAGATGTAGTCGAAGGCGCCCTTCTTCATGGTGTCGACGGCCGTCTCGACGGTGCCGAAGCCGGTCATCATGATGGTCTTGGTGGGGAGGCCCTCGGAGCGCATGCGCTGCATGAGCTCGAGACCATCGACGCCCGGCATCTTCAGATCGGTGAGGACGATGTCGTAGTGCTCGGACCCAAGCTCCCGGAACGCGGCGGCGCCATCGCTCGCCGTGCCGACCACGAAGCCTTCGTACTCGAGCACGTCCTTGAGCACGTCGAGGATGACGGCTTCGTCGTCGACGACGAGAATGCGCGGCGGGTCCTCATAGCGATGCATGGTTGCATCGCCGACGGTATGGCCGAGCCCACCGCTGCTCGAGGAGACGTCCGCCGTCATTGGAGGCCCAGTATAGCGTATGAAGCGTCGTTCAAGCCACGTCCCATGCTAAGAGGCGCCAATGCTCTCGTTCCTGCTTGCTGGTGCTCTGATCGCCGCCCCCCTCGAAACCGTCGCCGAGCGCACCCGCTACGTCGAAAGCGGACGCTACGACGAGGTCGCGACGTTCTGCAAAACATTGAGTGAGCTGTACCCCCACAAAGCCCTCTGCGAGGTCTTCGGGACCACGCCAGAAGGCCGTCCGATGTACGTGATGGTCCTCGCCGAGGACGGCGGGCTCACCCCCGACGATGCGCGCGCCAAGGGCCGGTATGTCGTTTTGGCACAGGGCGGCATTCACGCGGGCGAGCTCGACGGCAAGGATGCCGGGCTTGCCCTGGCACGTGATCTCCTCGAAGGAAAGACCGCGCCTGGCCTGCTCGGGCGCGTCACCCTCGTGTTCGTGCCGGTCTACAACGTCGACGGACACGAGAACGTGGCGCCGGCGAACCGGCCCAATCAGCTCGGCCCCGAGACCCCCGGCTTCCGCGTCACGGCGCAGCGCCTGAACCTCAACCGCGACTACGCTAAAGCGGATGCGCCGGAGACCCGGGCGATGCTCGCGCTGCTGCGCAAGTGGGATCCGCTGCTCTTCATCGACCTGCACACGACCAACGGCATGGACTTCCAGCCCGATGTCGCCGTGATGGTGGAGCCGCGCTTCGGTTGGCCGCCGGCGATGCGCGAGGCCGGTGAAAAAGTCTCGGCCACTCTGATGGCCAAGCTGCGCACCGCTGGGCACCTGCCGCTCGATTTCTATCCCACGGCGGATGACGAGACGAAGCCGATGTCCGGCTGGGCGAACGGTGTCGCGCCGCCGCGCTTCTCGCAGGGCTACTGGCAGCAGTGGCAGCGCTTCGGCGTGCTCGTCGAGACGCACGCGCTCAAGTCCAACGCGCGCCGGGTGCGGGCCTCGCGGGATGCGTTCTTGGGGTTGCTCGAGATTGTCCGCGATGATGGACAACGGCTCGACGCGGCGTCGGAGGCGGCGCGGAGCGCGATGGCGGGCATCGGCGGCACGGACGTCGAGCTGGCATACACGGCGGCGGGCGTGCCGACGGTCATCGACTTCAAGGGTGTAGCTTACAAGGAGCTACCCTCGGTGATCACCGGTAAGCGTTGGGTGCAGTTCGATCCGACGCGGCCGAGGCTCTGGAGGACGCCGATCAAGCGCGAGGTCGCGCCGTCGGTGATCGTGAAGGCGCCGCAGGGTGGCTATGTCGTTCCGCCGGCGTGGGTGCCTATCGTCTCGCCGGTGCTCGCGGCGCACGGGATCAGCACCAAGCTCGTCGTGAAAGGTGGCGCGGTGGGGCGCGAGGTGTTCGTGCCCAGCAGCATCAAGGTCGCCTCGAGCACCACCGAGGGCCGCACGCGCGCGACGGTCGCGGGCGCATGGCGCGCCGAGAGGGGCGACATCGCGCCGGGGGCGGTGTACGTGCCGATCGCGCAGCGCGGCGGCGTGATGGCGATGCAGCTGCTCGAGCCTACGGCGCCGGACTCGCTGGTCGCCTGGGGTTTCATGAATGCGATCTTCGAGGCGCGCGAGTATGTCGAGCTGATGGTGCTCGAACCGTTCGCGCAAAAGCTGCTCGCGGCGGATCCGCAAGTGAAGAAGGACTTCGAGGCGTTGGTGAAGAGTGGCGCGTCGGAGGGCGAGCGGATTGATTTCTTCTATCGCAGACATCCAGCGCATGATCGGCTGCGGGATGTGTATCCGATCGTGAGGGTGGAGGGGGCGGTTGAGTAGGGCAAAGTGCGCTAGCGGCGAGCGGGCCGATTGCCGATTGCCGATTGCCGATGACCGATTGCCGATGGCCGATGACCGATAGCCGATAGCCGATGGCCGATGGCCGAAGCCCAACGTAACCGTGAGCCAACCGCTCCGCAGGCCCCAGTGATTCGGAGCCCAGCGGAAGCAGCGGCGTGCCCTTACATACATTAGCCGTGAGCTAGCACGGCCGCAGCACTAGGGATTCGGAGCCGGAGGAGGCGTCGGCGCTGGAGTCGCACCCTGCGGAGCCGCGCCATCCGACGGCGGTACCGCGCCCGGAGCCGGCGCTGGCGGCGCAATCCCACCCGGCGGCGGCACGCTCGGATCGTGGCCACCCAGCTCACCCGGCATCGTCGGCGCGACACCCGGCCCCCCTGGGAGCCCTGGCGCCCCCGGCAAGCGCGGCGCGGTCGGGTCGACTTCGCCAGCCGGCACGCCCGGCGGCAGCTCGAACTTCAGGATCTGCTCGACCTTGGCGTTGGCCTTCAAGTCACGCAGCACTTCGCGGCGCTTGTCGTTGCGCTTGCGGGCGAGCAGTGAGGTGCGGATGGTGTCGGTGACTTCCTCGACCGGGCGGACGCGCTCTTCCTTGCGCTCTTCCACCTTGATGATCTCGTAGCCCATCTTGGTCTCGACCACGTCCGAGACCTCGTTCGGCTTCATCGCGAAGGCGATGGCGTCGAACTCGGGCTGCATCCGTCCGCGATAGAGGAAGCCAAGATCGCCACCCTTGGCGGCTTCCGGGCCGTTCGAGTTGTCACGCGCGAGCTTCGCGAAGTCGGCGTTCGGCTTCTTCGCCTGCTTGGCGAGATCGGTGGCCTTCGCCTTGGTCTTCTTGCGCTCGGCTTCGGTCGCGGTGGGCGGCACGCGCAGCACGATGCGGCTGATCTTCACCTGCTCGCGGTCCTTGAAGCGGTTGATGTTCTCTTCGTAGAACTTCTTCACCTCTTCTTCGCTCACCGCGATCTCGCCCGACATCTTCTCGACGAGGCGGTCACGCAGCATGTTGCGCTTGAGCTCGTCCTTCATCTGGGCTTCGGTGTTCTGCGAGCGCTTCAGGTAGTCCTGAAAAGCCTCGTCGGTGCGGAAGCGCGCCTTCTGCTCGGCGAACTTGGTGTTGAGCTCTTCCTCGGTGACGGCGAGCTGGCTCTCCTTCGCCTTGAGCTCGATGATCTTGTCCTCGATCATGCGCCGCAGAACGCTTTCGCGGATGCGCGCTTCGATGTTCGGCTGGAGCTGGTGGCCCTGGTTGCGGTAGCGCGACAGGTTGCGCTCCGCCGCCTCCTCGAACTCCTTCTTGGTGATGGGTTGGTCGTTGACGCGGGCGGCGACTTCGGAGTCCGGGAGCTTGCGGTTGCAGGCGGTCGAAAAGACCAACAAGCCCAAAGCGAGGAGGGAGGCGCGACGGAACATGATGAACGAGGTCTCCTTCGAAGACGAAACGGCGCGGAACTTATGGGCCTCGGCGGACCGGGTCAAGAAGACCGAAACCGACCAGCCGGCCTGCCGATAATCAACGAGATCGTCGCTAATGGGATTTTTCACCCAATGGATCGCGCCCTGACAGCCCTCGACTGGACCCGAAAGCTCGCGCGCGGCGCCGCCCGGACGGCACCGTCGCAAGCCAACGTCGTGGTTCGGAACGACGCGCCCTTGGAGCAGCGCGCCCTACAGCTCATGCGCCACGACTGCTCCAAGGCCGACATCGAGCACGCGCGTCAGCTCTTCGCCCTGCTCGCCATGTCACCGAGCGGCCGCGACGATCTCGCCATCTTCGTCGACCACGGCATCACCCTCGCCTTCGATACCCGCAGAGGCGGCGCCGGTTACCTGCGCGGCGCGAAGCTCATCCTCCTGAACCGCACACAGGTCGTGGCCCGCACCGTGCTCGATTTCGTGCACGAGGTCACGCACGCGCGCTTCCACATGACGCGCACGGGTTGCGACATCGATGCGCAATCGCAGGAGCAGTACGTCCGCTCCATCCTCTTCGAGGAGTCGCAGACCTATTTCCGCGAAGCGCTGGTCGGCCGCGAGCTCGTCCACATCGTGCACGATCCGGCGGTGAAGAAGTCGCTGTTCACAGCGCACACGCTGCAGATGTGGTTCCAGCTCGTGCACGGCGTCGCCTATCACAAGACGCCAAGCGCCGAGGCTTTGGCTGCCGACCTGGCGATGGACGCGCGCGCCTTGGCCGACCAGGTGCGCGAGCTGCACCCGTACTTTCAACGCTACGTCGAGTTCTACCGCAACGTCGAGCGCGCCAAATGGGAGATCCGCCGCGGCCTGCGCAGACCCGAGAAGCAAGAAGTCGTCTCCGACGTGCTCTCCATGTGCGCCGCCGAGCAAGACCACGACTGGACCTACCCCCGCCGCCGCGTCCGCTGATACGCTCGGCACATGGACTTACCGCTCATCGACGCGCACACCGTCCTCGCGTCCGCTGGAGCGGATAAGACCTGGCGCGCCCTGGTGGCTCTCTTCGCCGGCAACGCCTTCACCAACGAGCGCTTCGCCGGACTGCGCCCACCGTGTGATCGTGAAACGATTCTTGCGACGCATCGCCGCGTCCGCTGAAGCGAGCTGACATGAAGCGCCTCACTCTCTTCGCCGCCGCTGCCGCCATCGCAGGTATTGCTCTCTCCTTCATTCTTCGGCCCTCCCGCACCTCGAGCACCGTAGAGATCGTGAAGGAAGTGCCCATCCTCGAGCCGTGCATGGAGCCGATCATCGCCGAGTGGCCCCGCGACGGCACCAAACCTCCCGGCGCCCGCGTCACCTACAGCTCCCGCGCCTCCCTCCAAGACCTCCAGAGCGCGTACGTCACCATGGCCCAACGCCACACCTGCGACCGCCCCATCGAAATCACCTCCACCCGCACCTCCGCCGAATGCACCGACCCCACCATCACCGACTTCGGCTGGGTCATCCTCGACCCGGAGAACGGCTGCAGACCGGTGGAGGTCGGGTTTCTGCTGAAGGAGTGAGAAGCTCGGCCCCGCCGGTGGCGAAGACGCGTACCGTGGAGAACACTGTCTCCGAATGTCGACGGCTCTGGTGCTCACGCATTTCGTCATGGCGTCCACGACGGTCTGCGACACCGGCGCGTGCTCTTGGTGGGGCATCGAGATCGACGATGGCCACGCCGTGCAGTGTTGCCGCGTCGACCGGCAGACCACGAACGCCGGCGACTATGGCCCTCCAGTACCCTCCAAGACAGTCCATGGGAGACGCGCCGGAGCCCTCGGCCTCGGTAAGCAAACGAAGCCCCGCTTCAAGACAGCGCCCGAAGGAGCATGCAAGGACATCGCGGTGCTCGAGCGCATCGCCATGAAGCTCCGCGAGCACGAGGGAGCCATCCCCGCCGGAACCGAAGCGCGCTTCGACGTCAGCTGGCCGAAGAGCGCGTTGGGTTTCACCGCGCGCACCTCGAACGCGTCGTTGAGCGATTCGTTCGACGGCGTCGCTCTCACGCTGCCACCACCCGAGACGTTCGCGGGGAGCTGCACCGCGCACGTCACGTTCGTCGCCAACGCGCCACAGTGGCCCCAGCTGCCACCCACGCCAACACCAGGCGAGCTCAACGCGCTCGCGCTCGGCGGCGCCGTCATTGCAAACCTGACGTACGCGGACGGCGCGCTGCGGGCCGATCTCGTCCGCGAGGCGAAGAGCCGGCGCATCGTCATCGGTAGCTGCGAGCAGCTCTACGACGAAGTCCGCCGACAAGCGCAGGCGAGCCTCCATGGCCGTCAATCCACACTGTCGGTCGCCTTCGGGCTCGTCGCGTTCGATGGGAAAGCGATCATCGACCTCGAGAAGGATTACTGCGCGCGCGCAGCTCGGCAGCCCGGTGTCTCCTCGAGTGAGGCGGTATCACTGCTTTCATTCGTCGGCCCCGCGTTGAGCTTCGAGACCACTCGGCGCGTGAAGGAGCCGGGCCAAAAGCGGCGTCAGACATGGCAGTGGCAAACGCGTGATGTCAGCTCGGGCCTACCGGTGCATGTCCGCGAGCTGGTCGATGAGGCGCAGCTCGTCGAGGCGCTGCGCAACGATGAGACGGTGCGTGCCGTGCTCGGTGGCGACGTTCCGCGCAGCGCCTCGCTGGACGACATCCTTGCGCACCTCGACCCGCGCTTCTCGGAGGACGGCAGTGCCTTCGCGGTTCATGCATTCGATCGGCGCAGCAACAAGGTCGAGCTGCGCCTCGCGTTTCACCAGCGTGCGTGCGGTGATTGCGCCGACCGCGTGTCGCAGATCCAAGTGCTGGTTTCGCCTCGGGCCGAGCTCGGAGAATTCTTCGAGCGAAAACAAGGCTGGCAAGGGGTTCACGGCTTCTTTCGGAGCGACGTCGACGTCCAGCGGCGGGTTCACTGACAGCGGCGCGGGCTCTTCGCTAACCGCGCGGCGCCCCCGCCGTTTACTAAGCAGTCCAATGCTCGACCTGCGTTTGCGTTCGATGTTCGGCTCCGTGGATTGGGAGGCCGAGGCCTATGTTGCTAGTCAAGGGAAGGATTGGCCGCGGTTCTTGTACTGCTTGAAGCGGCGGCCGGAGCTCGCCGCGGCGAAGTCGCCGGCGCGGGTGGCGCCGTGGTGGCAGGCGTTGAAGAGCGGCAACTGGGAAGTGATGGAGGCCGTGGCGCTGCTGGGCGCCGACATCGATGCGAGCGAGAGCAGCATCTTCGGCATGGATCTGTCGGACGCGACGCTGCGCAATCTGCAACAGCGGACACGGGTGCCGCTGTTCCCCGGCTACTACTACCCGCGGGTCTCGGCGCTGACGCTATCGTGGATGCTCGGCCTCAAGTCGATCCACGCGAAGCTCCTCGAGCGCACCAAGCCGGCGACGCACTACGACGCGATTCTCTGGGCTTTGTTGCTCAATGACGAGAAGTGGCTCGCGCAGTTCTCTTTAGCGGACACGTTCGCCAAGCACGTCATCGGCGAGCACCACACCGGCTTCACGCCCGCGACCGCCGCGCTCTTCGGTGGCGCGAGCGCCCGTATCTTCGGAAAAGTCTGGGCCGCCATGCCGCAGCCGCTCCGCGAGCTCACGCAGATCGTCAGCACCGCGCCGCCCGGGCACGAAGAAGGTGACCATCCGATCCACTCCGGAGATGCCGCGTTTTGGGCGGATTACCTGAATCGGGACGACCTGCTGCGCATCATCCGGGGCGAGGCACGCCGCACCCTCTGACGCACTGCGCCCAAAAAGCCGCGGCGAGGCGCGCAAAAAGCAAACTCATTTCAGGTACTTGCAGCGACCCGTCGGGCTGCCAGCGCGGCGATCTAATAAGGTCACAACCACGAAACGGGCGCTCGGAGCCGGCCGACAATGCGTGATTGGCAAACGCGGTGTGGTGGATGGACAGCGCCCGGCACAATCTCCCCGGTAGGCGCCGCCCTCTGGGTGGCATTTGGCCGAAGCTTGCCCTGAGCCTGAGCATGCTGGCCATCGCCGCTTGCGTCTCGGACATCGACACCACCCGCATCGCGCGTGAAGACCCCAGCGTCGGCGCCGCCATCTACCGCGAGATGTGCATGCGCGTGGCCGTCTCCGAGGATCCCAGCCTCGTCGCCGGCCATCCGACATGCCTCAGCGGCAAGAAGCCCGAGGAGAGCGATGGCCCGCGCTTGAAGGCGCTCTTCGCGCAGAAGGGCCGGCTCATCCGTGAAGCCAACGCGGCGCTCGAGGCCCCGGTCGGCGGCGCGGTGCGCGACATGCTCGAGCAGATGCTGCCGCTGTACGACGACGGCACCATGCGCGCCGCCACCGACACCATGCAGACCTGGCTCGCCGCGCTCGAGCAGGACGCCGACGCGCTGGGCGCCGTGGAGCGCATCGCGAAGCGCGAAGGCTACGTGCCGCCGGAGCTCACGCCGGGCTTCATGCGCGTGATGATGAGCTTCGACGGCACGCGGGATCTGTTGGCGGCGAGCCTTCAGGACATCGTCAACACCGACGCGGGGAGCGTCACCCTCTCGAACGCGCTGTCGGTCATCGGCCCCGAGCTCGCCGACGCCTTCGACGAGCCTGACGACCCCGAGCACACCTGGTTCCTGGTGCGCGACTTCCTCCAGACGTACGACCCCGCGCTCGACAGGGCGACGGCGCGCTACATCGTCGAGCGCGACAACCGTGGCTTTGCGCTCACCACGAATGGCTTGGCCGTTTCGGGCACGCCCTTTCCGCTCCCGCAGACGTCGCGCAGCGAGCCGCGTGATCAGTTTGGCCGCCTCCTCGATGGCGCCGGCCAGCCAGTGTTCCGCTACGAGAACGTCGAAGGCACCGTGCTCGCGGGCCTCACGCGCGAAGCAGCGCGCATCGCCGCGGCCGCGCCCGGTGCCCTGGGTCAGCTCGTCCGTCCCGGTGCGTTGCTCATGGGTCCGGCGCGCGCCAAGAGCGCGACGTACTCGACCGGCCAAGTCCGCTTTGGCGGTTACGACGCGTCGAAGTCGCCGCTGCTCGACATGGCCTACGCCGCGGGCGTCATGGCCAAGAAGGACACGCTCGTCCCCGCCTTGACGGCGCTGCAGGAGCTCGCCAAGCGTGACGAGCGCGCGCTCGCGGCCAGCACCCGCGCGATCTCGGTGGCGCTGCAGCTCCTGCGTCAAGAGCCCTACGCGCAGCTTCGCCTCGAGGACGACACCGCGATGGTCGAGGACCTGCTCGACGTCGTCACCGAGATCCTCCGCGAGCCAGGTCTCGCCGAGGATCTGCTGACCGCCATGGAAGACCCGCGCGTCGGCAACCTCTGCGCCACCATCGCGCGCTACATGCGCTTCAAGGATCTCATCGACTACAACCCGCAGAACATGAACGGCCCACCGACGGGCATCATGCAGACCCCGGTCGACCGCCGACGCGCCGACGTGCGTGGCAACCGCAGCATCTTCCAGCGCTTCACGCACCTCTTGTACGACTCGCGCCACGCGCAGCTCTGCAACAAGCCGGGCGCGTACGTCACCATGCTCGGTGTGTCGTACCCGATGTGGGGCTCGGGCTACGCCAAGTGCGAGCTCACGCAGATCGACGACCTCGCCATCTTCCACGCCGAGTCGATCATCGGCAAGTCGGTGGTCACCATCAAGGACTCGACGCTCGCCGCCGTCGCGACCCACTCGCTCATCGAGTACATGAGCGGCATCGACGGCTTCGGTCTCTACCCGACGCCCGAGTCGCTCGACCGCTTCGTCTTCGCGCCCTACAACGCCTACCTCGCGGGCATGTACGACGACGTGCCGAGCTTCGACGGCGTGCCGCTCAAGAGCCGGCACAACGGCACCATCTTCGCCTGGGAGCTCGAGGGCTTCTACGGGAACATCGCGCCGATCATCCAGGTCTTCTACGACCACGGCCGCACCGATCTGTTCGTCGACATCTTCGCGACGCTCCACAAGCACTACGGCAGCCGCGATAGCGACTTCACGCAGTCGACCCATCCCAGCGCCGAGCTCTACGCGCCCAACACTGGTCTCGTGCGCTTCGAAGGGGCGATCTCCCAGGCGCTCGAGGCCAATCCGCTCGGCGGCGTCGGCCGCGCGCTCGCCACCTTGCGCGGCATCAACGTCGGCGGCGTCGATGGCCGCACCCGCGTCCTCGCGCTCTTGCGTCAGCTGGTCCTGCCCGAGCTGAACACCGGCCTCACCACCCGCGTGGGCCGCTCCTACACTGTCCGCAATGACGGCCAGGTCGTCGACAACATCACGCCCGTGCTGCTCGTCGTCGACGCCTTGCGTAACATCGACGCGGCGCTCGACTCCGATCCCGAGCTCTCCGCCGCCGTCGGCGACGGCCTCAAGGGCCTGGTGGGTGGGCTGCTCGACAGCAACGGCACGCGCATGGCGAGCGCCGACACCGCGCCGCTCGCCGCGCAGCTCCTGGGCTTCGTCGGCGCGCGCGTCCAGGAGCACACGGCGGCCGGCGACTTGAACGCTTGGGCGGACGGCCTCGATGACCGCTTGCAGCAAGTGCTCGAGGAGCCGCTGGTGCAAACGCTGGTGCCGCTCGGGAGCCTCCTCATGCGGGAGCCCGAGGCACGGGCGCAGGTCGATGCGCTGCTGCAGCACCTGGTGAGCGATGGCGCTTACACCAGCACCATCCAGGGTCTCGGCGATGCGTTGCAGCTCCTCGATGACGAAGTCGACCTGCGGCCCCTGGCCCGCTCGCTCGCTATCGCGGCCGATCCGAAGAACGGCATGATCCAACGCGGCATCGGTCTGATGCAGGCGATGGCCACGGTCGACGAAGGCAAGGCGCTCCCACAGTTGCTCACGCGCCTGGTCACCCACCCCGAGGACCGAAGCGCCGAGACTCCCGTCGAAGCGCTCATCGACATCATGCTCTCGGTGAACCGTGGCAAGCCCGGCGCCACGACCCCACGCACGCGCGCCGACTACGCCAAGTCGCTCAGCACGCTGCGCCTCTTCCTCGCCGACCCGGACCGCGGCCTCGAACGACTCTATGAAATCATTGCAAAACGTTAGTTGCCGCTCGTCCCGCCTGCGGCGGCGTGGCCTGTCTGGTTCCGCAAAGGCAGCGTCGTCGCCCGCCCTCCGCTTGCTCATCCCGTTCGTTCTTCTGTGCGTGTCCGCCAACGCGTACGCAGGTGGGCTCTTCTTGGCGCCGCGTGGCGTGCGTCCCTTGGCGCGCGGCGGGGCGTTCGTCGCTGGCGCGGACGACGTGCACGCGCTCACGTACAACCCGGCCGGCCTCGCCTTCGCGGACAACCAGGTGCTCGTCGACGTGGCGATGTCGTTCTACAAGGTCGACTACACGCGGCGCATCACGCCCGACGGCGAGCCCATGCCCATGGTCACCGGCGATGGCTTGCACCTGCCGCTGCCGAACATCGGCATCGTGCACGACTTCGGCTTGGGCCCCATGTGGACCTTCGGCGCGAGCCTCGGCGCGGACACACCCAACTTGCAGAACTGGCCCAAGTCGCTCCCCGACGGCAGCCCCGCGCCGCAGCGCTACGCCATCGAGTCGTACGGCGGCACCGCAATCGTGCGCTTGGCGTTGGGCGGCGCCATCCGGCCCATCCCGCAGCTCGCCATCGGCATGTCGCTGCAGGCGATGCTCGGCACCTTCGCGGACGTGAAGTCCGTCTCGGCGTGCGACGGCGTCATCTGCACCCAAGCCGAGGACCCCGAGCACGACACGCGCATCCAGCTCGTCGCCAAGAACCTCGTCGCGCCCGGCATCCACTTCGGCGTCATCGCCAACCCCATCCATTGGCTGCGCCTGGGCGTCGCCTGGGAGAGCGGCTACAACGTGAGCCGCGTCGGTGAGCTCAACGTGCGCTTGCCGACCGCCGCCGAGTACGACGCCGCGGCCGTGGACCCCGAGCGCGCGAAGGCTCTGCTGAAGCTGCGGCTCCCCTGGTCGGCGCGCTTCGGCATCGAGGCGCGCAACGCGCTGGTGCGCGTCGAGCTCGCGGCGGTGCACGATCACTGGTCGACGTTCGACCGCGTGAGGATCTCGCCGCAAGACGTGCGGATCAACGACGTGCTCGCCATCGGCGACTACCAGATCGCCGACATGTTCATCGAGCCGCACTTCAAGAACATCTGGTCGTTCCGCCTGGGTACCGAGTGGACCCCTGAGATCGACGGCAAGCGCGACCTCGTGCTGCGCGCTGGCGCCTTCTACGAGCCGTCCGCGATTCCGGACGAGCGCTTGAGCCCCGAGTGGGTCGATCTCGACAAGCTCTTCATCACCGTCGGCGCCGGCTACCGCTGGCCCAAGGTCGCGCTCGATGGCACCTTCGCCTACGGCATCCTCGAGAGCCGCAGCATCCGTAACAGCGAGGTCCTGCAGCTGAACCCCCTGCGTCCGGCCTTCCCGGGCCGCACCGCGATCGGCAACGGCGATTACAGCGGAAGTGACTTCATTGTTGGCCTGTCGCTGCGCTATTTCCTCGGCGAATGAGACGCCTCCTCACCCCCGTCGTCTGCGCCGCGGCCATTGCCTGCGGCAGCGGTAAGAACCGCCCCGCCGTCACCCGCCTCTCGCAAGAGGCGACCGCCACCGATCCCAAGCTCGAGAGCTGCGACCTCGACCTCTCCGACGGCAAGCTCCCCTCGAGCTGCGGCACGCTCGTCGTGCCCGAGCTGCGCTCCGACAAGGAGAGCGCGACCCTGCGCATTCCGTTCCAGCGGTCAAAGCAAGGTGACGGCACACCGCTGCTCTACATCGGTGACGGCCCAGGCAGCTCCGCCTATCAGTTCATGCCGCCAACGGCGCTCGTGCAGGGCCGCGACCTCTTGCTCGTGGGCGCGCGCGGCATCGACGGTGGCCGCTCGCTCGATTGCCCCGAGGTCGGCATCGCGCTGAAGGGTCCTTCGAGCAGCTGGATCCCGGAGGTCCCCAAGGCGTTCGACAACTGCATGACGCGCTACAAGCAAGATGGCGTGCGCCTCGAAGGCTACGGCGTCCTGGAGCGCGTGGCGGATCTCGTCCAAGCGCTCGAGCTCAACGGCATCACCAAGGTGCATCTCGTCGCCGACGGCTTCGGCGCCGTCCTCGCGCTCACCTTCGCGCGCCTCCACCCCGAGCAGGTCGAGCGCATCGTGCTCATCGCGCCGACTCCCGCCGAGCAACCGGTCGGCAGCAGCAAGGACGCCGAGCGCGTGCTGCGCAGCTATGACGCGAGCGTGGCCGACGCCGTGCGCGACCTCCCGCTCCCGGCGCGCTGGATGATCTACGGCATCGACCGGGAGCGCGTGCGCCTCGCGACCAGCATGCAGCTCGCCTATCGCCGCGGCGCGCTCGCGAGCGTCGGCGCCTGGAGTGACGCGCTGCACGGCGACTACGCGGGCATTGCACAGGTGAGCTGGGGCGCGGAGGTCATGCTCGGGAGCAGCTTCGTCTGGGGCGAGGTCGTGCCCATGCTCGCGAGCCTCGATCCCGATGGCGTCGAGATGGTCGACGGCGATCCCACGCTGCCGTCCGCGACGCTGGTGACGGCGCTTGGGGGCCTTGGCCTCGTGGCGCGAGCGCTCCCCGAGTTTCCGCCGCTGCCGACGGGGATGGTCGACAAGCCCACGCTCGTCATTCACGGCGATCTCGATCCACGTTACTCCCCCGAGACCACGGCGGCGGCCATGCGTCGCGCCTTGAGCCAACCAACCTTCACCCGCATCGCAGGCTACGGCTCACCGAGCGAGCTCTGGGCCGTGGCCCCCGACCTGCTGACGCACACCATCACGAGCTTCCTCGACGGCGGCGCGGCGCCCAGCGACCTTGCACCACCACTCTCGCCCCCCACCATACGTCTATCGACGCTGGCAAAGCTCATTTTGACCGCGATGGCGGCCTTCCCGCTCGCTGGCGGCGTGCTGGTCTTCCTGCTCTTCCGGCGCCTGCGCCGCACCATGGCCCGCGACGCAGCGCGGCAGTCGACGCCCCGAGCCCCGGTGCCTTGATTAGCCGTGTCCCGTCGCGCATAGTCTCCCGCAGGCGAGGTGTCGTTATGTTCGGTCTCGGAACGTCTGAGCTTCTCATCATCCTGGTCATCGTCATGCTGGTCTTCGGCGCCTCGCGTCTCCCTCAGCTCGGCCGCGGCCTCGGCGAAGGCATGCGCAGCTTCAAGGACGCCATCAAAGGCGAAGACAAATCCGCCTCCAACAACCCGCAAGACCAGTCCAAGAAAGAGGCATGAGCAGCGGCGACGTCCGCGTTCAGTGCCCCTACTGCTTTCAGATCATCGACCTCTCGCTCGACCCCGAAACCCGCGGCGTGACCATCCAAGACTGCGAAGTCTGCTGCCGCCCGTGGCAGCTCACGGTGAAGAGGCGCAAGCGGGATGGGAAGCTGCTCGTGCGCTGCGAGCGGGCGCAGTGATGAAAAAAGAGGAAGCCCGCCGCGCACCGTGCGTGACAGGCTTCCCCAATCACCCCGACGGACACCCGTAGTCAGTCCGTCAATTCTATCCACGTGCCGTTGCGTGCGGCGGCGGGCGAGGCTCTGCGCACAACTCGCAAGAGCGCTCGCCGCCTCCCGCCCTTACTTCTCCACCTTCAGATCTTCCTCGACCGCACGCACACCGGTTTGCGAACGGGCAATGGTCGCGGCGCGGACCTGATCGCTCAGCGAGGCGACCTCGCCGGTCAGGCGCACCACGCCATTCTTGGCGTCGACATCGACCTTCTCGAAGCCCTTCATGTTCTTGAAGGCAACCGAGACGTTCTTCTCGATGTCATCGTCCTTGGCGGCAACGACCTTGCGCTCCGAGCTCGGCACCACCTGCAGGTCGTTCTTCACCTTCACGACACCGCTGACCTTGCGGACGTCCGCTTCAGCGGCAGTCTTGGCCGCGGCGTTCGGCACGATGCCGAAGAGGGTCACGACGCCGTCATCGGTGTCGACGTTGATGTCGAGCGCCGGCACGCGCGAGTCACCGATCATGCGGAGCTTCGCCGCCGAGGTGATCCGCGCGTCGCTGCTCGTGCTCACGGTCTTGTGGCCGGCGGCGCGGGTCTTGTGGGCCGCGTCGTCCATCTTGTCCTTCGCCTTGTCGGTGGCGGCGTTGGTCTTCGCGGTGATGTCGCGGCCAGTGGCGCGCGCGTCGTCCTTCACGGTGCCGACGGTGGTGCCGGTGGCGCGGGCGCTCGCGAGCGTCGCGTCGTCGTCCGTGGTGATCTCCGAGGCGACGCGCTTGACGCCCTTCGTCTTGGCGACGGTGCGTACCGCGCGCAGGTGCTGATCCATCGTGTCGGTCTCGCCACGCAGCAAGACGACACCGTCATTCACCGACACCACGTTGATGTCGTCCAGCGACTTGTCGGCCTTCAAGGCCTTCTCGGCCGCCGTCTTGATGTTCGCGTCGGACTCCTTGACGGCCTTCTCCTGGCTCGCCGGGACGACTTGCAGCAGGTTCTTCACCGACTTCACGCCGTCGATGTTGCGGGTGAGCGCCTCGGCGCGCTGCTTCTCCATGTCGGTCGTGACTTTACCGTGGAGCACCACGACGCCGTCGTTGGTGTCGACGTTGATGTCGGTGCCGCTGACGCCGTCGGACGTGAGGAGCTGGAGCTTGGCCTTGGTGGTGATCCAGCCGTCCGCCGCGGCGTACGCCGGCGCGGCGAAGGTCACACCCGAAAGAAGAATGCCCGAGAGGGCGACGCTCTTGAGAACGGTCTGCATACGAAGATGCCTCCATTGGGTACTGCTATTTGGTGGGCCAATCAGAGCAAGGCGCATGCCGCTTCGGAAAATCAGGTGGTTGCGGGGATCCGCGGCCGGAAGATGTGGCTCGTTGCGCCACACTGTGGCCGATCAGTGCCAAGCGATCAGTCCGCTAAAAGAACCACCAACGCAAAACGCGCGTCGCAACCGAAGGGCTACGACGCGCGTTCGCGGATGCGCGGATGTGACGCGTACGACTACGGGCTCGTACGGCTCGCGCCCATCGTCGCGGGGTTGTTACCGACCACGATCTCGACGCGGCGGTTCATGGCCCGACCCTCGGCGGTGCGGTTGTCGGCGATCGGCGCCGACTCACCCATGCCTTGGACGCGGAGCTGGTCGCGGTTGACGCCGCGCTCCACGAGGTAGTCGTGCACCGCCAGGGCGCGCGACTCGGAGAGCCGCTGGTTCAACGCGTCACTGCCGCGTGAGTCGGTGTAGCCCTCGATGGTCAGCTGGCGGTCAGGCATGCTCTGGAGCACCGACGCGACTTGATCGAGGCTTTGCCGGGCACCTGGCAACAAGTCCGACTTGCCGGTCTTGAAGAGCACGTTGCCCTGGAGCGTGATCACCTTGCCGCGCTCGGTCTCCTTCATGGCGCCTGCCTGCTGCAGCGCGAGCTCGGCCTCACGCGCGCGCCGTAGAGCATCGTCGCTCTCGGCGCGGGCGGCCGCGAGCTGGGCGCGTTGCGAATCCGAGATCTTGTCGCGGAGATCCGCGGCCTCGGCGTCGGCGACGCGCTGGTTCTCTTGCTGCATGGCGATGCCGCCCATGGTGGTGGCGACGCGCGCCTTGCGGTCGGCGACGTACGCGAGATCGTACGACTGCTGCGCGTCGTCGTCGTCCGCGAAAGCGGCTTCGGCGCGGTCGAGCGCTTCCTTGGCGTCGGCGAGCTCACCCGGCGCGTACTTCGCCGCCGGACCTTGCGCCGCCATTTGATACTCTTGGCGCGCTTGCGCCAGAGCGTCCGGCGTGTGCGCGCTGCATGCCGCGAAAGCGAGCGGCGAGACCGCAAGCCCCAGGACGGCGACGCTGTTGACGAGACGTTTCATGACTTACTGCCCCTGGATGGTGCGGCCGCTGTCGACCGAGTTGGAGTTTTGACGCGACTGCAAGGTCTGCAAGCGCAGACGGGCCTGGTCGGCCTCCGTCGACGCGACGCCATAATTGGCGATCGCCATGGCGAGCTCACCGTCGGCGGCCGAGCGCTTGAGCACGTAGGTCGCCTCGAGGTTTTCCTTGTCAGCGATCAGCTTCTGACCCTGGTCGAGCTGCTCCTGGGCGAGGCGTAGGTGATAGGCCGCTTCGGTGTTGTCCGCGGCGCCCATTTGCTGGGCACGCGCCACGTTCGCCTGGGCGGCGGCCAGCTGGTCCGAAGGTACGGGCACCGAGGCGCAGGCAAAGGCCCCGAGTCCCAAGAGCAAGGCGGTTGCCGGTAATCTTAGCTTCATTGGATGTGTCCCCCGCCGCGACTCTTCGCAAGAGCTATGCCCATGCCGAAAGTCGCGGTTGTGCGCTGAGTTACGCGGCCACGTCGGGCCGTCCCTGCGGCAAAAGGCGCCCAGCGACGTCAAAGTGCCCCGGCGCTTCGGTGCTAGCCGCCGAGCTTCTGGCGCGCGTCCTTCTTCAAGGTCTCGAGGTCGTCGAGCGTCTTCGGCCAATCGCGCTTCAAGAGCTGCGATAGCGAACGGTCGGCGAGGAGCTTGCCGGCGTTCTGGCACTTGGCGCAGTAGTTCGCCTCGTTGTCGGCGTAGCGGATGCGCTGCACGGCCGCGCCACAGCGGGGACAGGGTTTGCCATAGCGGCCATGCACCGCCATCTCCGGGTGGAAGGCCGTGACCTTGTCGGGGAAGGCGTCACCGACCTCGGCGCGCAGGCGCGCGGTCCAGTCACGCAAGACCTCGCGCATCGAGGCGATGAGCGTCGCCATCTCGCCGTCCGAGAGTTTTTGGGTCTGCTTGAAGGGCGAGAGCTTGGCGTGATGCAGGATCTCGTCGGAGTAGGCGTTGCCAATGCCCGCGAGCACGGTGGGATCGGTGAGGGCGCGCTTGATGGTGTGGTTGCCGCGGCGCAGGGCCTCCGCGATGGCGGTGTCCGAGGAGGCAAAGACGTCGATGCCGCCGCGATCATGCTCGGCAAGACCGGCGCGGCCGGCGATGAGATGGATGGAGGCGCGCTTCTTGGGGCTCGCTTCGGTCAACAGGACAGTGCCGCGGTCGAGCTCGAGCAGCGCCAGGGCGAGCTTGTTGGCCGGCACCGGACCGGGCTCACGCCAGCGCAGCCGGCCGGCGATCATCAGGTGGATGACGATGAACAGCTCACCCGACAGCGCGATGACGATGCGCTTGCCGATGGCTTGGACGCCCACGATGGTGCGCCCTTCCACGGCGGTGACCGTCGGCTCGACCGTGCGTAGGACGAACGGCGACAGCAAGCGCAGCCGCGTGACCGTCGCACCTTCCGCCTTGGCGCGCAGGCGCTCGACGTAAACCGTGATGTCTGGCAGCTCGGGCATGCGGCGCGCGACCTGAGGCGCGCCACCTTTATATCAGGCCCGCTTCAGCAGGGCGCCAGACTTGCGCACCGCGCTCGTGAAGCTCGCCACCGTCGACTTGACCTTGGCAAGAGCGATCTCCGCCCAGCGGAACTGCTTGGCCAAGACCGTGAGGCCGGCGACGATGAAGAGGACGCCCGGGCCGGGGAGGACCAGCATGACGACGCCCAAGGCCAAGAGGGAGAGGCCCGCGATGGTGACGCCGATCTTACGTACTGATTTGATCGTGGCTTCCATCGCTAACGCTTCCAATCCCTTTCTAAATCATCGGCAAGCGTCGCGTATTCGTTGCGGCTTGCTCTCCAAGTTCATGAGCATCAACCGTGCCACCGCGCGGGAGGCTCAAGAACGCGGTTTTGCGCGGTTCTGGCGCGCATGTGTGTCCGCGTACTCTGACCGCTATGTCATGGGCGGACACATGTTCGTGTCCGCGCGTTTGCGTCCCCATCTTGTGACCCCCAGCACGCGATGGCAGACAGCTCGCCATGAGTCTCATCGCCATCGCCTCCGAGCTTCGCGACGCCGTGGATCGCCTGAAGTTCGCAAAGCCGATCACCCACGTTTACAACCCGCTCGCCTACGCCTGGGACGTCCACCGCAACTATCTGACGCGCTACGGCACAGCCGAGCAGCCGGTCATCTTGTTGGGGATGAACCCCGGTCCCTTCGGCATGGCTCAGACCGGCGTGCCCTTCGGGGAGGTGAGCATCGTGCGGGACTGGCTCCAGCTGAGCGGCGCGGTCACCAAGCCCAAGGTCGAGAACCCCAAGCGGCCGGTCGTTGGCCTTGCGTGTCCGAAGAGCGAGGTGAGCGGCGCCCGCCTCTGGGGTTGGGCACGTGACACCTTCAAGACCCCTACGGCCTTCTTCTCGCGCTTCTTCGTGGTGAACTACTGCCCGCTCGTCTTCATGGAAGAGAGCGGCAAGAACTTCACGCCCGACAAGCTCCCGGCCAAGGAGGCGAAGGCGCTCTACGACGTGTGCGACAAGGCGCTGCTCGCAACGGTGGAGCTGCTCCGCACGCCCATGGTCATCGGCGTGGGAGCGTTCGCGGAGGCGCGTGCCGCCGAGGCCCTGGAAGGCCGCGGGATACGCACCGGCCGCATCTTGCATCCGAGTCCGGCGAGCCCGCTCGCCAACCGTGGTTGGGCCGAAGCCGCTACTCGAGAGCTACGCGCATTGAATGTTCTGCCGCCGGATTGAGCTCCTGCGTCAGGGTCGCGTCGAGCTCGTCTTCTTCGTGAAAACGGTCACCGGCGAGCACGCGATAGGCCGCGGCGCCAATGACCGCGCCGATGGCCAAGCTCAAGAACGTCTGGCCGCTGCGTGAGCCCGTGATGGCCCGGCCAATGACCACCGCCGCGCCCACTCCGACGAGCGTCATGGCTGCCGGGTGGCGGCGAACCTTGGTGACCAGCGACAGGGCGTGGTTACGCACCCCTTCCTTGGCCTCGGCGACGATGGCCTCGGGTTGCAGCTTGTTCTGAATGGCGACGAGCGTCTCGGTGAGCTCGGCCGTGGTCTCGCGGATGTCCTCGCGGATCTCCTCGGGGGCGCGGGTTTCACCGAAGAGAGGGTCGTTATTGGAGGAGCTCATGACAATTGTTCCTTCACTGTGGTTGCGGTTTCTTCGATCGACTTCTTGGTCTCGCTCTTGCCGTCTGGCACGCCGGCCTTGAGCAAGATGACGCCCGCCACGGCGGCGATGACACCGACGATGAGCGCCGCGACCCACATGGGCATGCTCTGACCGAGACCGTAGACGGCGCCGAACAGCATGATGAGGACACCCGAGAAGAGCAGGGCCAAGCCGCTGAACGCCGCGAGCGCCGCCACCTTGAGGTCTTCCGCTTTGGCGGACAGCTCGGCGCGCGCTAGCTCGATCTCTTTTTTCACCAGCGATTTGGTCTCACCGGCGAGCTCGCTGAGGAGCTCGGGTAACGTGCGCTGATCCGGTTGAGTGCTCGATGCCATTGGATTCCCCCCATGCGCCCCCCGCTCGATAGAGCAGGAAACGGGCCAAGCGCTAATTTCCCTTAGAAAGCCGTCATGAAGCCAAACATCGGGCCCGTGGAGCGGGAAGTGACGTCCGCGGATGGGGCACGTGGGGCATTTGGCGTCACTCGGTGCATCCAAGGCACGAGATAGCCAATGGCGACGCCCAAGGCGGCCCCGGCGATGACGTCGGTATAAAAGTGCCGGCCCGCCTGGGCGCGGGCGTAGCCGGTGAGGATGGTGAGGGCGGCGCCCAAGCCACCGACCGCGTAGCGCATGCCGCTGTCGGGGTGGCGCTCCGCGAAAGCAAACGTGTACGCCGTGGCCGCCGCCGCCACCGACGAGGTGTGACCCGACGGGAACGAGAGCTGCTCCTCGACGAGCGTGATGTCGGTCTCGAGCACGTACTGCGAAGGGCGGGCGCGGCGCATCGAGTACTTGAGCAAGTTGGTGGCGAGCTGGCTGAGGAGCACGGTCTCCGTGAGCACGATGGCGTCCTTGCCCCAGCTGTCGAACGGACGGTCGTCGTTGGATGCATCGACGGCGGTCGCGCCCAGGATCAACGCGTAGGTGCCGTACTGAATGAAGTTGCTCGCCGTCCTCCAGCCGCTCGAGTGGTTGTCGAGCACTCTCTTGTCGAGCGCGTTGAGCTGCCCTGGGTCACACACGTCCTGTGTGACGACGCGGCAAGCGCGCACCCCGGTGATGCCCGGCTTCACCACTTGCTCGCCGATCAAATAGACGGTGGCCATGGCCCCGGTGGCCAGGCCGTCGGTTGTCCAGTCGACGTTGAACGGTGAGCCTTGGGCGACGACGAGGGTGACGGCGAGTGCGATCATGACGGGGCACAATAACCCACGATGCGGCGGCGTGCGGAATGTTGCGCCTGGTTCGGGGCACACAAAATCGATGCCAGCCTGATTGTCGGTGTTGGCCCGGCACTTGCTCCACTGGGGACCTCGCTACGTCTCTGGAGGAGAATCGAATGCTCGCCCGCGAAACCATGTCGAACGGCTCCCACGCCGCGCCCGACCAAGAGAGCACGGCTGTGCTGGCGCAGCCATTGGTGCTCGTCGCTGACGACGATCCCGACTTTCGCGCGACGCTGGTCAGCGCGTTGTCACGCCTCAACCTGCGCGTCGCCGAGGTCGAGAGCGGCAATGCGCTCATCGCGGCGCTGGGTGGCGTCAAGAGCGGCACGGCGATGCCCGACCTCGTCATCACCGACAATCACATGCCGGGTTGCAGTGGGTTGACCGCTTTGGCGATCATGCAGGAGTCAGGGCTCACGACGCCGGTGATCCTGATGACAGGCTTCCGCGATAGCGTTACGCAGAGCCGCGCCGAGCGTTACGGCGCCATCGCCATGCTGCGCAAGCCGTTCGAGCTCGAGGAGCTGCGCGAGATCATCTCCCGCGCGCTCTTGCCGTGACCGAGATGAGTTGGGGCGCCGCTCGGTGAGGCGCCTCACTCCATGTCGTTGTCGCTGGTCGCGACGCCGTAGCGCTCGAGGCGGCGGTAGAGCGTCTTGCGGTCGATGCCGAGGATGCGCGCCGCCATGCGCTTGTTGCCGCCGACCGCTTGGATGACGCGCTCGATGTAACGTTGCTCGACCTTGTCGAGGGTCGGCAGATCGCTCGGATCCTCGGCGTCGAGGATGACGCGCGTCGCTTTGTGATCGCGGACGCTATCGGGCAGATCCTCGACGGTGATGCGGTCGTGCTGCGTGAGCACCACGGCGCGCTCGATGCAGTTCTGCAGCTCGCGCACGTTGCCCGGCCAGCTGTACGAGAGCAGGCGCTCCGCCGCCGGCGTGGTGATGCCGACGACGCCCTTGCTCATTTGCTTGGCGAAGGTCTCGACGAAGCGCTGCGCGAGCAGGAGCACGTCGTTACCGCGGCCTCGCAGCGGCGGGATGGCGATCTCGATGACCTTCAAGCGATAGAGCAAGTCCTCGCGGAACAGGCCCTTCTCGACCAGCTCGTCGAGATCCTTGTTGGTCGCCGCGAGCACGCGGACGTTGATGGGCTTCTCGCTGTTCGAGCCCAGCGGCCGAATGGTGCGCTCTTGCAGAGCACGCAGGAGCTTGGGCTGGAGCGAGATCGGCATGTCGCCGATCTCGTCGAGCAGCAGGGTACCGCCGTTTGCTTGGACGAACAGGCCGTCACGCGAGACGCGCGCGTCGGTGAAGGCGCCCTTGGTGTGGCCGAAGAGCTCGCTCTCGAGGAGGGCCTCGGGCATGGCGGCGCAGTTGATGGCCACGAACTGACCGGCAGAGCGCTTGGAGAGGCGGTGCAGCTCGCTCGCGACGCGCTCTTTACCAGTACCCGACTCGCCGGTGATGAGGACGGTGGCGTCCGTTTCAGCGACACGCGACATGATGTCGTAGACGCGCTTCATCGAAGCGCTCTCGCCGACCAGCGTGCCGCTGAAGCGGTTCTCGTCGACGGCGCGGCGCAGGCGGCGCACCTCTTCACGGAGGTGACGGTGCTTGCTCGCGCGCTCGAGCGTGAGCGCCATGCTGTCAAGCTCGAACGGCTTGGTGACGAAGTCGTAAGCGCCGGCGCGGATGGCCTCGATCGCGGAATCGAAGCTACCGAAAGCCGTCACCACGACGACGGGCAGATCGGGGCGCTGCTCGGTGATCTGCCGGCAGAGCGCGATGCCGTCGATCTGCGGCATGCGCAGGTCGGAGACCACGACGTCGAAGTCTTCGTCGACGAGGCGCCCCATGGCCTTACTGGGGTCGGTCTCCCAGATGACCTCGAAGCTGCGCTTGGAGAGGCCGGATGCCAGGGCCTCGCACATGCTGCGATCGTCATCGACGAGGAGCACACGACCGAGACTCGCGGCCGTAGCGGTGTTGTTTGAAGCGCCGGGCATGCCGCTATTTACAGGCATCGCGCCGGCAGCGCGATAGCTGGTTGAAGCTAAGCTCGTCATATCCCCCCACCTGACGGGCTCAACAATAAGGACCACTTCCACATGTGGCAACACTGACGTGATCACCGAGGTTTTGATAAACGCCCGATTCCATGGACATCGCTGACGAAACCCGGGCTCATCGCGACCTGACACGTACGCAACTCGCGGCGCTCGGCCGCCGCTCTTGGCTGGTCGCAAACGCCCGTCTGGTGGTGTTCCTTGGCGCCGCGGCGCTCGGCGTGGCGTTTGGCCTGGGCAAGGTCGGGCCATGGGCTCCGTATGGCGTTGGTGTGGGTGTTCTCGCTTATGTCGTATTGATCTTCGTGCATCGCGGGGTGGACGATCGCGAGCGGCGGGCGCGAGCCGGTATAGCGTACGACGATCGTCTGCTCGCCCGTCTGGCCGGCACTTGGCACGCCGCGCCGCGCGATGGAGCAGGATATGCGCCGGCTGGCCACCCGTACGCCAAGGACTTGGATGTCTTCGGCCGCGCGTCGTTGTTTCAGCTCTTGAACGAGACGCCGACCCGCTCGGGCGAGGAGCGGCTGGCGGGATGGCTCGCGGCTCCGGCTGATGCGCAGACCATCGCCGTCCGCCATGGCGCAGTGAGGTCGTTGGCGCCAAAGCTCGCGTTTCGCCGCGAGCTCTCCGTCGCGGCGGCGGCCGAGGGTGACGACAAGGTCGACCCGGCGGCGCTGGTGCGCTGGGCGGGAGACACGTCGTTGACCCTGGCGCCGGTGCGCTGGGCGCGCTTGGTGCCGTTCTTCTTGGTGCCGGCGACGCTGCTCACGTACCTCGCGTCACGCGAGGACATGCTGCCGCGGCTCGTGCCCATCGCCTTGCTGCTCGTGCAGATCGTCATCGCCGGCATGGTCCGGGGTCCCTTGTCGCACTTCTTCGTGGGCATCGCGATCGCGGACAGGAGCCTCGAGCGGCTACGCAAGACGCTCGCCCGCCTGGAGGCCGAGCCCTTCGACGAGCCGCACTTGGTTTCGCTGCGGCGCGGCGGCGGCGATACACCTGCCTCCGTGGCCTTGAAGAAGCTCGACTTCTGGTACGGCTTCGCCGAAGCGCGGCGCAGCCAACTCGGCCCCGTGTTGAACTTGCTGCTGCTCTGGGACCTGGTGATGCTCTGGCGCATCTCCGGCTGGCGCGACCGCTTCGGCGGACAAGTGGCGGCGTGGGTCTCGGGGCTCGCCGAGATCGAGGCTCTGTCGGCTCTCGCGGGGTTCGCGGCCGAGCACCCGCGCGCGGTCTATCCGGAGATCGTCGCCGGCGAGCCCACGCTGGAGGCGAAGGACCTCGCGCACCCCTTGCTGGACGCGCCCGTGCCCAACGACGTTAGTGTGTGCGGAAGCGGCCACGCGCTACTGCTCACCGGCTCGAACATGTCCGGCAAGAGCACGCTGCTGCGCGCCGTCGGCGTGAACGTCGTGCTCGCTTTAGCGGGCGCCCCGGTCATCGCCTCGTCGATGCGCGTCTCGGTGCTACGCATGGCCACCAGCATGCGCGTCGAAGATTCCCTCGAGCGCGGCGTCTCGTTCTTCTACGCCGAAGTCCAACGCCTAAAGCTCGTCCTCGACATCGCCCGCGCCCACCCCGCCACCTGCCTCTGCCTACTCGACGAGCTCCTACTCGGCACCAACACCCGCGAACGCCAACTCGCCTCCCGCGAAATCGTCGGCCGCCTCCTCGAGACCGGCGCCATCGCCATGATCACGACCCACGACCTCGACCTCACGACCCTCGAAACAGAGACCCAGGGCCGCGTCGTGAACGCCCACTTCCGCGACCTGCTCGCGGAGGGAAAGATGGCCTTCGACTACAAGCTGCGGCCCGGCATCGTGGATACGACCAACGCATTGAAGGTGCTGGAGCTCGCGGGAATTCCGGTGCGCGGCTGATTGAACACCGAATGCCCGCCGCTACGCGCTTTCACGGAGCCGCGAAGTTCTCACGCATCCAAGCCACCAAACGGTCCATCAGGACGCGGCGATCACGGATGAACGAATAGACGTGATCGGCGCGGTGGTAATACTCGCCGGTGACCGCTTTAGAAGACGCGAGGCGCGGGAACATCTCGAAGAGCTGCTCCTTGCCGTTGAAGCTGTGGTCGACCTCGCCGGTGTACGCGAAGAAGAGCTTCGTGCCCCGCTCCACCATGGCGTCGAATTGCTTGGCCAGCTCCTCGAGCGGCGGATACTCGCGCACGAAGATCTCGTCGACCTCACCGGTCTCGCGTACGCCCTTGGTGGCGGCTGCGTAGGTATAAATCCAGCGGCGGCGGATGAAGCGCCGCCAGCGTGCCCACTGCAGCCAGCGGCTGGTCCAGTAGCGGCGCTTGTAGCCGCTGGTGCGGTAGGCGTAGCCGTCCAGGAAGACCGCGCCGACGACGTTCGGGTCGCGGACGCTCACGAGGTGCGCGGCATCGACGCCCGAGCACAACGACATCAGCACCAGGCGTTTCGCGCCCAAGCGCTCGTCCACGAGCTTTGCCGCGTCCCCGAAGTCGAGCACGGCGCGCTCGATGTCGGAGACCGTCTCGCGGCGCGGCTCGCTGTCACCGAGCCCGGCGGTGTCGAAGCGCAAGGTCGCAAAGCCCGCCTCGGCGAGCTGGCGCGCGGTGTCGACCCACAGGCGGTACGGACCAACATGATGGTTGAGACCGACATTCGCGGCCAAGACCACCGGCGCCCCAGCGATGGCCTTCTCGGGCGACGGCTCGGTGATGACGCCGACCAGTCCGCCGTGTGCGCCAAAACGGACAGCGCGCTCGCGGTATGCCGGTGCGGGCTTGATCTGGACGGCCGTCATTGTTCCTCGAGAGAACGCACGATGGTCTGCAGCGCCGCCATGGACAAGAGCGCCGCCTCCCGTTGCATGCCGCCCCCCGCGGCTTCGTCTCGCACTTCGACGCGCTTGGCGGCAAGCCCAGACGTGGTGAGGTGATCGACGAGCTGCTGGTGATCGGCGCGGCCCGTGCTCGAGACCACCACCGCCCGCTTGGCCTTCGGCGTCACGCTCAGCAGGTCGAGGCCGCGGGTGTCGCGGGCGAGCTGCTCGGGGAACGGGAAGCCGATGAGCTCATCGGCCTGCTCGCCGTCGTGGTAGAGCAGGCGCGCGAACTTACGGACGGCGATGGCGGCGAGCTCGTCGACGTATGGGCCGCCCTTCACGACCGGCTCCCAACGTACGAGATCGCGGACGGCGAGGCCTTCGGCGGCTGCCTTGGCGGCGAGGGTCGCGCCCAGCCGCAGGCCCACCACCGAGACGTGATTCACGCCCGCCATGTCCTTGAGCTCGGCCGCGGCGATGCCGATGTCCTTGTTCCAGATGTCGAGCGCCGCCTCGTTGCTGTCGCCGGCCGAGTCCCCGGTGGCGTAATAGTCGAAGCGCAGGGCGTGGAAGCCACGCTGCGATAGCAGAGTCGCGAGCCTCCGCATCGCCCAGTGCGTGCGCATGTACTCCTGCGGCGCCGGGTAGCAGAGCAATACCCCGAGGTCGCGTGGGGCCGCGCGGGGTGGGTGGTAGACGCCGTAGAGCTGTCGTTCAGACGGCCCGAAGTAGACTGGATTCATGCTCTCGTCAGCGACCGAACAGCTTTCCGAATAGGCCCTTCTTCGGCTCCTCGGTCTTTGCGGCTGCGGGCGCGGGCGCTTCGGCAGACAAGCTGTCGAGGGCGGCCGCCACCTGTTGCAGAGAGTCGCGCAAAACCACACGCGGGCTCAAGCGCTTGCCCGTATCTTTTTCGATCCGCGCGATGACGGTCAAGCAAAGCAGCGAGTGCCCACCCAGCTCGAAGAAGTTGTCGTGCAGGCCGACCCGCGGGTTGGACAGAGCTTCGGCGTAGGCGGCGGCGACCAGCTTCTCGCTCGGCGTCGACGGCGGAACGACCTCGTGCTCACTCGCTGGGGCAGCGGCGAACGGCGGCGGCAGACGCTTGCGGTCGACCTTGCCGTTGGGGGTGAGCGGGAAGGTGTCGAGCTGCACGAAGTGCTGCGGCACCATGTAATCCGGCAGGGTCGTGCGCAGGTGCTTGCGCATCTCCGAGTCGGTCACGTGCGCGCCCTTCTTGTGGATGACGTAGCCCACGAGGCGGACGTCGCCCGGCTGATCTTCGCGGACGCTCGCCACCGCGTCCTCGGCCGCCGGATGGGCTCGCAGGGCGCTCTCGATCTCACCCAGCTCGATGCGGTAGCCGCGCACCTTCACCTGGGTGTCGTTGCGGCGCATGTACGTGAGCGTGCCGTTGGCCTCCCAGCGCACGAGGTCGCCCGTGCGGTAGGCGCGCTTGCCGGCCACGTCCACGAAGCGCTCGGCGGTGAGCTCCGGGCGGTTCAGGTACTCGCGCGCGACGCCGTCGCCGCCGATGTAGAGCTCGCCGATGACCCCGATCGGCACCTGCTCGCGGCGCGGGTCGACGACCATGCAGGTGGTGTTGGCGATCGGCGCGCCGATGCTCATGGCGTGCGCATCCGGAGGCACCCGCCAGCAGGTGGACCAGATGGTCGTCTCGGTCGGGCCGTACATGTTCCACAGCTCGGAGACCTTGCCGGCGAGCTCCCGGCCGAGCTCCGGCGGCATGGCCTCGCCACCGCACAGCGCCTTGAAGCCCTGCTTGCTCCAGCCTGTCTGCAATAACAGACGCCAGGTCGACGGCGTCGCCTGCATGACGGTCACGCCATCGCGCTCGATGAGCTTCTTGAGCTCGGCGCCGTCGCTCGCCTCGTCCTTGGTGGCGAGCACGATGCGCGCGCCGACCGTGAGCGGCAGGTAGAGCTCGAGCCCGGCGATGTCGAACGACAGCGTGGTGACCGCGAGCAGCCGGTCGTTCGCCGTGAGCCCCGGCTTCTTGGCCATGGTGGTGAGGAAGTTTACGAGCGCGCGGTGCGGAACCGCGACACCCTTGGGCTTGCCGGTCGAGCCCGAGGTGTAGAGCACGTAAGCGAGCGACTCGGGCGCGTTGCGGGCCGGCCGCTCGAGCGGAGGCGCCGGCTCGAGGGCGTCCACCAAGACTTGCTTCACGCCGGCCTTGGCGAAGGTCTCTTGCAAGGCGGTCTCGGTGACGATGACCGGTGCCTTGGAGTCCTCGACCATGAACTGCAGGCGCTCCGCCGGGAACGCCGGGTCGAGCGGCACGTACGCCCCGCCCGCCTCCTGCACCGCGAGGATCGCGACCAGCATGTTGGGGGTGCGGTTCAGGTGCACACCGACGAGGGTCTCGTCCGTGACGCCGTTGTGCGCGAGCACGCCAGCGAGCGCCTTCACGCGGGTGACGAGCTCCTCGTAGGTGAGCTGAGTCTCACCCTGCACGACGGCGATGGCGTCGGGGGTCTTCTCGGCCTGCGCGAACACCAAGCGGTGCGCTTCGGACTTCGGATAGTCCGCGGGCGTCGTGTTCCAGCGCGCGAGCGTCTCGCGCTCGGCGGCCGGCAAGATCGGCAGGCGGCCGATGGGCATCCCCGGATTGGCCGCGGCGCTGGCGAGGAGCGTGCGCATCTCTTCCAGGAGGCGCAGCATGGTGTCGCGCTCGAAGAGCGTCGTCGCGTAATCGATGCCACCGACGATGCCGTCGTCACGCTGCTTCACCCAGAACGACACGTCGGTCGGCGTCACCTCGGCGTGCACGTGGATCTGATCGTACGGCGTGCCGTTGAGGCTCGCGCCGCGATTGCGGACGTCCTGGAAGGTGAAGAACGACTGGTAGACCGGGGTGCGCGACGGATCGCGCGCCAGGTTCAATTCCTTCACCAGCACTTCGAAGGGCGTGTCCTGATTGCTGAAGGCATCGAGCACCACCGAGCGCACCCGTGTCAGCACCTCGCCGAAGGTCGGCTCCTTCGACAAGTCGATGCGCAGCGCCAGCGTGTTCACGAAGAAGCCAAGCAAGCCGTCGATCTCGGGCATACCGCGATTGCGGACAGGCGTGCCGACGATGACGTCCTCGCCCTCGCTCAGGCGGTAGAGCAACACCGCGAAGCCCGCGAGCATCGCCATGTAGAGGGTCGCGTCGTACTGCCGCGCCATCTGGGTGAGCTTCTCGACCTCGTCCTGCGACATCACGAAGGGCTCGGTGCGGCCCTCGAAGCTGAACTGCGCGGGGCGTGGCTTGTCGGTGGCGAGCTCGAGCGTCGGCAGCGGCAACTGGAGCAGGCTCTTCCAGTGCTCGACCTGGCGTCTCAGATCTGGTCCGCTCAAGCGGTCGCTCTGCCAGCGCGCGAAGTCGGCATACGTCACCGGCAGCGGCTTCCAGGCCGGCGGCGTGTTGGTCACGGCGGCGGTATAGGCGCGGTCGAGCTCGTCCAAGAAGATGTCGAAGGACCAGCCGTCCCAGATCGCATGGTGCGGCATCCAGTAGAGCACGTGCTCGCCGGCGGCCAGCTTGTACATCTTGCTGATGATGAGCGGCAGGCGGCTCACGTCGATGGGCGTGTCCGCCATGGCCTGCAGCTCGGCGAGCATCTTCGCCTCGCGCTCGGCGACCGGCATGGCCGACAGGTCGGCGACCGGCGTCTCGAGGGTGTAGCTCGCGGCGACGCGCTGCATCGGCGCGCCATCCACCCACTCCAGCGTGGTGCGCAGCGTCGCGTGGCGGTCGACCAGCATTTGCAGCGCCTTCTGCATGGCGGCGGTGTCGAAGGCGCCCTTGATGCGGAACGCCGACGGCAAGTTGAAGACCGCGGTGCCCGGGTCCATCTGCTCGGCGAACCAGACGCGCTGCTGCATCGCGGTGAGCGGCGCCAGATCCTGACGCTCACCGCGCGTGATGGCGGGCGGCGCGGCTTGGCCTTTGTTGCCGTCGAGGCTCGCGGCGAGCTTCGCGACCGTCGGCGACTCGAAGATGCGGCGCATCGGCACCGCGATCTTCATGTCGCGCGCGAGGCGTGACACCACGTGGGCCGCGAGCAGCGAGTGCCCACCGAGGTGGAAGAAGTTGTCGTCGACGCTGACCTTCGCCATGCCCAGGACGTCGCCGAAGATGGCCGCGACCTGACGCTCGACCTCGTTGCGCGGCTCGACGTAGGCGCGCGCCTGCTCTTGGGCGCCGCTCGGCGCCGGCAAGCGCTTGCGGTCGACCTTGTTGTTGGGCGTGAGCGGGAAGGCGTCCAAGCGCACGTAGACCTGCGGCCGCATGTACTCGGGCAAGGTCTTGCCCAAGTGCTCGCGCAGCTCGTCGGCGGACAGCTCGCGCTTGCTCACCAAGTAACCCACGAGGCGCGGATCGCCTTGTCTGTCTTCGCGGACGATAGCCGCGGCATCGAGCACGTCAGGGTGCGAGCGCATGGCGCTCTCGATCTCACCTAGCTCGATGCGGAAGCCGCGCAGCTTGATCTGCGTGTCGGCGCGGCCGATGAACTCGAGGTGGCCGTTCGCGTGGCGGCGCACCAGATCGCCGGTGCGGTAGGCGCGCTCGCCGTTCACGTCGATGAAGCGCTCGGCCGTGAGATCCGGCCGCCCGAGATACTCGCGGGCCACGCCGTCGCCAGCGATGTAGAGCTCTCCGACGATGCCCGGGAGGACCGGCGCCTGATCGGCGTCGAGCACGTAGAGGCGCGTGTTGGCGATGGGCGGGCCGAGCGTCACGCGCGTGACGTCGGGCGCGAGCTTCGCGCAGGTCGACCAGATGGTCGTCTCGGTCGGGCCGTACATGTTCCAGAGCGCGCCGACCTTGCCGCCGACGTCGCGCGCGAGCTCCGGCGAGACCGCTTCACCACCACACAGCGCGGTGAAGGCACGGTTGCCCGTCCAGCCGCTCGCGAGCAGCAGGCGCCAGGTCGACGGCGTTGCCTGCATGTAGGTCACGCCCTCGTCCTTGATGAGGCGCACCAGCTCGGCGCCGTCGGTCGTCTGCTCCTTCGTGGCGAGCACGATGCGCGCGCCGGTGATGAGCGGCAGAAAGAGCTCGAGGCCCGCGATGTCGAAGGAGAGCGTGGTGACCGCGAGCAAGCGGTCACTCGCCTTCAAGCCCGGCTCCTTCTGCATGCTGACCAAGAAGTTCACGAGCGCGCGGTGCGGCACCGCGACGCCCTTGGGCTTACCGGTCGAGCCCGAGGTGTAGAGCACGTAGGCGAGCGCCTCGGGACGGTTACGCTTGGGACGGTCGGCCTTGGGCGGCTTGGCTTCCAACTCGTCGACCAAGATCTGCTTCACGCTAGCGCCAGCGAAGGTGTGCCGCAACGCCGTCTCGGTGATGACCACGGGCGCCTTCGAGTCCGCGATCATGAACTGCAGGCGCTCGGCGGGGAACGCCGGGTCGAGGGGCACGTAGGCGCCGCCGGCCTCCAGCACCGCGAGCACCGCGATGATCATCTCGGGGGTGCGCGTCAGGTGAATGCCGACGAAGGTCTCGTCCCCTACCCCGTTCTCGACGAGGACGTCGGCGAGGGCGCGCGCTTTGTCCGCGAGCTCCTTGTAGGTGAGCTTACGACTGCCTTGGACGATGGCGATTGCGTCCGGAGTCTTGTCCGCCTGAGCGAACACGAGGGCGTGCGCCTCGACCTTCGGATAATCGGCGGCGGTCGCGTCCTTGACGTGCGCCGCACCGATCTCGAGCGCGCCCACGGTCTTGGCTGGGTTCGCGGCCCAGTCGCGCAACAGCTTCTCGTAGGCGGCAAGCCAGCGGCGCATGGTCGCGTCGTCGAAGAGATCGGTGTTGTACTGGCACTCGAGGGTCACCACGCCGCGGTGCTCGGCGGCGTTGATGAAGATCTCGAAGTTCTCGTAGTGGCGTGGGTTCGACGCGAAGCTCGCCTTCAAGCCGTCGAAGCCGAGCTTGTCGCCATCGACCGCCTGGTCGACGTTGAAGAGCACCGAGACGAGCGGCAGGCGTGACGGGTCACGCGTGACCCCGAGCTTCTTCACCAAGCTGCCGAAGGTGAGGCGCTGGTGCTCGACGGCGTCGAGCATGACACCACGCACGCGGGCGAGGAGCGCGCTCGCGGCCTCGGCGCGCGAGGTGGCAAAGCGCAGCGGCAGCGCGTTGACGCAGTGGCCGACGAGCTCTCGCATGCCGGTCGCCGACTGCCCCGCGGACGGGATGGCGATGACGACCTCGTCTTGGTGGGTGAGGCGGTGCAGGGTCGCGCCGAAGCCCGCGAGCAAAGTGGTGAAGAACGAGGTGCTGCTCTTGGCGCCGAGCTTCTTCACGGCGTCGACGAGCTCGGCGCCGAGCACGTGATCGATACGGCGCGAGGCGTAGGTCTTCACCTTGGGGCGCGGGCGGTCGAGCGGCAGCTCCAGTGGCTCGGGATGATGAGCGAACTGCTTCACCCAGAACGATTCGTCGCTGGCGTAATCGGAAGAGCGCTCGTACTCGGCCTGGGCCGCGGCGTAGTCGCTATAACGGACAGGCTTCGCCGTGAAGTCGGTCTTGTTCTTGCGGGCGGTGTAGAGCTTGCCAAGATCCGTGAGCATGACCGCGAGCGACCAGCCGTCGCAGACGACGTGGTGCGCGGTGATGATGAGCACGTGGCGGTCGGCGGCCATCTTGACGAGCACGAAGCGCACTAGGGGCCCTGTCCCGAGGTCGAACGGCGTCTCGACCTCCTCCACCTTCAAGCGCGCGAGCGCGGCGTCACGCTCCACGGACGGCTGCGACGACAGGTCGACGCGGCGCGGCGCGCTGTTCACGCTCTGCGCGACCACGAACGAGGCACCGTCGGGCGTGAAGGTCATGCGCAGCGCTTCGTGGCGGAGGGTGAGATCCGTAAGCGCCAGGTTCATGGCCTCGACGTCGAGCTGACCTTCGAGGACGAGGCTCACCGACTCGTTGAAGGCGCACGAAGCGTCGCTCCCCAGCTGCGAAGCGGTCCAGAGCTCACGCTGCGCCTCGGTCGAGGCTCCGGTGTTGACGAGCTCTGCTCCGGCGAACGGATCGAAATCGACTGCCTCGAGCTTGGGACCGGTCACGCGTTCACCTGCATGTACTTGCCGGGCTCGTTGGGATTCGGGACGAACCACGCCGGCCGGCCGTCGCGGTCCTTGCCAAGGCGGGCGCCTGGCACCGGGGGGTTGCTCGCGTCTAGGGCCTGAGGCTCGCTCTCCGCTTTGCCCGGGAGGAGATCGCCGGCGATGAGCTCGCGGGTCGACTCCTTGACGATGGCGATCATGCGGTCCACGTCGGCGTCGCTGTGCGCGAGCGTCATGAAGCACGGGAAGCCGTCGAGGATGTGCAGGCCCTTATCACGCATGGTGACGAACAAGAGGTCGCCGTAGGGCTGATCGGCCGTGAACATGATCTTCCAGAGCGAGGCGAAGCGCTTCACCTTGATGGGCGTGCCGATGTCCTCGAAGAACTTGTTGAGCTCGGCCTGGAATCGCTCCGCTTTGGCGGTCACGCCCTTCTGCACCGATGGGCCATGGGTCTTGAAGTACTCGCAGACCGCTTTGGCGGCCACCAGCGCGAACGGGTGGCGCACGAAGGTCCCGGCGAAGTACGTGACGCCGACCGGCGGCGTCGAGTCGTCGCCGAACTGCCAGAAGCCGCCGTCGAGGGCGTCGAGCCAGGCGCGCTTACCGGCGATGACGCCGATGGGCATGCCGCCGCCGATGACCTTGCCGTAGGTGCCGATGTCCGCTTTGACGCCGTAGTACTCCTGAGCCCCGCCGGGCCCCATGCGCAGACCGGTGATGACCTCGTCGAAGATGAGCGCGGCGCCCGCCTTCTCGGTGATCTCGCGCAGCGCCTGCACGAACTCGCGCGGCGCGAAGTCCGGCCGGCGGCTCTGGATGGGCTCGATCATGACGGCGGCGAGCTCGTGGGCGCGCTCGCGGATGATCTTCAATGACTCGTCGGTGCCGTAGTCGAGCACCAGCACGTTGGCCACGCCCTCGGGCATGATGCCGGGCGCCGCGGGGAGCGAGCGCAGCGTCTTGGTACCACGCACCAACACCTCGTCGAAGATGCCGTGGTAGCTGCCGGTGAAGATGGCGATGGTCTTACGGCCGGTGACGGTGCGCGCGATGCGCATCGCGCCCATGACGGCCTCCGAGCCGGTGTTGCACCAGCCCGCGCGGTCGGCGCCGATGAGCTCGCAGAAGAGCTTGGCGACCTCGCCGGCGAGCACGTGCTGCGGCCCTAGCTCGTAACCTTTGTCGAGCTGCTCGCGGATCGCCTTGGTGATGAAGTCGGGGCTGTTGCCGAAGAAGTTCGAGCCGAAGCCATTGAGCGCGTCGATGTACTCGTTGCCGTCGATGTCCCAGAGGCGGCAGCCCTTCGAGCGGTCGACGACGATTTGGTAGACCAGCTCCTTGGTGAGCGGCCTAAAGCCGGTGACGACGCGGGGGTCGGCCAAGTGTGGCCGGTGCTCGGTGGTGTACGCCTTCGACTTGGCGGTCTTTTGAGTATAGCGGCGGATGAGCGCGTCGAGGCGGGCTTGCTGCTTGGGGGTGAGGCTGCCGTCGCTGGTGGTGGTGATGCGGGCGATGGCGCCGAAGGCTTTTTTGACGTCGTACTTTTGGGTGGCTTTGATTTCGTCGTCGGCTTCAGCGGACTTGGGAGCGGTCGTCGGCGATCGGTGATCGGCAATCGGCGATCGGCCATCGGTCATCGGCAATCGGCTGTCGGCTATCGGCTGTCGGCCATCGGCGATCGGCAATCGGCCGTCGGCAATCGGCTGTCGGCCATCGGCAGCCATCGGCATCGCCATCATCGGCTGCCCCCCCATCAACGCCAACTGCTGCTGCATCACCCTCAGCTGCGCATCGATGAGCTGCCGCAGCGGATCCCCCCCAGCCATCGGCGCGCTCATCATCATCGGCTGCTGCGCAAACATCATCGGCGCGGCCTGCTGCACTGGCATCTGCGCAGGAGCAGCGGAGGGCTGCGGTGCCGGCGCGGGAGCCGCGACCCCCGCCCCACTCGCCTCGAGGTGCTCGACCAGCGCCCCCAGCGAGCCAAAATTCTCCGTAAGCTGACGGAAAGTGACCTTCACCCCAAAGGTCTGCTGCACCTTGAGCGCGAGCTGCGTGAGCAGGAGCGAGTCGACACCAAGCTCGAAGAACGACGCGCCAGGATCCGCGCTCGCGAGATCGAGACCCGACACGTCTTCGAACGCGCGCTTCAACGCTTCGAGGGTTGCATCTGACTTGGCCATCACTGGACTCTCCTGGACCGGTTGCACGGGGGGTTGTGCAATCACTTCAATAGGCGGCGCCGCGGCGGGTTGTGCTGCCGTCTGAGCAACGGCGGCATCGACCCAGTGGCGCTTGCGATCGAACGGATAGGTTGGGAGCGCGACGCGGCGCACGTCCTCGTCGGCGTAGACCCGCGACCAGTCGATGGGCGCGCCCCAGGTCCACATCTGGGCGAGCGCGTTCTGGAAGGCGCTGTCCTCGTCGTCCTCGACGAGACCCTCGGCGAGGCTCGCGACCACGCGGCCCCTGCCCTTCTCGGCTGGCTGCTGGCGCGCGAGCTGTGACAAGGCGTTGCGCGGCCCGCACTCGAGGAGCAGGCGCGCATCGTCGACAGCGATGGTCGCCATGGCGTCGACGAAGCGCACCGTGTTGCGCAAGTGGGTGGTCCAGTACTCGACGTCGCACGCGGTCTTGGCGTCGACCCAGGCGCCGTGCACCGTCGAGGCGAACGGGATGGTCGGCTCCGAGAGCTTGATGGTCTTGACGGTGTCGCGGAACGGCGGCAGCGCGGCGTCCATCATCGCGGAGTGGAAGGCGTGCGAGGTGTGCAGGGTCTTGGCGGCCACGCCCTTCGCCGCGAGCTTCTCGGCGAAGGCGTTGATGGCTTCGGTTGGGCCCGAGACCACCGAGAGCATCGGCGCGTTCACCGTGGCGATCGACACGCCGGGCGGCAGCTCCTTGGCGAGCTCGGCCTCGGTCATGCGCACCGACATCATGCTCCCCGGCTGCATCGAGGCCATGAGCCGGCCGCGCGTCGCGACCAAGCGCAGACCGTCGTCGAGCGAGAAGACGCCCGAGAGACAGGCGGCGACGAACTCACCGACGCTGTGACCCACCATCGCGGTGGGCTTCACGCCGAAGTCCATCCAGAGCTTCGCGGTCGCGTACTCGATGGTGAAGAGGGCTGATTGGGCGATCGCGGTATCGCGCAGGGTCGCGGCGGCGGCATCCGCTGAAACGGATGAGGGGGGCCAGATGAGATCGCGCAAGTCCTTGCCGAGGTGGGGCTGGAGCTTGTCCGCGCACTCGTCGACGGCGGCGCGGAAGACGCTATAGCGTTCGTAGAGCTTCTTGCCCATGCCGACGGTCTGCGAGCCTTGACCGGGGAACATGAAGACGACGTGCACGGCCTTCGGCGGGACGGTGCGGGTGATGACTTTGCGGGGCTCGCCGGATTTGAGGGCGGCGATGGCTTCGTCGCGGGAGGTTGCGACGACGGCGCGGCGCTCGGCGAAGGAGCGGCGGCCGAGGGCGAGGGTGGTGGCGATGGAGGAGAGGGGGAGATTGTCGTTTGCTAAAGCGGAGAGGAAGCGGTCGGTGAGGGTGCCCAAGGTTTGGGGGTTGCGGGCGGAGAGGGGGAGGACGTAGGGCCGATCGCCGATGACCGATGGCCGATCGCCGATTGCCGATGACCGATTGCCGAAAGCCGATTGCCGATCGCCGATGACCGGCGCCTCCTGCATGATGACATGCGCATTCGTCCCCCCAACCCCGAACGAGCTCACTCCCGCCCGCCTGATCCTCTCCCCCCTCGGCCAGCTCTTGGCCTGGGTGACGACCTGGAACGGGCTCTTCGCGAAATCAATCGCCGGGTTCGGCGTGGTGTAATGCAGCGATGCCGGGATGAGCTGGTGGTGCAGCGCCAGCGCCGTCTTGATGACGCCAGCGACACCCGCCGCGGCCACGGTGTGGCCAATGTTGCTCTTCACGGAGCCGAGTCCGCAAAAGCCGACATCGCCGGTGTGCTTGCGATAAGCCCTGGTGAGGCCTTCGACTTCGATGGGGTCGCCGATCGGCGTCGCGGTGCCATGAGCTTCGACGTAGTCGATGTCGCGGGCGCTGACGCCGGCGTCCTCGAGCGCCAACGCGATGACGGCGGATTGGCCGCTCGACGAAGGAGCCATGAAGCTCGCCTTGTCACCACCGTCGTTGTTCAACGCGGCGCCGGTGAGCAGGGCGTAGATGGTGTCGCCGTCGCGCTCGGCATCGGAGAGCCGCTTGAGGACGACCATGCCGCCGCCGTCCGAGAAGACGGTGCCGCTCCCCTGCGCGTCGAACGAGCGCGTGCTGCCGTCGCGCGACATGATGCCGCCGTCGGCGTACACATGACCCGCCTTCTGGGGCACGATCACCGAGGCGCCGCCCGCGAGCGCGACATCGCAGCGGCCGAGGTGCAGGCTGTCGATGGCTTGGGCGATGGCGACCAACGAGGTCGAGCAGGCGGTGTGGATGCTGATCGCCGGACCGGTCAGTGACAGGCGGTGCGCGACGCGCGTGGCGACGTAGTCCTTCTCGCTCGCCACCATGACGTTGAACGCGCCGATGCGCGCTTCGACTTCCGGTCGCTTGAAGAGATTATTCTGAAAATAAGTGTTGAGGTGGGTTCCGGCGAAGACGCCGACCGCGCCGTCGATGCGCTCCGGTACATGCCCCGCGTGCTCGAGCGCCTCCCAGGCCAGCTCGAGCAACAAGCGCTGCTGCGGGTCGAGCACCGAGGCCTCACCCGGCGTCACGCCAAAGAACGACGCGTCGAAGCTCTCGACATCCTCGAGCACGCCACGCGCCGCCACGTAGTCGGCGAGCCCGCGATGCGCCGCCGGCAGCTCCTCGGGCCGGAAGCGCCCAATGGTCTCGACGCCCTGCACGAGGTTCTTCCAGAGCGCGTCGAGATCTCGAGCACCCGGGTAACGCGCCGCCATCCCCACGATGGCGATGGGCTCCGCGGTGACCTTGCGGCTCTTGACTCTCGCGGGTGCCGCTGAAGCGGACGACTCCCCCGCCACCGCGCCCGCGAGGCCACGCACCGTGGGCTGCTCGTAGAGCTTGGTCACCGGCACGTCGACGCCCTGCGACTCGCGCAGCTCGGCGATGGCGCGCACCGCGAGCAGCGAGTTGCCGCCCAAGTCGAAGAAGTTGTCGTCGCGGCCGACGTTGTCGATCTTGAGGATGTCCGCCCAGCGCTGCGCAATCGCGGTCTCGACGGGACCTTCGGGAGCGACCCACGGCGTCGCCAAATCCGGCCGCACGCGTGGCGGGTCCGGCAGCGATTTGCGATCGATCTTGCCGCTCGGCGTCTTGGGCAGCTCGGCCAGCATCACGAAGCTCGTGGGCACCATGTAGACCGGCAGCTTCTTGGTGAGCTGGTCACGCACTTGCGCCACGAGCGAGCCGTCGTCGTCGCCGACGATGTACGCCACGAGTCTTCCATCGCGGACAGCGGCCGCGGCCTGACGGACCTTGGGATGCTCGGTGACGGCGATCTCGACTTCACCCAGCTCGACTCGATGGCCACGGATCTTCACCTGACCATCGGCGCGGCCCAAGAAGTCGATGTCGCCATCGGGGCGCACCCGCGCGAGATCACCGGTCTTGTAGAGGCGCTCGCCGTTCACGGTCACGAAGCGCTCGGCGGTGAGCTCGGGGCGGTGCAAGTAACCGCGCGCCAGGTGCGCGCCGCCCAGATAGAGCTCCCCCACTTCGCCCTCGGGCACGGGCTTTTGCTTCTCGTCGAGGATCGGCGTCGTGACGTTCGGCAAAGCGCGGCCGATCGACGGCAGCTTGGGCCACGACGACGGCGCGCCGGTGAGCGTCATCGCGGTCACCACGTGCGTCTCCGACGGGCCGTAGTGATTGGCGAGCGTGCACCCAGGGATGGCCTCGAAGAAGCGCACGAGCTGCGGCGTCACCTGGAGCTGCTCACCCGCGGTGATCATCTCGCGCAGCGAGGTCGGCGTGAGCTCGGGGGACGGCGCGATCTCCGCGAGCGACTGCATGGCGATGAACGGCATGAAGACGCGCGCGATGCGCTCGTCCTTCATGAAGCGCAGCAAGCGCACCGTGTCGATGCGCAGATCCTCGTCGACGAGCATGAGCTCGCCGCCAGCGCACCAGGTGCCGAAGAGCTCCTGGAACGAGACGTCGAAGGCGAGCGGCGAGAACTGCAGCGTGCGCTCACCAACGCCGATCTTCGAATCGCCGAGCTGCCATTGAATGAGGTTCGCGAGCGGCTTGTGGATCATCGCGACGCCCTTGGGGCGGCCGGTCGATCCCGAGGTGAAGATGACGTAGGCGAGGTGCGACGGACCCGCGACGATGGGCAAGCGCTCGCGACGCGGCAGTGGCGGATCCTTGTCCATCAGGATCGGATCGCGGCCCGCGACCAGCTCGGCCGTCAGGCTGTGCGCGACCACGTGCTGCACCCGCGCGTCGTCGAGCATCGCCGCGAGACGCTCGCGCGGATACGCTGGGTCGAGGGGCACGTAGGCGCCACCAGCCTTCAAGACCCCCAGGACGGCGACAGCCATCTCGAGCGAGCGCGGCAGACAGACCCCGACCACCACGTCGGGCCCCACTCCGCGTTCGCGGAGCAACACGGCCAATCCGTTCGCGCGGGCATCGAGCTGGGCATAGCTCAGCGTCGCGCCTTGGAAGGTGGCGGCGGGGCTCTCTGGAGTACGATCGGCTTGGGATTCGAACCGAGAAATGACTGTCGGGATCATCGGCTTTCGCAAGCGGATTGTCCCTGTACCGACGTCTCCGCGCAACGTTTCGAATGTATCAAAATGTGATCCGGGAGGGACCAAGCCAGAGTGGGCTGACAGGCGGCGTGACCCTTGTTACATCCCCGGAGTGACACCGATTCCTCACCCTGCGCAAGCCGAGCGCGCCCTGCCGATGCTGGCTCGCCGGTTCGTCGTGTTTTCCCTGGCAGGCGTGTCGACCGTAGCCGCGGCCTTGCAGCTCCACGCCCTCTTCAAAGTCAAAGGAATCACGAACTTAGAGCTGGCGATGCTGGCTCTGTTCACCTTGAGCTTCGCCTGGGTCGTCCTCTCCTTCTGGAGCTCGGTCTTCGGCTTCTTCCAGCTGATGACCACGCCGCGCCTGCCTGGCTTGGTCCGGGCCGATCGCGCCGTCCCGCGGGCTCCCCTCGTCGGCCGCACCGCCGTGGTCATGCCGGTCTACAACGAAGATCCCCTGGCGGTGACCATCAAGCTCCAGGCCATCTACGAGAGCGTCCGCAATAGCGGCACCCTCGAGAGCTTCGACTTCTTCATGCTCAGCGACTCGACGCAGCCCGACGCCTGGGTCGCCGAGGAGCTCGCGTGGGCCGCGCTCTGTGACCGCGTCAACGGGCACGGCCGGATCTTCTACCGCAAGCGCCGCGACAACGTCGGCAAGAAGAGCGGCAACATCGAGTCGTTCTTGAAGCAGTTCGGCAAGAGCTACGCGTACATGCTGGTGCTCGACGCCGACAGCATCATGTCGGGCGAGGCGCTCTCGGACCTCGTGCGCCTCATGGACGCAAACCCAGGCGCCGGCATCATCCAAGCCTCGCCCGCGGTCGTGAACCGCAACACCTGGTTCGCGCGCGTGCAGCAGTTCGCGAGCCGCGTCTACGGTCCGGTGAACTCGGCGGGCCTGTCGTGGTGGCTGTGCTCCGACTCCAACTACTGGGGCCACAACGCCATCATCCGCACCCAGCCGTTCATGGAGCACTGCGGCCTGCCGGTCCTCTCGGGCGAGCCACCCTTCGGCGGCCACATCTTGAGCCACGACTTCGTCGAGGCCGCGCTCATGCGTCGCGCCGGCTTCACCGTCTGGCTCATCCCCGAGATGGGCGGCTCCTACGAGGAGATGCCGCCGAACATCATCGACTACGCGAAGCGCGATCAGCGCTGGTGCCAGGGCAATCTCCAGCACCTTCGCTTGGTGTTCGCGAGCCGCATGCGCGCCATGAGCCGCATGCACTTCATCATGGGCATCATGTCGTACGTGGCCTCGCCGCTGTGGCTGTCGTTCCTCGCGGCGGGCGTGCTCGTCGCCCAGCAGGACAAGACCATCGAGCCGGTCTACTTCCCCGCGCACCAGCGCACCCTCTTCCCCGACTGGCCCATCTTCGACGCGTCGACCGCTATCGCGTTGTTCTTCGTGTCGCTGGCCATGCTCTTCATTCCCAAGCTCTTCGGTCTGATCGTCATCTTGAAGGACAAGGACACGCGGCGGCAGGTCGGTGGCGTCTTCCCCGCCTTCATGAGCTTCGTGGTCGAGAGCATCTACTCGGTGCTGCTCGCGCCGACGATGATGCTCTTCCAGACCTTCTTCGTGCTCTCGACGCTGCTCGGCGTGAGCGTGAGCTGGGGCACTCAGAATCGCGGCGAGGACAGCACGGGGTGGTGGGAGGCCATCCGCACGCATGGCTGGTTCACTCTGGTCGGCGCCGGCTTGGCCTACGTCACGTACATCATCGCGCCGGTGCTCATCGGCTGGGTCGTGCCGGTGCTCGCGGGCCTCGCGCTCACCGTGCCGATCTCGGTGTTCACCTCGCGCACCTCGTGGGGCCTGTTCGCCAAGCGCATGAAGCTCTTCCTCATCCCCGAGGAGACCGAGCCGCCGTGGGTCGTCGCCCGCGTCACCGAGCTCACCGAGCAGCTCACCTTGCCGACCCATCCAACCGCTGGCCTCGAGCGCGTCATCACCGATCCATTGGCGCACGCCCTGCACCTGTCCGTGGTCACGCAGCACGAGCTCGACGGCGTGGCTCCTCCACCGCTCGCGACGGACGCGCGCCGCAAAGCCGTCGAGCAAGGCGTCGCGACCCTCACCCCGAAAGAGAAGATGGCGCTCCTTTGGGATCCGACGGCGCTCGCCGATCTGTTTGGCGGCGTCGACAAGGCCGCGTCAGACGTGGCCACCTGACGGGGCGACATCTCGATTTGCGTCGAGATCGACGCTCAGAGGTCCGCTTTAGCGTGCAGCGCGGAGCGGCAGCACCGAGCGGAGCACGTCGTCGACGACGGGGAGCATGCGCACGTCTTGCGGCGCCATCGCGCCCAAGGTCAGGGCGGGCAGCACCAAGGGCCGCTTGGTGAAGGCGGCGCGCACCTCTTCGGAGACGTCATCGGCGAGGAAGGCATGCGGGAAACGCGTGGCCATCTCGGCGCGAACGAACGCCACGCGCGCCGCCGCGAAGCCCGCCGAGCAGGACGCCGAGGCGCCGGTGGCCTTGGCGAGCCAGGCGCTCGCCGCGTCCTGGGCGCGCCGCAGGGGCTCGGCTTCGCTCGCGAAGCGCTGCGCGAGGGCATCCGCCGCTCCCGCGTCGAAGCCGAAGGATCGAAAGAACGCCGCGACCCGAATCATGGGCTCCACAGGTAACTCCAAGTTTCAGTGAGGCTCTTCTGGCCGTTACGTAGATAGGCGCGCATCTCGACGGGCTGATCGTCCGCCGGCTTGAACTCGAAGAAGGCTCGCCAGCCGCCCGTCACGTCGTTGCGCTGCGCGACCGGACGGATGACCTGGCCGCTCGAGACCGTGATGATCGGCTCAGCGGACCTGATACCGTCGTCGCCCTTGTCGGCGGTCGGCATGAAGTCGATGACGAAGCGGCGCGTGCCGGCCTCGGTGCCAGCCGCGATACGCGTCGCGACGGTGTGCTGACCCGACTGCCAGTTCGGCGGGCCGTCGCCCCACCACAAGCGATACGAGAGCGACATCGGCTCGCCCGGAGCCGGCACCTTGTCGGGCGTCCAGAAGGCGACGATGTTGTCGTGATACTCCTCGGTCGCCGGGATCTCGACGACCTGCACCGAGCCCCGGCCCCACTTGGAGAGCGGCTCGACCCACAAGCTCGGGCGCTTCTCGTAACGCGACTCGAGATCTTCGTAGCTCGTGAAGGCGCGGTCACGCTGCAAGAGACCGAAGCCACGCGGATCCTCGACCGTGAAAGCGGACACACGCAGGCGCGCCGGGTTGGTCAGCGGACGCCAGATCTGCTCTCCCTGGCCGGTCCACACGAACAGGCCATCGGAGTCGTGCACTTCCGGACGGAAGTCATCGAAGCCCGCGTGATCGTTTTCACCAAAGAGATACATGCTGGTGAGCGGCGCGATGCCGAGCTTTTCGACATTGCGCCGCGCGAAGAGTGTAGCACTCACTTCCATCGCCGTCGCGTTGCCGGGGCGGATCACGAAGCGGTAGGCGCCGGTGTAGGACTTGCTGTCGAGCAGCGCGTAGATGACCAGCTCTTTCGCCTGTGGGCCGGGTTTCTCGATCCAGTACTCACGGAACGAGGGGAACTCCTCGCCCTGCGGCAACGCCGTATCGATCGCGAGACCACGCGCCGACAGACCATAGAGCTGGCCCTTGCCGAGGGCGCGGAAGTAGCTCGCGCCGAGGAAGACGACGAGCTCGTCCATGTAGTCGGGGGTGTTGAGCTTGTAGTGGACGCGGAAGCCCGCGAAGCCGAGGTCGGACGGGAGGTTGCCGAGATCGTTCTTGCCGTAGTCGAACATCGAGGTGTTGAAGTCGATGTTCTGGGTGCGGCCGCCGTTCACGACGTGAACGTAGATGGGCTCTTTGTAGAAGAAGCCCATGTGGAAGAAGTGGAGCTGGAACGGCAGGTTCTCTTTCTTGAAGACCGCCTGCTCGTGACGGAAGCGGATGTCGCGGAACTGATCGTAGGTGAGGTTCTGCAGCGAGTCCGGCAGGTTGACTTGAGGGGACTCGTAGCTCTTCTGCGAGAGCGTCTTCGCCTGCTGCTTCAGCCAGTCGAAGCTGAAGCTCTTGCCGTTACCGCCGAGCGCGCGTGAGCCAGCTTGGACGGGGACCGCGGTGGCCACACAGGAGGCCAAAACCAATGGAATTAGACGTAATGACATGGCGATGAAGAGCCGAAGCAATCCGTTGAACCGATCGAGTTTGTTGCGGGTTGGCAGCGAAATGACGAAAAGCGCGGCTGGGTGCAAGGATCTTAATTCTCGTTAATTTTTGCGTTTTGTTACGGGGACTTGCGTAGGGAGGGGGTTGGGTTGGGGTTTTTGGGGCATGGGGAGGGTAAGGCGGTGGGGGCAATGGGCAAGGTGAAGGGGCGTCACCGATCACCGCTCAACTACCTCCTCTTCTCCGCCGCCCGCGCATGAGCCTCCAACCCCTCGAGCCTCGCCAGCCTCGCCACATCATCGATCAACTGCCCCGACGCCCCATCCATCGCAAGCCAGGTGCGCACCCGCAGGAATGTCAGCACCGACAACCCCCCAGTAAAGCGCGCGCTCCCGCCCGTCGGGAGGACATGATTCGGTCCCACTCCGTAATCACCAAAGACCTCCGCCGCGGCGCTACCAATGAACAGCGCGCCATAGGCATTGAGCTTCCCGCGCAGCCCATCGATATCGCGCACCTGAAGCTCCAAATGCTCAGGAGCAAGCACATCGGACGCCGCTGCCGCCTCGTCGAAATCACGCGCCAAAACACAAAAGCCGTTCTTCAGCGCCGCCGATGCCGTCGCCCGGGTGGGAAGCGTCGCAAGCTGCCTCTCCAAAGCCTGGTCGACCGCGTCGGCAAGCTCGACGCTCGTGGTGATGAGCACCGGCAGCGCGTCGTCGTCGTGCTCGGCTTGCGCGAGCAAGTCGGCGGCGATGATCTCCGCCTTGGCGCTATCGTCGGCGATGACCACGAGCTCCGAGGGGCCAGCGAGCATGTCGATGGCCACGACGCCCGCGACGAGCTGCTTCGCGGCGGTGACCCAGCGGTTGCCGGGGCCGGCAATGACGTCGCGCGGCGCGATGAGCCCCGCGCCGTACGTGAACGTAGCAATGGCCTGAGCTCCGCCGACCGCGAGCAACGCGTCCGCTCGAGCGACCGCGGCGGCGGCGAGCGTCACTTGCGTGGGCTTCGGCGAGGCGACGATGACGTCGGTGACGCCCGCGACGCGCGCGGTGACGGCGGTCATCAGTACCGAGGACGGGAGCGGGAAGCGGCCGCCGGGCGCGTAACAGCCGGCCGCGCGCATCGGGCGCACCTCGTGACCGGCCTTGCCGCCATCGACCGGCATCTCGACAGCGGTGAGCGACCGCTTCTGCAGCTCTGCGAAGCGTTGGATGCGCTCCGCGGTCCGCTCGAGCGTTGCGCGGTCGTCCTTTGGCAAGCTCGCCAAGGCGGCGGCGAGCGCATCGGGCCCGATGAGCAAGGGCTCACCCGCCTTCACGTCGCCCAAGCGCTCAGCGTGCTTGCGGACCGCGGCTTCTCCGCCGGAGCGGACATCGGCGAGGATGGCGGCGGCCCCGGCGCGGGTCGGCTCGTCGATGGGGTCGAAGCGGGTGCGGGCGATGTCGGCGGCGGCGATGCGGCGGAGAGTCATTTCTTGTTTCCAGGTCGGCGCGTGACCTTCAGGGCGCGCTGGTCGAGCACGCGCGCGACGTCGGCGAGGCTCACGCCCTCACGCGCCATGCGAACGAGCGTGAAGTAGAGGACGTCGGCGGCTTCGTGGGCCACCTCACTCGGCGTCGTGGCGCCCGCGAGCTCCCCTGCTTCCTCGGTGAGCTTCGCGGCGAGCAGCGACGGATCGTCGAAGAGCCGCTTGGTGTACGAGCCCGCGGGGGCGGTGCGCATGCGCTCGGCGATGAGCTTCGCGGTGGCGGCGATGCCGGTGGTGTTGCCCCAGCAGGTGTCGGTGGCGAGATGGCAATAACCGGGAGGAGCCTGCGTGACGGTGAAGCGCAGCGCGTCGGCATCGCAATCGACGTCGACCGCGAGCAGCTTCTGGGTCGCGCCCGAGCTCTCGCCCTTCACCCACAAGCCGCGCTTGCGCGAATGATAGGCGCCGACCCCGCGCTCGAGCGCGGCCGAGAGGCTCTCCTTGTCGGAGTAAGCAAGGCCCAGCGCCTGTCCAAGCGCGTCGACGACCACGGTCGGCCACAGCCCGTCGGCACGATCCGACGTCATGAGCGCGGCCAGCGCGTCCGCTAAAGTAAACCGGCCGGTGTAGAGCGCCATGCCGACCTGCGCATCGGCGCCAATGCGGTGCAGCTCGGCGACGTCCTCGGGCGTGGTCACGCCGCCCGCGATGGTGAGGCGTGCGTGACCCGCGGCCTTCACCAGCTCGGCGACCTCGCCCATGTTGGTGCCCTGCATGCGCCCTTCGCGCTCGACGAAGGTCACGAGGAAGCCGCTCACGTAGTCACGCAGCTCGAGCATGCGCTCGGCGATGCCGCGGCCCGTGCCCTGCACCCAGCCGTGGGTGACGACCTCGCCGTGCTTGGCGTCGAGCGCCGCGATGACGCGCTCCTTCGGCAGCTCCGCGAGGATCTCGGGCTTCGCGGCGGTGCCGAGCACGACCTTCACCGCGCCGGCATCGAGCCACTCGACGGCGGTCTTCACGTCGCGGATGCCGCCCCCCACCCGGCAGCGCGCGAGCGGCAGCAGGTCACGGATCAACGCGGCGTTCGAGCCGGTGCCGAGCGCGGCGTCGAGGTCGACGACGGCGATCTCACCGACGCGGCCGAACTTCTCGGCGATGGGGCGAGGATCACCGGCGTCGAGCGCCTTCTTCTCGCCGCCGACGAGCTGAACCGTCGAGCCCCCCTGCAAGTCGATGGACGGAATGATCACAGGCGCACCCGCGCGCCGTTGTCGGCGAGATAACGTTTCACGTCGGCGACCGTGAGGTCTCCGTCGTGGAAGATGCTGGCGGCGAGCACGTCGGTCGCGCCAGCGCGGAGGGCTTCGAGCAAGTGCGCCGCGTTGGCCGCGCCGCCCGACGCGATGATCGGCACCCGCACGGCGTCGCTGACCGCCTTCAAGAGCTCGAGGTCGTAGCCCGAGCGCGTGCCGTCACGGTCGAAGCTCGTGAGCAGGACCTCGCCCGCGCCACGCTCACAGGCCTCTCGTGCCCAGGCGATGACGTCCTTGCCCGTGCGGTTCTTGCCGCTGTGCGTGACGACCTCCCAGCCCTCACCCTTGCGCGCGGCGTCGATGGCGATGACCGCGCACTGTCTGCCATAGCGGCTGGCGATGGCCTCGATGATGCGCGGATCTTTGACGGCGGCGCTGTTGACGCTCACCTTGTCGGCGCCCGCGTCGAGCAAGACGCCGGCCTGCTCGGCGGAGTCCACGCCGCCACCGACGGTGAGCGGGATCGACAGCTCGCGGCGCACCGCCCGCACCGTGGCGAGCGCGGCGTTGCGGCCCTCGGTGGTCGCGGAGATGTCGAGCACGACGATCTCGTCGGCGCCCTGCTTCTCGTAGAGCGCCGCGAGCTCGGCGGGCGAGCCGGCGTCGCGCAGCTCCTGGAAGCGCACGCCTTTGACGACGCGGCCGTCCTTGCAATCAAGGCAAGGGATGATCCGGGTCTTCAGCATGCGCAAGCGCTCCACCAGGACGCAGCAATCGGGAGACAAGGGATGATGCGGGTCTTCAACATCGTCAGGAGCCCTCGACCCAACGCGCCAGCAAAGCCGCGCCCCAGGCGCCCGAGAGCTCGGGATGGAACTGGCAGGCGAGCACGTTGCCGCGCTCGAGCGCCGCGACGAACTCACCGCCGTGGTTGGCGGTCGAAGCGGTCCACCCCGCAGAAGCCTCGGGCAAGCGATAGGAGTTCGCGAAGTACGCGACACCGCTCTGCACGAAGCGCGCATCCGGCGCGGCGCTCACGTCGTTCCAGCCGAGCTGCGGCACACGCACCTGTCCGCCAAAGCGGCCAATCGAGCCATCGACGACACCGAGGCCGCGCACGCCTGGCGACTCGCTGCTCTCGCGGCAGAGGAGCTGCATCCCCACGCAGATGGCGAGCAAGGAGTGATTCTTCCGCACGCGCTCGATCAGGGCTGGCACGAGGCCCTTGTCGACGAGCTCCGCCATCGAAGCACCGAACGCGCCAACGCCAGGCAGCACCACGCGCTCCGCTTCAGCGACACGCTGTGGGTCCTGCGTGAGCTCGACGGCATGCCCCTGCCGCTCGAACGCGGCGCGCACCGACGCGAGGTTCGCGGTGCCAGTGCGGACGACGACGATGGCGCGGCTCACAGGACGCCCTTGGTGGAGGGCACGCTGCTCGAGCCGTCGGAGGCCACGGCTTGACGCAGCGCCAGCGCGGTCGCCTTGAAGGCGGCTTCGACTTTGTGGTGGTCGTTCTCGCCCTTCAAGACGTCGACGTGCATCGAAGCGCGCATGGCGGTGCCGAGCGACATGAGCACATGCGTGAGCGCCTCGGTGGAGATCTCACCGATGCTGTCGCGGCGCAGGCCGAGCGAGACGTGCGGCGACGGCCGGCCCGACAAGTCCACGACGGCGCGGGCGAGGGCCTCGTCGAGCGGCGCGTGCGCTTCACCAAAACGGCGGACACCGCGGCGGTCACCCAGCGCCTTGTCGATCGCCGCGCCCAAGGCGAGCGCGCAATCCTCGGCGGTGTGGTGATCGTCGACGTGCAGGTCGCCAGCGCAGGTGAGCGTGATGTCGATGCGCGAGTGCTTCGAGAGCGCGGTCAGCATGTGGTCGAGGAAGCCAATCCCCGTGGTGATGGCCGACTTGCCCTCGCCATCGAGGTTCACGCTGCAGCGGATGTCGGTCTCACCGGTCTTACGCGCGACGTCGGCTTGCCTCATGCGAGCTCCGCGAAGGCTTCGAGCAACGCGCCTTCGAGTCTGCGGTACGTGGCGTCATCGGCGGGCATCACCATGCGCCGTGCCTCCGCGAGCCGCGGATCGTTAGGGAAAGCGCGCAGGCTGATGCCGCGCTTGGCCAATGCATCCGCCAAAGCGGGCACCTTGGGACCCATGAGCATCACGAAGTTCGCCTGCGAGGGCGGCACCGTGACGCCGTGCTTGGTGAGGAGCAACGTCATGCGCTTCACTTCGTCGCGCGCTTTCGCCACGTAGGCGCGCATCTCGTCCTCACCGCCGCGCAGGCGCTCGAGCGCGAGAGCCAGCGCCGGCCGCGCCACGGAGTATGGTCCGCCCGCGGTGCGCAGCGCCGTGATGACCTCCGCCGGGCCCAGCGCATACCCGACGCGCGCGCCCGGGATGCCCCACGCTTTCGAGAAGGTGCGCGTGACCACGACGTTGCCCTGCTTCATGAGCTCGCGCGTCGGATCGGTAGGAGCGAACTCGCCGTAGGCCATGTCCGCGATGACGAGCACGTCGGGCCGCCGCTTGGCGAGCTCGATCAGGGTCTCGGGCTCCACCGCGACACCCGTGGGATTGTTGGGCGTCGCGATGGCGCAGACGCCGCGCATGCCCTCGGTGGCATCGAGGAGCGCCGAGAGCTCGAGCTTGTGCTCGTACCAGGGCACTTCACGCAGCTGCGCGCCAGCGAGCCGCGCGTAGTGGCGGATCATCTCGAAGGTCGGCGCGGTGACCACGGCGACGCGCGCCGAGGAGAGATAAGCCCGGCAGATACGGTCGAGCGCCTCATCCGCTCCAGCGGTCACGAAAACGCGCCCTGCCGGCAAATCGAAGCGCTTGGCCAACTCGGCCTCGAGCTCGGCGGCCTTCGGATAATTCGCGGCCTCGCCCACCGGCAACGGCAATGGCCGCTCGGTGCCGTCCAGCCGCAAGTCGATGTTCGCGGGTAACCCTGGCGAGCTGTAGGCCGTGAGTGCCGCGACCTCCGGCACTGGCGTGATCACGGCACGATCTGCCCGAGGCCCGACACGACGATGTCGGTGCCCCCGTTCGCCTTGATGGCCGGGATGAGCTTGTGGAGCTCGTCACGCGGCACCGCGGCCTTCACCGCGTAGCCACGCGAGGCGTGCAGCGGCGACACCGTGGGCTCACGCATGCACGGCAAGATGGCGACGAGCTTCTCGAGATCCTGCGGCGAGACGTTCACTTCGAGCATGACGCGGCGACGCGCTTCCAGGACCGAGCGGATGAGCATCACCAAGCGCTCGATGGCGTCGCGCTTCTCGGTGTTCTCGAGCGCCCGCGGATTGGCGTAGAGGCGCGTCGACGAGCGCATGACGTCGGCGACGATCTCGAGGCCGTTGGCGGCGAGCGTCGAGCCCGTCGCGGTGTTGTCGATGATGCAATCGGCGTCCTCGGGCGGGAACACCTCGGTCGCGCCGTAGGAGCGGACGAAGCGCGCGTCGATGCCGTTCTTCGCGATCCAGTCCTGGGCCAGGCGCTGGTACTCGGAGGCAAGCACGAGGTGGCGCTTGGGGAGCTTACCGCCCTCGAGGAGGGCCACGGGCGCGGCGGCCACCAAGCGGACCGGGTCGAGCGTCGTGTCGAGGAGCTCGACCACGTGGGCGTTCAGCTCGGCGACCCAATCGGCGCCGGCAAACCCGACGTCACGCGAGCCGGCCTCGAGCATCTCCACGATGTTCTGTGGCTTCAAGACCTTCACCTCGAAGCCGGTGAGGTTGATGCTGGGGCGATAGCCGCGGCTACCGGTGCGCAGCTGAATGCCGGCATCGGCAAGCAGCTTGTTGACGCCCTCTTGCATGCGGCCCTTGGGAAGGCCGAGCTTGACCGTCGTGCTAGTGCTCAAGAGCGCTCCGTTCGGCCGAAAGGCTAGCACGGAGCGAGCCTTTGCAGCCAGACAACCGTTGGGTACGACCCACGGTCATCTTCAAGCAAGGCGGCGGGCGGCACCTACGCTGCTAGCGGCGATAGCGCAAGCCGTCCCAAGTGAGCGAGCCGCCGCCATAGGTGCCTTCGAAGGTCTGACCGTTCATGTTGCCGACGATCTTGCCCTTGCTGCAGGTGTACGTGCCCGAGCCGACGAACTGATAGGTGTCCCAGTAGAACTCGCCGAGGTCGAAGGTGATGGTCCAGACGCCGTAGAGCTCGGTGCACTGATAGTTCTGGTTGGCGTCGAACTCGCAGCGCTCCCCGAGGGGCTGGTCGTCGACGCTGGCGAAGGTGTCGCCGTCGAGCCCGTCACAGGTGGGCTGGCCGCCGTTGACGCCGTTGTTGTTGTTGTCCGGGCCACCGGGGCTAGGAATTTCCAGATCGCCACAGGCGGCGACCCCGAGGGCCATGGCGGCGATGACGAGCGCCTTTTGCATGCCGACGATATGGGGGGTGCCGTGCAAAATTGGCAAGCCTCTTTCGGTGTCTACGCGGCAAACGGTAGGGTGCGCGCCTGATGTTCTATCTGGTGTCCGCATTGGCGTACGTGGTCTGTGCCCTCTGGGCGAGCCGGCCGCTGATGGCGCGGTTCTCGGACGCCATGCCCATGGGCACGACCACCTCTGGCGCCGACGTGGTCTTCCTATCGGGCGACCCGCATCAGCTCCTCTTCTATTGCTGGCTCTTCGCGAGGAACCTCGCGGAAGGTCGCTTCCCGTTCGCCAACGACCTCGAGCTCGCCGGCGTGAACGCGAGCGGCATCCACGTCATGGGCTCCTGGGGCTTTCCGATGCAGCCGCTCTGGTGGCTCGCGACCCATTGCGGCCTGTCCGCCGAAGCCGCTTACAACTTACTTTACCTCGCGAGCTTCCCCGCCACGGGCGTGGCGATGGCGTATTGCATGCGCAAGCTCGGCGCCTCGAAGGTCGCGGCGTTCGTCGCGGGGCTCGCCTACGCCTTCTGCGTCTTCCGTCAGGTGCAAGCCTCCTGTGGCCACGCGAACGGCTTCTTGCTCGGCAGCTTTCCCCTGGTGTGGCTCGCCCTCTGGAGCTGGCTCGGTGAGGCGAGACCCTGGCGGCGCGCCGGGATTTCACTGGGCCTTGGCGCCCTGCTCTTCTTGCTCGCCGCGGGCGAGTGGCACCTCTTTTACTACACCACCCTCTTGGTGGGGACTTTCGTCATCGTCGCGCTCATCCGCCATCGCGGAGCGGGCTGGCGCGCCACGCTGATCCGCGCCGTTACGATGGCCCCGGCGGGGTTGTGCGCCATCGGTGGTCTCCTCTGGGTGCGCTGGTTCCAGAAGGTCGGCCTCGACATGTCACCCTCGAAGGCCGGCCGCAGCGCGCAAGAGGCCGTGTCGTACACGCCCTTGCCCGGCGAGCTCTTCGTCCCGTGGGCGCGCTTCACCCGCGACGTCGTCTTCAGCCACGAGGTCGAGCGGCGCTCGCATTACCTGGGCTTGTCGCTGCTGGTGCTGATTGGCCTCGCGCTCTATCGCCGCAAGACCGGCGCGCCCACGCGGCTCGATGCGCAGACCCGGGCCCTCGGCTGGACGGCGCTGGTGGTGCTGGTGCTCATGTTCAGCCCGGTCATCCCACCGCTGTACGCCCTCCTGAAGACGCTCATCCCCTACTGGGGCTTCGTGCGCGTCAAGGGCCGGCTGTCGTTCATCCTCATGTTCGCTATCGCGGCCCTAGCGGCGTGGGCCATCGACCGTCTGCGCGTTCATGCGAGGCCCAAGATCGCCGCTATCGCGGTCACCGCGGCGTTGCTCGATTTCGTGATCGTCAGTCCGACGCTGCTGCTGACGCGGGGCCCCATCGCGCGCCTCACCGCGCCCGGCCCGGGCCCCTTCTTGCACCTGCCGTATGGCCCGCCCTACGACGCGGGTGGCTCCTCGGCGCATCGCTTCATGATGCTCTTGGACCGCCCCTTCCTGAACGGCTACGAGCCCGCGGCGCCACAAGCCGCCTTCGACGCGCAGGAAGCGCTGGCCGACTTGAACACGGGCGAGGTCACCGAGACCGTGCGCGCGGCGCTCGTCCGCTATGGCATTACGCACGTGCTGCACGACCGTGACGTTTTCTTCGGGAAGCACCGCACGCGGCTCGATCTCGAGAGTCGCGACAAGCTCATCGCCAGCGGCTTCTTCGAGCTCGTCGCGGACGACGGCGACGTCAGCGTGCTCGCTTACCTGCCCGGCGGCGCGGCGCGCTGACTCTTTTGCGTGCATCGAGGCTTGGCGTCGTCTCGCGCACCGTGCGGCTCAGCCGAGCGCCTGACGCACGTCGGCCAGCAAATCCTCGAGCCCCTCGATGCCCACCGAGAAGCGCACCAAGCCATCGCCGATGCCGACCTGCGCGCGCGCCTCGGGAGTGAGGCCCGCGTGCGAGGATTGCGCCGGCATGGAGACGAGCGAGTCGACTCCGCCCAGGCTCGGCGCGTCGATGGGAATGGTGAGGCGCTTCACGAAGCGCTTGGCCGCGGCGCCGCCACCCTTCACGTCGAAGCTCACCATGCCGCCGAAGCCGCCGGTGAGCGCCTTGGCCGCGTGCGCGTGCGAGCCGTGCGTCGCGAGGCCCGGATAGTAAACACGCTCGATGGCGGGGTGCTCGGCGAGGAGCCCGGCGATGGCGAGAGCGTTGGCGCTCTGGGCGCGCACGCGCAACGCCAGCGTCTTGATGCCGCGCTGCAAGAGGAAGCAAGCGTGCGGGTCGAGCGAGCCGCCCAGGTGATCGAGCTTGTGCTTCACCTTGGCCACGAGCTCGCGGCCACCGATGACCGCGCCGGCGACGATGTCGCTGTGGCCGTTCATGTACTTGGTGCACGAGTGCAGCGACAGATCGAAGCCGTGCGTGATGGGCTGGTAGAGCACCGGTGACGCGAAGGTGTTGTCGATAGCGGACACGAGGCCGTGGTCCTTCGCGAACTTCACGACCGCCGGGAGGTCCGGCACCGCGAGCAGCGGATTACCGATGGTCTCCACATAGACGAGCTTGGTGGTGGGCTTGAGCTTCGCCTTCCAGCTCGCGGGGTCGCTGCTGTCGATGAAGTCGTGGGTGATGCCGAGCTGCGGCAGATCCTTGGTGACGAAGTCGTGCGTGCCGCCATAGAGGACACTCTGCGCGAGGATGTGATCACCGCTCTTCAAGAGCCCGAGCATCGTCGTGGTGATGGCCGCCATGCCGCTCGCCGTGACCACCGCGCTCTCGGCGCCCTCGAGCTGGCTCAGCTTGTCGTGGAGGGCGAGCTGCGTCGGCGTGTTGTTGAGCCGGAGGTAGCGCAGGTCGTGGTAGGCCGCGCCCTCGTCGTGAACGTAGGTGGCGCTCTGGAAAATCGGGGTGACGACCGAGCCCTCGAGGCGGCGCTCACCTGCATGGATGACCTTGGTGTCGATTTGCATGCCGCCTGGCTAGCCCGGCGGGGCCGCACGAGCCAAGCCCTGGAAGCGCTGACGCGTCGAGTCATCACTGACTTGATTTATGATAAAATTGGGTCCAATAAAGGTTGTCCTTCTCCCAGGAACCTTACATGGCGCAAAATTTGAGCTCTGGCCTTCGCGACTTCCTTGAAATCCCGTATGACAAGCTCGAGGAGCAGAACCTCGCGAACAAGCAGGCTCGCCTGGATCACACGCCCGCCGACAAGCTGCGTGAGTCTGCGGTCAAGGCGCTCAGCGATGAGAAGGGCATCAAGGCGGTCACCGTCTGCTTCACCGATCTCGAAGGTCGCCTGCAGATGCTCGACTACGACAAGAAGTTCCTGCTGAAGAGCGAGGACAACCTCACCTTCGACGGCTCGTCGGTCCGCGGCTTCTCGGCGCAGCACGAGTCCGACCTGCGTCTGCAAATCGACTGGGGCTCGCTCTATTGGGTCCCCGCCGACATCTTCGGCCCCGGCAAGGTCCTGGTCTTCTCGCAGGTCATGGGTCGTGACGGCGCCCCTTACGCCTCCGACATGCGCAGCATGCTCAAGCACTACTGCGAGGAGCTGTGGACCAAGGACAAGATGGTCTGCCACATCGCGCCCGAGATCGAAGGCTTCCTCTTCAAGGGTCGTGACGCCGAGCGCCACTACAACGAGACGGGCAAGTTCGAGTACGTCTCGACGGGCGGCTACTATCACTCGCTGCCAGGCGACGCGCTGCGCAACTTCATCGACGCGGCCGCCGAAGTGCAGCGCGCCATGGGCTTCGGGAACGAGAAGGATCACCCCGAGGTCGCGCCCTCGCAGTTCGAGATGAACTTCACCTACAGCGAGGCGCTCATCACCGCCGACCAGGTGCAGCTCTACAAGCTGCTCTGCCGCCAGGTGGCGCAGAAGATGGACATGACGGCGTCGTTCCTGCCGAAGCCGGTCACCGGCGTGAACGGCAACGGCATGCACACCAACCTCTCGTTCTCGCGCGACAAGGTGAACTTGTACTGGGACGGCAAGGGCCAAGACGGCTTGTCGAAGACCGGCTGGAGCGCCATCGACCGCATCCTCGCCAGCGCCGACGACATCTGCCTCATCTTGAACCCGTCCGTTAACGCGTACCGCCGCCTCGATCCGCACTACGAGGCCCCGAATCAGATCAAGGCATCGCCGAACAACCGCGGCGCCATGGTCCGCATCCCGACGGGCAACGAGCGCTCGGCACGCATCGAGGTGCGCAGCGTCGCCCCCGACGCGAACCCGTACATGGTGTTCTACACCTTGATTCGCACGGCGCTCGAAGGCGTGGACGCTTCAACGGACGAGTCGAAGCGCAGCCGCACACGCTTCTTGCCGGACAACATTTACGACGCCATCCGTTTGTTCAAGTCGAGCAAGTTCATGAGCGAGGTGCTGGGCGAGTCGGTGCAAACCAAGTTCGCCGAGCTCAAGCAGGCGCAGGCCGATCGGTGTCCGAAGGCGTTGGGGTCACTCATCAAGGTGCCGGAGATTCAGTTTCATCATGAAGTGACGAATCAGTATCTTTGGCATCAGTTCTAGGAGCTCGAGGGGGGGCGATCGGTTCTTGGAGCCGATCGCCGATGACCGACTTGCTGGTTCCATGACTCCCCGACCTGCGCACGGCGAGTCGCGTGATCTGCGTCACGTCGGAAAGTCGGTCGCGGGCGACAAATTGACGTAGCGTTAAGCTTGACGAATCGTCAAGAAATGACGACAACTAACCCATGAGCGCGACGGCCGCTGCCCGGCAGGTTCGTGAGCTAGCCAAGCAGGATAAGATTTACATCACCAAGCATGCGTTGGAGCGCATGACCGAACGCAAGTTCACGTACGAGGGTATCAAGCGCGCTCTCTCGTTTGCCGTTCGAGCCGTCGCGTCGACCAACGACAGCTGGGAGATCTACGGCAAGGACGACGACGGCAGGGATTGCAAAGTCGTCGTCGCAATCAAGGACAGCATCATCGTCATTACGGTGATGTAACCAGGGAGTAGGACATGAAGTGCATCGAATGCGGCTCGGCCATGAAGGCCGCCAAGGTGCCGCACAAGATTGTCGTCGCGATGAAGACCTACTCAGGGCAGGTCGCTGCGATGGTGTGCTCGAAGGGTCACGAGCTGATCGACGGGAAGGACCTCGGTCGCTTTGAGGTCAGCGTCGCTGCGGCGGTCGCGAACAGCGGACAGGTCAACGGTGAGACGTTTCGCTTCATGCGCAAAGCGATCGGGCTTTCTGCGGTCGAGCTCGCGCCGTTGCTGGACACCACGCCGGAAACCATTTCGCGATGGGAGAACGGCAAGATGACCGTCGACAGGCCATCATGGGTTACGCTTGGCGGACTGGCGGTCGAGCGCGACGAAGAGCGCGACGAGCTATTCGACCGACTCACGCGCCTCGCCGCCGGCAAGGTGTCGCCGGCGAAGACTGTGAAGATCGCGTCATGAACGGGACTTGGCGACCACCGAGCTCTACCTGTCGACGACCTACGTGCGCGCGTCTGCAATCGCTGGCGCGGCCGCCGACGCCTACGGGCTCGTCTTACCCGGACCACCTCACCCGGACCACCCACCCACCGAGCAGAACACCACCGTCATCGATGCAGCGGAGAAGCTTGAGATGATTGAGCAAATCATGGAGCGGGCGACGAGGCTCGAACTCGCGACCCCAAGCTTGGGAAGCTTGTGCTCTACCAACTGAGCTACACCCGCGCTCCGGGAGCGATGGGTATCCAGTCAGGGGGCGCGGTGTCAACGGCGTCCGTTAGTAAGGCGCCTTCGAGAGCAAACGGTAGCCGGTCTCGGTGACCACGAGGATGTCCTCGACGCGCACCCCGAAGCCTTCGCGCGACAGGTAGACGCCGGGCTCGACGGTGATGACGTCGCCGACCTTCAGTTTGTAGCCCGCGCCCTGCTGGATGTAGGGCTGCTCGTGGACCTTGCGGCCGACGCCGTGGCCGACCGCGTGGGGGATCGAGAAGCCTTGCTGGCGCAGGTAGTCGCGGGAGGCCTTGTCGATGTCGCCGGCCGCGACGCCAGGCTTCACCATGGCGAGGCCGCGCTTCTGGGCTTCGTGGACCATGGTCCAGACCTCACGCTGGCGGGCCGTCGGCTCGCCGATGAAGAACGTGCGGGTCACGTCGCTGCACCAGGGGCCGTCGGGACCTTCGTAGCGCGCGCCGATGTCGACCATGACGATGTCGTTGGCCTCGAGCTTGCGGTCGCTCGGGACGCCGTGGATGTCGGTCGTGCCCTTGCCGAAGACCGAGATGGTCGGGAACGACAGGCCCATGCCGTTCGCCTTGAAGTGAGCCTCGATGACGTCGCGCGCTTCCTTCTCGGTCATGCCTGGCTTCAGGACGGCCTTGAGCGCGGCGAAGGCGCCGTCGGTGACCTTGGTGGCCTGCTCGATGAGCTCGACGCGGTCGGCGGTTCTGGCGGACTGCGGGGCGAGAGGCGCGCGGGCGCCGGCTAGGACGTTGACGCCGGTGGAGGCGCTCGCGTCATTGGCGACGCGGCTCGGACCCTGGATGCGATGGATGGACATGGCTGATTCCTGTGGAGGGACCACCCAGTATCGATGTGGGGCGCTGGCGGTTGCTAACGCCGTCTTGACGCGCAGCGCCGGCATCGCGATCCTAAGCCGCCCACCCCACGAGAGGAGCGACCATGTTGCGCACTTGCCGAGCTTGCGGTGCTCAGAACCGCGTGCCCGCGAAGTTCCTCGCCATGAAAGGTAAGTGCGGCAGCTGCAAGACCGAGCTCCCGCCGGTCGACTCCCCCATCGACGTCGATGCCGGCGCCTTCGACGAGCTGGTCGCGGAGGCCAAGGTGCCGGTGCTCGTCGACTTCTGGGCGAGCTGGTGTGGCCCCTGCAAGATGGCCGCCCCCGAGGTCTCGAAGGTCGCGCGCGAGAAGGCCGGCGCCGCCTTGGTCCTCAAGGTGGACACCGACCGCTACCCGGAGCTCGCTGCCCGTTATGGCGTACAGGGCATTCCCAACTTCGTGGTCTTCCGCGACGGCGCCAAGGTGTTCCAGCACGCGGGCCTCACGCGGTCGGCGGACATGAGCGGGTGGCTCGCGAAGCCGAAGGTCTGATGGGCGCGTCAGCGCTTGGTCCACCTCTTCAGCCAGCTCTCCACGGTCTCATGCCACTGGACGCTGTTCTGCGGCTTCATCACCCAGTGGTTCTCGTTGGGGAAGTAAAGCAGCTGTGAGGGGACGCCGCGGCTCTGCAGCGCCGTGAAGGTCGACAAGCCTTGCTCGAGCGGGACGCGGAAGTCGTTGCCGCCGTGCACGACGAGCATCGGGACCTTCCACTTGCCGACGTACTGCGCCGGGTTGAACTGCTCGTAGCTCTCGGGGTGCTCGTAGTACTTGCCGCCGTGCTCCCACTCCTCGAACCACTGCTCTTCCGTGCTGTACGCCATCGAGCGGCTGTCGAAGATCCCGTCGTGGTTCACCAGGCACTTCCACGGGTCCTGCCACTTGCCGGCGATCCAGTTGACCATGAAGCCGCCGTACGAGGCGCCGAGCGCGCAGGCGCGGGTGGCGTCGAGGAACTTGTACGTCTTGACGGCGTGGGCCCAGCCCTTCTGCAGATCCTCGAGTGGCTTGCCACCCCAGTCGTGGCTGATCGAATCGGTGAACGCTTGGCCGTAGCCCGTCGACCCGTGGAAATCGATGGCCACGGCGACGAAGCCCGCCGCGGCGTAGGTCTGCGGATTCCAGCGGTAGTGCCAGTGATTGCCGAAGCTGCCCTGCGGTCCGCCATGGATGAGCATGACGGCGGGGTAGGTCTGGCCAGCCACGAAGCCCGCGGGCTTCACGACGTGCCCGTAGACCATCTCGCCGTTCCAGCCCTCGAAGCTGAACTGCTCGAACTCGCCTAGCGCGACCGACTCCATGCGCTCGTCGTTGTGGTGCGTGAGCTGTTCGCGCTGACCCTGGAGAGACACGCGGTAGAGCTGGCCGGGAGAGCGCAGGTCGTCGATGACCGCGATGACGGAGCTCGGGCCGACCGCGACGCCGCTGACGTAGCCCTTGTCGGTGAGACCCTTCACCGCGCCGCCCGCCGTGTCCATGGTGAAGATGCGCTTCTGGCCGACATCGTCCGCTGTAACGAACAGGGTCTTGCCGTCGGGCGACCAAGCGACGCTGTCCGCCGAGCGGTCCCAGCCGCCGTTCAGGTCACGCGCCGGGCCGCCGCTGGTCGAGGAGATCATGACGGCGTAGCGATCCGCCTCGAAGCCGGCGCGCTTCATCGAGCGCCAAACGATCTGCTTGCCGTCGGGAGAGACCACGGGGCTCGTGTCGGTCGCGAGGTTGCCGCTCGTGAGGTTCACGGGCTTCGACGTGCCCTCCATCGTCACCTTGTAGACGTCGAGGTTCGTGCTCCACGGCTCGGTGCGGCCGGCGATGCGCGCCGTGAAGTAGAAGGTCTTGCCGTCTGGCGAGAAGGACCACTCCTCGTCGTCGCCGAAGGGCTTGGACGGCACGTCGCCGTCGATGCTGCGCGACAGACGCACCGGCTCGCCGGCCGCGCCCGGCGTCACCAGATACGCATGACTGCGCATGCCGTTCGCCCAGGTGTCCCAGTGACGCACGAACATGGCGTCATAGAGCTGGCCGGTCGTCTTGGTGGCTCTCTTCGCCTCGAGGCGCTGCTTGGTGCACGCGAGGGTCGGGCAATCCGGATACACCTCGAGCGCGACGACGAGGCGCTCCTTGCCTGGGGTGACCGCGAAAGCGTTCACGTCGAACGGCAGCGACGTGACGGCCTGGGGCTCGCCGCCGGTGACGGGCATCTTGAAGACTTGCTGCACGTCGTCCTTGGGCGACAGGAAGTAGATCGAGTTGCCGTCGTTCGAGAAGCGCGGTGAGGCGCTCTCGACGCCAGGCTTGCTCAGGCGGCGGGTCTCTTTACTCTCGAGCTCGAGGAGCCACACCGAGTGCACGCCCTTGTTCGCGTCCCAATCCGTTTCACGCAGCTCGTAGACCACGCGCTTACCGTCCGGCGACACGCGCGGCTTGGCGACGCGCTCGAGGCGCACCAGATCCTGGGCGGTGAAGGGCTTCTTGGCGGGTGAAGCGGGTGAGGCGATTGCCACGACCAGAGCGAGGATGACATGCATGCCGGACGCGATAGCGCGTTCACAGCATCCAAGGGAAGCACATGCGCATCGGCATCGACCTGGGTGGGACCAAGACCGAAGGCGTCCTCTTGGCGCCCGATGGCAGCATCGTGCACCGCGAGCGCCGGCCGACCCCGGCGAGCGAGGGCTACGACGCCATCCTCGGCACCATCGTCAGCCTGATCTTGGAGCTCAAGAAGCGCGCGGGGCGCCCATGCTCGATCGGCATCGGCACGCCCGGCTCGATCTCGGTGAAGACGGGCATGCTCAAGAACTCGAACACCCAGTGCTTGAACGGCATGCCGCTCCAGCAAGACCTGCAAGCGACGTTGACCCAGGACGTGCGCATTCAGAACGACGCCAACTGCTTCGCCCTGGCCGAGGCCGTGAGCGGCGCGGGGCGCGGTCACCGCGTGGTCTTCGGGGTCATCTTGGGGACGGGCGTCGGCGGCGGCATCGTCGTCGACCGCGTGGTGCATGACGGACCGAATCACGTGGCGGGAGAGTGGGGCCACAACGTCCTCGACCCCGATGGACCCGACTGCTATTGCGGCAAGAAAGGCTGCGTCGAGACCTTGCTCTCGGGCCCCGCCATTGCCCGCGATGACGGACGCGGTCTCGACGGCCCCGAGGTCGTCGGGCGCGCCGAGGCGGGTGAGCCCCATGCGCTACGCACCATGGAGCGCTACGTGCAGCGGCTGGGCAAGGCGCTCTCGTATGTGGTCAACATCCTCGACCCGGACGTCATCGTGCTGGGCGGCGGTTTGTCGTCCATCCCACGGCTCACCCGCGACACCGTGCCCGCTATCGCGAGCGCCATCTTCAACGACACCTTCGCCACCCCTGTTCTGAAGAACGAGCTTGGCGACTCGGCTGGGGTCATTGGTGCAGCGTGGCTCTGGCCTGTCGGAGCGTAGAGACTTGGGCTGAAATACGTAGCTCAGTTGGTAGAGCACAAGCTTCCCAAGCTGAGGGTCGCGGGTTCGAGCCCCGTTGCCCGCTCCATCAAATCGACCACTTACGCGATCGGCGGCTCGCGAGTGGGAAACATCGGTGGGAAACAGGTTTCCCACTTGTCCCAGCGCGCACGATCGAACCCGGGACCCTCAACGATCGCGTCAACGTCGCGGAGCGTCGGCGCGTCGTGCTAGGCCAGAGGCGAGATGGATGACTTCATCGACCCCTCGTGGCACTTCATCGAAGCGGTTGACGTGATCTCCTCCCGGCATCGACCGGGCGGCCACGGCTCCGGCCCTCAGCGCAACTCCTTGATCGAAGCGTGGGCTCATATCGTCGGTAGGGACCGTGCGAGTCTCGAGCTTCAACAAACGCTTCAGCACTTTGGATCGTTCACGGCAGCGTGCAGAGCCCTGAGTATCACTCCGCCAACGATGAAGCGGTTCCTGCGCACCTTTGCATCCATGCCTTCGATCGGTAGCGGGGAGGGACTGGCGATCTACTTCGCGGCGCCCCTCGCACCCGTGGAGCGCTTTCTCGTTGAGGGCGTCATTGTTACGGTGCTCGGTCGTGAGACGACGTGTCGGCTAGTCGAACTACGCGACGTTGAGCACGGGGTTGTCATGCGCTTCTCGGGGGCGACTGTCGGCGACCTCTGCCGCGTTGGCGACGCACTTTGGCATTCGTTCTGGCGGCAAGACCGCTCATGGCTCCTCCGCCATGGCATCGATATCGATGCCATGCCCGATGAGTCGCTCAGGTCAAAGCTCGACGACATCCATAGGAAGATAGAGGCAATCGAGTTGCGGCAGCCCTCGAGTGATGCCGTCGAGATGCTCAACGATCAGGGCGCCAAGCATGTTCTGGAGAAGGACCGTCGTGTTGTTCAGACGTGGGGGCAACGCCTGCTGCCCGGCATTGCCAAGAAAGCTGTGCAATTCACACTTGGCGCAGCCGCAGAGGAAATGATCGGACAGGTAACCGATGCCGCCCTCGAGAAATGAAACCTGACCATCGAGATCCGGTCCTACTTCTTCACAGCACTCGGAGGCGCGGCAGCTGAGCGGTCAACGCGCTTCGGTCGGGCCAGCGCTCGTTTTGTAGTCGCGTGTGCCAGGTAGGCGCGCAAGTTAGGCCACCGCCCGTACTGAGACGTTTCCTCGCCATCGCGATAGAAGCGTCGCCGATATCGCATCCGAGAAAAGACCGGCCGAGCTGAAGCGCCGCAACCCCAGCGCTCGCCGAGCCCATGAACGGGTCACAGACCACTTCGTTGGGTGACGAGCTTTGGTGTCCGCGATCGCGCAGCGGTGTACCTGCTCTTCCTCGGCCTTCGCGTGAGCGAAGTCGTGGGTCTCGACGTCAGTGACGTGCGGCTCGGGTCGCGCGTCACGTGCTCAGCTGTTGGCGCTCGTCTGAATCCGCAGAAATTTGAACCGCTCGCCGTCCCCCGATCCTCAAGGCTGCGAGTAATTTCGGCTCGTTGATCGCTTTGCGTAGCGTTCGGAGTGGCGAGGCGGAGTGAGGAGGCCGGGGTTAGCAGCCCGGCGTCTCCTCGAGTGTCGGTGGGCGGAGTTAGTGCCTTCGACTTGGTCGTCGTCGCACGCCATCGCGCCGCCGTCCAATTTTGAGCTCCGCTTGCGCGAGCAAGCGTGTCCGATGCGGCGTCTCTTCGTTTGGTCGTTTGCGCATGGCCGAGTTGCCGTCGCGTGTTCTACCTATGCTCGCGCTGCGATCGCGGACAGCGTTACTACTCGGTGCCGTGTCGCCACGCGGCGCGTTGCCGCTCGGTTCGTGAAGCCGGCGCGCGCCACCAGCGCTCACGCGAGGGGACGCCGCGATCACGCCGAGCGCCAACGCCGCTACCGCAACAACGTGACGCATCAGGGTCGGCAGAAACTTGCAGGGTCTTTAGAACCGTCTCATGCCACACCTGCGGTCATCGTGTCCGTCGCTGTCGCGCTCAACGAGAGGTCGCTCGATGCTTTGCAAATTCACCGCCTGTCAGTCGTGCGGTGCGTCCGCTGCGGCCGGGGCGCCAGCTTTACACTCCATCATCTGTTGTCCGCATCCGCGCACACGCGACGCCGCTCCCGTCGGTCGCGCGGTCCACCCCGGCGCTAGTCAGCTCGCACCGTGATCGAGCACGAGCTCCACAACCGCATCCGCCGACTCTACTTCGGCGAGCACTGGCGCGTCGGCACCATCGCGAGCGAGCTGGGCATCCATCATGACGTCGTCCGCCGCGTCATCGGCAGCGCCGGCTTCAACGACTGGCGCACGGCGCGGCCAGTTCGGGCGACGCTGCTCGAGCCCTACCATGGGTTCATTGCCCAGACCCTGGAGGCTCATCCACGTCTTCGCGCGACACGGCTCTTCGAGATGGTCCGCTCACGCGGATATGCCGGGAGCGTCGTCCAGCTGCGCCGCTACGTGCGCTCGGTGCGACCGCGTCAGAAACACGAGGCGTTCTTGCAGCTCGTCACGCTCCCCGGCGAGCAGGCGCAGGTCGACTGGGGCGCCTTCGGCTCAGTCCGCGTCGGCTCCGCCAAGCGGTCGCTGTCGTGCTTCGTGCTGGTCTTGTCGTACTCGCGCGCCATGGCCGCGCGCTTTGCCTTGGACCAAACCATGGAGAGCTTCGTGCGCGGCCACATCCACGCCTTCGAGACTTTGGGCGGTGTCCCGCGCTCCATCCTCTACGATAACCTAAAGAGCGCTGTCCTCGAGCGCGACGGTAACCACGTGCGCTTTCATCCGCACCTGCTCGAGCTCGCCGGGCACTACCACTTCGCGCCCAAGCCCTGCGCGCCCTATCGCGCGAACGAGAAAGGAAAGGTCGAGCGAGCCATTCGCTACCTACGCGATGCCTTCTTCGCCGCGCGCTCATTCACCTCGGTCGATGACTTGAACGCACAGCTCGCCGAGTGGTTGGGCCGCGTCGCACATCAACGCGTGCGGCCAACCGCCGCCGACCGCTCGAGCGTCGCGGAGGCGCGCACCGAGGAGCGACCTTGTCTGCTGCCCCTGCCAGAGCATCGCTTCGCCACCGAGCGCGTCGTCGTCGTGCGGATCGGCAAGCGCCCTTACGCGCGCTTCGACTTGAATGATTACTCCGTGCCGCCGGCTCACGTCGGCACAACGCTCACGCTGCTCGCGAGCGAAACGCGCGTGCGCCTTGCTGATGGCGCAGGCCGCGTCGTCGCCGAGCATGCCCGCTCGTACGACCGAGGCTGTGTCGTCGAGGACGCAAGCCACGCCGCGGCTCTCACCGCGCAGAAGCAGGCGGCGCGTGAGCTGCGTGGCCGTGACGCTCTGCGCAGTCATGTCACAAACCTCGATGCTTTCCTCGAAGCGCTGCTCGCCCGCGATGAACCGCTCCGCCGAGCCGTGCGCACCCTCCACGGCCTCGTTGACCGCTATGGCGGCGCGCTTGTCACTCGCGCCATCACCGAGGCCCTCGAGCGCGGCACCGTCAGTGACGCCGCCGTCGAGCATATTTGCGACCGCATGCGGCGGGCGCGCGGTGTCCAGCCGGTCCTCACGCACGTCGGCTTCGCCGACCCGCGTGCCGCGGCCCTTCGCGTCACAGCCCATAACCTCACGGACTACGATGCTCTGCTCGGCCGCAACGAGCCGGAGGAGTCATGAGCGCGCTCGCAGCAGACTTGAAGGCGATTGGACTCACCCACACGGCGCAGGTGGTCAACGACCTCATCGCCGAAGCGACCCAGAAGCGGCTCGCCCCTGCGCAGCTGCTCGAGCGTATCGTACGCGCCGAGCTTGCAGAACGGACGCGCCGGGGTTTCGAGCGCCGGTTCACGCGAAGCCGCATTGGCCGCTTCAAACCCGTTGCAGACTTCGATTGGGCCTGGCCCAAACGTATCGACAAGGACGCCGTCGAGGCGGCGCTCACACTCGAGTTCATCACCGCCGCCAGAAACGTCGTCCTGGTCGCGCCGCAGGGGCTCGGAAAGACGATGCTCGCCAAGAACATCGCGCACGCGGCTCTCACTGCCGGCTACTCCGTTCTCTTTGTTTCTGCGTCGCAGATGCTTCTCGACCTTGCAGCCCAGGACTCGGCGCGCTCACTCGAGCGACGCATCCGCCATTACGGACGGCCGGCGCTCTTGTGCATCGATGAAGTTGGGTATCTGTCCTACGACACGCGCAACGCGGACCTGCCTTTTCAGATCATCAGCCGCCACTACGAGCTCAAGAGCATCGTGCTCACGACGAACCTCGCCTTCAGCGACTGGCCGACGGTCTTTCCCAACGCTACGTCCGCCACTGCCCTCATCGACCGCACCATTCATCACGCCGACATCATTGCCATCGAAGGCGACAGCTATCGACGCCGTGAAGCCCAGCTCGACAAAAAGGCCAAGAAGCGCGCCTGACGGGCGGCGCTCGTCCAAATTTACGCGGTTTCAGGTGAGCGCCAACACTTCGGACGGGAGCTGCTCGCGCAGACCGCCGAGATGTTTCGACTCTGGCATCGTGTCCGCGATGGCACACTCGATAGGCGGGACTTTCAGAAGGCGATGGAGCCAATCCAAATCGAGGTCACAACCATCCTCGAGAGCGCCGCGACCTGCCGCACGCCCGACCTCGTTGGGACTGCGCGAGAGATATTGAAGCTCAGCGATGGACTTTGGACCTTCGTCGATGTCGAAGGCGTCGAGCCAACCAACAACTTCGGCGAGCGTCAAATCCGCCATGCCGTCATGTGGCGCAAGACGAGCTTCGGAACCGACAGCGACGCCGGCAGCCGCTTCGCCGAGCGCATGCTGACCGTGTGCGCAACACTCCGAGCCCAGCACCGCAACGTTCTCGACTTCCTCGCCGATGCCTGCGCCGCGCGCATCAAACACACAGCGCCGCCGTCGCTTCTGCCCAATCAAGCCGCTGCCCACGCCGCGTTGGCTGCGTAAGGGCGTGAACGGTTACGTTGTCAGTTCCATGACGTGACGGTAGAAAGCCGCCCAATCCACGATGGCCGCAGCGATCGCGGCGAAACGCCTCGATTCGCCGGCCGTCACTCGCGAAGTTCTAGCTCGTTGCGCGCCACACGGGCATAGCGCACAACTCTACCGAGGGCCGGCGACGGCCATCGTACACATTGGGCGCCCGCACCCGCTCCGCCTGGCTCCTCAATCGCGAATCTTTGTTGTACAACCGGATTAGCAATGCTGCACTTCTGCATAGCCTGCGCCCTCTTCGGCGGCGGGGTTGTGATTTCGAAGGTAACCGTCCGGTGATCGATCCCTGCCATCGCGCGGCGTAATCGGCGATCTGTTCTCGCATTCAAACTTTGGGAAGTGAATGCGAGTACGTTGGTCGGAGCACGAAGCGCGTAGCGCTATCAGCGCGTGGCGCAAAAGCGGACTATCGGTCGAGGACTTCGGCAAGGCGCAAGGGCTCGAGCCACAACGCATCTACTGGTGGCGCAAGCGCCTTGAGAGTTCTGCGGCGGTGTCGGCGCCAGCGGCCCCGCCTGTGAAGCTGCTGCCGGTTAACGTCGCGCCAACGCGCTCACGCGGCGAGCCAGTCGCCGTCTTCTTACGCACCGGCCACATCGTGAAAGTCGGGCGCGACTTCGATGAGGAAGCGTTCGCGCGCGTCGTCGCGCTTCTCGAGGGCGCGTGATGCTGGGACTTCCGCCAAGCGTGAAGATCTACTTCGCGACTGGTCTGGTCGACATGCGCAACGGCATCGACGGTCTGCGCGCTATCGTGGACACCACGCTCAAGCTCAATCCCGACGAGGGGCATCTCTTCGTGTTCGTCGGCAAGAGCCGCGACAAGCTCAAGATCTTGTTCTGGGACCGCAACGGTTACGTCATCTACTTCAAGCGAGGAGGGCCGCTTCCAGCTGCCTGAGCTCGACGCGAACCGCACGCGCGTGCTGCTCGAGCCCGCGCAGCTCGCGATGCTCCTCGACGTCATCGACCTGAACGCCAAGCGCCTCGTACGTTGGAAACCACCGGTTCAAAGTTTGGGGATCGACAACAAATCGCCGACGTGGTCGAAGCTTGGCGTGGTGCCGCCGATCGACCATGAGTGCGCGTTAACGGGCGTCGTAACCGAGCTGATGAACAAGCTCGCGAAGGTCGAGCATGAGCTTGCACGGCTGAAGAAATCGCAATTCGGCCCGAAGAGCGAGCGCACGAAGATGCCTGCGCCCGTGAGTGCCAAGCGCGCGACGCCAGCGGAGCGACAAGCAACCCGACGCGCCAACGCGACTGCGAAAGGTCTGATTCAAACTTTGAAAATCGAGCACACGGTGCCCGAGTCCGCGCGTACGTGCCCGGCCTGCGGCAACGACAAGCTCGGCGCCATCGGCGAGGGCCGGTCGAGCGTAGTTTACGAGTTCGTTCCGGCGCGCTTCGTGCGGCACGAGCACGTGCAGGAAGTCCTTCGCTGCGGTTGCGGTGACTACGTAGTCACTGCGCCTGGGGCGCCGAAAGTCATCGAGAAGGGCCGCTATGGCGCGAGCTTCCTCGCGCACCTCGCGGTGGCCAAGTGCGCTGACCACACGCCGCTCTATCGCATCGAGAAGGACTTTGCGCGCCAAGGCTTTCCGCTCAAGCGTTCAACGATGAACGAGCTGCTCCACCGCGCGTCGGAGATCACGCGTCCGCTATGGGTGCATAAGCAGCACAAAAGCGCCCAACGCGCGAGTTCACGTAAGCGATGTTATCAGCCAACGTGTCGGGTACTCCTCCCCGGTGGCGTCGAGGTTGGAGCTGCGCTTCTCGAACAAGCTGGTGCCAAGTTGGTCTGATTGGCTTACTGGTCGCCATCCATCAAGAGCATCAGTGCGTTGCCTTCTTGCGCTACGGCCAAGCCTTCGCTGGGTTCTGGGGCTCGTGCTTCGTTGATCCATCCGCGCAACATTCGGAGTCCTTGCCGCAGCTCTTCGCGGCACGGTTCGACGCCGTCTTCTTCGCGCGCCAACAGATTGGCAGGAATGAGCTCGAGATGGCTTTCAGGCACGCTCTTGAGCTCCGCTGCGAGTTCATCCAGGACCGCAGGATGGAAAAGCGTGAAGAGCGGCCAGTGAGTCCGGCCTGCGCCCGCAGCGCTTGACCAAGGAAAGAAGACATTGTCGCTCGCCCAGGCTTTCGCCAGCGCGGAGAGCCCGCACGCTTCGAGAAGCGGGTTCCAGCACCCCGGGGCAGCCTTTGGCACGTGGTATGTCCGAGCAATTGAGATCGCCGCGCCTTTGCCCGCTCTTTTAGCGCTATGGTTCAACACAAGTTCGAGGACACGCCCGTAGTTATAGGCATCGTCCGAATCGAGCCTGCCATCGAAAATGGCGGTCAGCGCGGCTTCCGGCATCGCGCGACCTTCGGCGACCTCCTCACGCTCGTCTCCCTCCCCCAACGTCATGAAAACGTCGCGTTTGAGTTTCGCGTTTGTCCTGCTCGCCAAAATTTCACGCGCGGTGAGCATTCGCGAGCCAACGAGCGCCTGGAGCTTTTCCGGACTTACTTTCCAACCCCGTAAAAAGCGTTCTGACATGCGCCATCCCCTTCTACCGAATCCGACTCGTGACTGAGCCGCAGGGAGCGCCAGCAACGTTCGCGCCAACTCACTAAGAGTTTTGAAACGGCGCCCCAGCAAGCGACTCCGCGGTTGCGCCACGGCCACGAGGCGCGAGGCAGTGAGGGTGGCGCACATCGATGGTGTGACGCGTCAGCCCAGTTGCAGCCCTGACGCGACGCCAAGGTTGGAGACACAATGCGATCGTTTGGCTCGGGCTGTGCAGACCAAGTGCCGAAGGAAGGAGGCTTTCCTCATGGCAGAGGGCAATAGTTTCGTCGGCGCGTACTTGCTCCTCACGGCGTTCGCCTTGTCGCTCGCAACTGGCTGCGTCGGGTACATTGACGGCGATGTCCGCGATGATGGAAGCGACGAGGACTCGGACCAGCGCGACGCCAGCGATCGGGATGCCGAGAGTGACCCCCAACAGCAGGGCGACGACGGCGCTCCAGATGCCGGAGCTGACGACGGGCCGGACGAGCACGACGACGGCGATAGGGATGGTGGCGACTCCCACACGCTTGACCTCGATTGGCATGCGCCTAGCGGGCTCCTGACGCGCTATGTGGACAAGATCTTCGCTTACGAAGACATCGTTCATACTGCGCGCGTCACGTTCGCGCCAGGCGTACCGCTGACCCCAGACGGCGACATTGACCTCTACTTCGAGCTCTGGCAGCCCCCGCGTTCGGACCCCGAGACTCATCGGCCGTTGGTGATCTGGCTCCACGGCGGAGGTTGGACCGCAGGCTCAACCGGTGGTCCGCCGGTCACCGACGAACTGTACGGCAAGATGCCTCAGTACGTTCAGCGCGGTTACGTCTTTGCGTCGATCGCGTATAGACTGAATCGTGGCGCGGTGAGCGCTGTCGCGGACACGCTCGCCGCTGTTCGCTACTTTCGCGCTCACTCGGCAAACCATCGCATCGATCCCAACCGCATCATTCTCGGTGGCTACTCCGCCGGCGCGATCAGCGCCCAGATGGCCGCCCTGGCGTCGGAGAAAGCAGAGGCTCTTGCGGCAGCGCACGGCAACGACTGCTGGCTCTCGCAACCGTCGTGGGTCACAGCAGCTATCACCTACGCTGGTAGCCTGGACTTCAATCCGAAGGTCGCGGCGTTCACGCGCGACGCTGCGGACCCGCTAGACACGCCTCTTTTTCTCGACATTCATGGCGAGAACGATGGCCTCGTCGGCTTCGACGAGGCGGAGGCGGCGATGGCTCGACTCGACCTCACGATCGACTTTGCCGAGGTCGCGGCCAGACCGGGAAAGACTCATACCTCAGTTTGGAACGAGCTCTCCGACACGGAGGGCGACTTCGCGACTGACATCATCCCCCTGTTGCTCGAGCGCGTGATTGTGGGTGACCAGTGCCCAGCCGCGTCGATGGGGCCGCGCGCGCAGAAAATATCTTGGGACTAGCGGCAACCCACTCACCGGCGGCTCCGCAAAAACAGACCTCACCGGTGTGACTGGCCGTCTCAGAAACCGTCGCGGGAGGCTGCTGCGAGGCGCTGGACACGCTCTAGCGAATTTGGTCGGGCGGCATCGGACTTGCTCCACCCTGAGCCTACAGCGACGATTCAGGAGGTTGGTTTCATGGCTCCCTCGAACAGCACGATGTTCAAAACCTGGTTGTTCCCGTTACTAGCGTTGGGCTTCGCAGCCGCCTGCGGAGGCAGCGTCCAGATGGGCAGCTCCGAGCCCGATGCCGACACCGAGGCGCCGTCCGACGATGGCGACACTGACTCGTCCGACGATGGCGACACTGATTTCGACGGTGGCGACCTGAGAAGCGTCGAAAACTGCCAGGAGATATTCACCGACACGCCAGGAAAGCGAGGCTTCACCTTCTACCGCCTGGCTAGCTCGGGCGGTGGTCTGCTGGCGGGAGCCTATGACGGGCACGTGTGCGCATACTCGCATGGTGGCTCCCCGCAGTGGACTGCGTCGACCGGTGGCTTCGTCTTCGATGTCGACCGCTCAGCAGGTCTCGCCGTGGCCGCTAATGCGGACGGCAAGGTGTACGCTTTCGACGCGGACGACGGCGCATTGCGTTGGGAAGAGGACTTAGGAGGGCCGGTCTATCAAGCCCGCATCGCAACGTTGGGCGATCGTGTCGTCGTGCTTGCGGGCGGCGTCTCGCGGCAACTGAAGATGCTCGCAGGAAGTGATGGATCGGTGCTCGCGTCTCGCGATATTGGCGGCGTCATCACTCGCATTCGCGTCGGCAACGTCGCTGGCGACGCGGCGCCAGAGATCGTCGTGTTGAGCACCACCTATGACTCGAACCCACGCAAGATCTCGATCTTTGGGCTCGAACCCGGAGCGCCGGTCACACTAACCGTCAAAGTTAGCCCCTCCAACAACGAGATGCTCGACGGAGGCCTCTTTGACTTCCAGCTGGTCGACATGGACCAGCCGGCGGACGGGCGCGACGAGCTGGTCACGCCGCGTGGCGCCTTCCGATTTCGCCCAGGGCTCGCGCCATCGGCGCTGGAGGTCAACCCCTACGTGACCTTTGCCAATCGTACGCCAAAGCAGACGTATGACTTCACCTACACGATGCAAATGGTTGCGGTAGGGAACTTCACTGCGGCGAGCGGACTGGAGGTCGCGGTGCTCGACGGTCCGGACCTCTCGCTGTATCGCCACGACGGGACGTTCATCGCGACCGAACGCGCGCCGCAGGGCTTCACCGACATCGTTGCGCTTCGCGCCGAAGATCGCGGGATGGCTCTGTCCCCAGTTGTCCTTGGCAGTGCGCCGAATGGCGACAATCAGCTCTACCTCTTCGATCTCTCCGCGGCGGATTGGCGGTCCACCTTCACGACGCTCCCTCGGCGAGGCCGCGCCGCGGAAATGGCGAACAACAATCTCGCGATGCTCGACGAGCTCAAGAAGCGGCCCAAGTCTCCAGAGACGCCACTTCGCGGACAGAAGGGTCCGTTCACCGTGACCCTCAACCACAACATCCTCAACGACCCGGACACCCTGACCGGCCAGCTGAGCAACTCCATTGATGTGACCCGGGCGTTTGCCAGCGCCCCCGAGCTAGTTGGCACCAATCTTCGGTTCGCGTCGGTGGTTTGGGCATTCGAAGCCGGCGGTCTCACGCGTCCCGACGGAGCGCTGTGGAAAGCCGACCGGCGCTACGATCCCTACCAGCTGTCGAAAGCCAACCTGTTTGCAATCGCGGACCGATTCAAAGCCGCGGACATTTTTTTCTTCGTCCAGGTGGGGCACGGATGTGATCCATACCTAGCGGCCAACACGGCGCTGGCGATGTGCGAGCGTGCGCCTGACCAGTGTATGGGCTTCGTGACCGCTGAAGACGAAGGGCAAGACGAAGATGTAGAGTACTACTTCGAGCACTTCCTTCGGCCGATCCTGAGCGGCATCGCCGGCATGACACGTGGGCCATCCCAGCCGCAGCCCGTGCTCATTCTCCGAGAGAAGGCGGCTTTCTGGGCGACTACGGCGGCGAGTCCCGCCGTGCGCGCGGTCCTCTTTCCGCCTGGCAATCCTTACAAGTCGATCGTGGTTCCTTCGGTCGAAGACAGCAACTCGCGGAGCCCCGATCTCAACATGGCCGCTCGGCTCGGGCTGTGGCGCGACGGCCTGGTCGAACGATGGGCGAGTCGCATGACCGCGGACGACTTCTCCTTCAATCGGATGTTCGAGTGGGAATATCCGATGGCGGGGCACCCTCATCTGCGCTTTCTCAGCGCCCACGCGTCGCTCGGTGCGTCGATCTTCATGCTGTTCTTCGGGCAAGGCACGCCCGACGACCCGTCACGCGTCGGACGCGAGGGGGCACTTCCCTTCCTCCATCTGCTGGGTCGCGGAATCATCGAACCGCCGACCCGCGAACAACTCGTGTCGTTGCTGCCGGTTGGCGTCCGCATCACCACGCCGCTTGCCGCTAAGTATCGCGACGACGCAAACACGGGGCACGTCGTCAACGGCTACGACGCGTCGGACCTCGCCCCCGGGGCTTTCACCCGACTCGCCTGCTACTGGGGCATGGCGCCGACGCCACCGACCGACCTGAGCTCCTACTTGTGGGGACGCACCAGGCAATTTGGCAACTTCATTCCGGCTACGCCCAACGGCGGCTTTGTGTCGGTGCTCCCGGCTCCGGTACGCGACGCAGCGGCTTGGGACCGCGTGTGGAGCACGAATGGGATAGCCATCGAGGACGCGGACGGGGACACGGTAGCTCCCGCGGCGGCGAAGACCGCATTGCTCGCCGACGTCGCCACCGCGACTCGGGCGCTGCCGTTCAAGATTCAAGGCACCGTTTTCTCCGCCACCAACCACATCTCCACCACGCGCGTCGTGCTCACGCTCATCGACCCCGACTACCTCGACCCACGCGGCGCGGTTGTTCGGATCGCAGCGAACCCGGGCAGCGGGTCGGGCTGGGACGTTCGCGACCGCGTAACCGACAAGGCCTTGGGGCGACTCGGTGACGGTTTGAGCATCACAGTGGATCCGGGTTCGCTTCGCGTGCTGGAGCTGACGCGCTGAGGGCCCGAGGCCACGCTGGTGTGACTGGCCGTCTCAGTCAACGAGGCCGTAGCGAACAAGCAGGCGCCGAAAGTAAGCGCGGTCCAGGCCCGCGCTACGCGCCGCGCTCGAAATGTTGCCAGCTGCTTTGAGGAAATGGTGAGTCAGATAGTCGCGCTCGAACGAGTCGATGACCTGCTGGCGCGCCAGGAGAAAAGGCGTGTCCTTGTCGGGCGCGACGAACCCCGACACCGCATCGCGCAGGGGAGTAACTGAGACTGTGAGCTGGTCACCCAGAGCGAGAGCCCGCGCGATTGTGTTGCGCAGCTCGCGCACGTTGCCTGGCCAGGCATACTCACCACCGAGAAGCGCGAGAGTCCCCGGCGACAACTCGAAGCTCTCGGCCTCGAGCTCGGCGAGCAACATGGGCAAGAGCAACGGAATGTCGCTCCGCCTCTCACGCAGGGGTGGCGCCACGACGGTAACCACTGCAAGGCGGTAGTAAAGGTCCGAACGGAAACGGCCGCGCTCGGTATCTACAGCGAGCTCGCGATGCGTCGCCGCAAGCACACGCACGTCGGCTTCTTTCTCGATGGTTTCGCCCACGCGCTTGAAGCGACGCTCTTCGAGCACGCGCAGGAGCTTGGCTTGGAGCTCGAGTGGCAGCTCCCCGATCTCGTTGAGGAACAGTGTTCCTCCAGCAGCGTGCTCGATAGCCCCGACGTGGTCGCGGTCGGCGTTGGTGAACGAGCCCCTGACGTGGCCAAAGAGCTGGCTCTCGATGAGGTTCGGGTGAATTGCGCCGCAGTCGAAAACGACGAAGGGCTTGGCGGCGCGCGGAGAGTGCAAGTGAATCTCGCGCGCGATGCGGTCCTTCCCTACCCCCGTCTCGCCCTGGATCAGCACGGTCACTTCGTGCTGCTCGAGCCGCGTCAACACTGCGTACAGGTCTTGCATCGGACGCGAGGTACCTACCAGCGAGCCATAGCTGGTGCGGTGCTCGACCACAGCTTCAGGTGATTGAGCCTGAACGACGAGGCGACTGCGCCCAACCGTAAAAACCGCACCGGATTGGACCGTGATCTCATGAACTCTCATCCCCAAATACCGCGTCCCGTTGGTGCTCCCGAGGTCGGTCACCACGATACCCATGGAGGGAACCAGGCGGACACGCAGGTGTTCTCTAGACACAGCGGTGTCGGTCAGGGCGAGACTGCAGGTGGTACCGGTTCCGATGACAGCGATGCCCTCGGTCACGGTCACCGCCTTGCCTTGATCGGGCCCATCAAGGACGCGAACGACGCAACCCCTGGCGTTGGGAGCGTTGTCACGCAGGCGCTCGGTGGCATCTTGCCACGCGACAGTTGCAGCGTCCGCGTTCATGCTAGCATTCCCCCGGCGATGTGTACGCGCTGCTGCTTGGTCATGGTGGTTCTCACAATGCTGGCGCCGTTGTCGCAAAACGCGAGGGCGGATCAACGTAGCGCGCCACGCGGCAAAGGCGCGGATGCGAGAACGATGCCAAGCTCCGCGCTGGTCGCCGCGGCGCAAGCCTCCTTGGAGAACCTCGAGTACGAAGCCGCTTCCAGTTTGGCCGAGGCGGCGCTGCGTCGCACGGATTTGACGCTCGACGAGCAACTCTCGGCGTACATGACGCACGGCGTGGCGCTCGTCGTGCTAGAGCGTCCCCTCGACGCCGAGGTCCCCTTTCGCCTGCTCCTGCGGCTGAATCTAAGCTACGAGCCACCCGCGCAAACGCCCGCTAAAGCGGTCGCTGTCTTTCGCAAAGTGCTGGTCGACGAGCAAGCGCTGGCGGCTCGCGTCGTGGCGCGCCAGCGCGCCGAGCTGCTCGCGACGTTGAGGCTCGACTGTCCACCCCCTGGCGAGCGTCGCGGCGGTCGACAGATCACAGTGACGTGCGTACTCGAAGACCCCAAGCGCGCGGTGTCCGGAGTGCAACTGCACTATCGGCGTTCCGGCGAGCCAGACTTCAACGCGCTCGCCCTGCGCAAGGACGATGAGCTCTGGCTCGGGGTCCTGCCCGGCGAATGGACCGAGAATCAGAGTGGGGCGACGGTCGAGTACTTCGCTCGCACCCTCGACCGTGAAGGTGGCGAGCTCGCCGCCAGCGCGGAACCCGGCGCGCCGCAACGCTTCGATCTGACCGCTGGCACGGTCAGTGATGCGCGCCCGTTCTACTCGCGACCCTGGTTCTGGGCGGCATCGGCCGTGGTCGTCGTCGGCCTCGGGGTGACCGGCTACCTCTTGCATGAGCGCGCGACGCGACTCCCTGCCCATGACCTCGGGCCGTTCGAGGTCGATTGATGAAGCAGCCATCCAGAAGCTGCGGCCTACTCGGCGCTGTAACCCTGCTCGTTGCACTCGCTTGCCAGCGCGCTCCTCACGCCTTGCTGGTGGTTGAGGACCCGCAGCAGCTCGCGACCGATGCCGCGGAGCTCGCGGTCGGCGGCGCTATCGAAGATCTCTCTACATTCGCGCTGCGCGGACAACGCTTCCCCGTCGATCTCCTGGTCACCGCGAAGCGCGAAGGAGACATGAGCCTGCTTTGGGTAGAAGCGCGCGCCGCGGATGGCAGCGTACTGGCTCGCGGCCGGGCCGCGGTGCCGTTCACGCGAGATGATTCGCCTCGCATTTTGGTGACCTTGGCGCACGCCTGCGTCGACGCCGTCGATGACGGATCGAGCTGCGCACTCGCCGACGGTAGCGGGGTGTCTGGTGTATGCGTTCGCGGACAGTGTGCGATCACCTCGTGCGGTGATGGCTATGTCGACCCGTCGCGGGAAGCCTGTGACGACGGAAACGACAACCCGAACGATGGCTGCGATGGTTGTCGCGCGACGCACTGGCCGGCCACATTGCTCGTCGGAGACCTGCATGGAGGCGATCCCACCGAGCTGCCGTTGGCCTATCCCGCCGGCATCGCAGCCGACCGCAACGGGAACATCGCGCTGGTCGACCACGCGGCCTACCGAGTCTGGCGCATCGACAGCGAAGGAGGCCTGTCTGCTTTAGCGGGCGACGGAACTCCTGCTGGCGACAGCGTCGCGAGGGTCGCCACCAGCGCGACGCTCTTCGGGCCCTATGGCGTCGCGGTCGACCCCTTGGGGCCCGTCTACATCAGCGTGCCACGATCCGAAGTGGTCGTCCGTATCGACGCGAACGGAACGCAGTCGATCTTCGCGGGCACCTTCAACGTGTCGGGGCTCGCGGGCGACGGTGGGCTAGCGAGCGAAGCGCTGCTTGCGAATCCCATGGGGCTGACGGTGCTCGCGAACGGGGACCTGTGCATCGCCGACACGCTGAATCACCGCGTGCGTTGCGTCGACTCATCCGGGGTGATCGACACCGTGGCCGGGTCGGGCAGCACCGTCGCCGAGGGCGAACCGGGATCGTTCGCCGGCGACGGAGGTGCGGCGACGGACGCGCGCCTGAACATCCCGGTCGGGCTCGCGTTCGACGGTGATAGCCAGACCCTCTTCATCGCGGACAGCGGCAACCATCGGATTCGCGCCGTGGCGTCCACTTCGGGGACGATCAGCACGTTCGCAGGCAACGGCGTCGCCGACATCGGTCCAGCTCCCGGCGCCGCGATGACGACGGCGTTCCTGAATCCCTTCTCGCTCGGCGTCAGCGAGGGCCGCCTACTCGTGCTCCAAGGCATCGCTTGGGAGCCCACCGCGCTCGGCGGCAGCATCGCTCCGCGCGAGTCCGGCCGTGGTCACTCGCTGCGCGCCATTTCCATCGGCGGCGGTGAGGTGAGCGAGCTCGCGGGGAGTCCTGAAGTCGCGGGCTTCACGGGAGACGGCGGCCCGGCGAGCGCGGCTCTCTTTGCACGGCCGATGGCCGTCGCATCGACGCGCGGAGGCGTGGTGCTCGTCGTCGATCGCGACAACCGACGCTTGCGACGCATCGACGCCACCGGCGCCATCACGACTATCGCGGGTCGCGCCGACGAGGTCGCCTACGAAGGTGACAGGGCCGATCGCATGTCGTTTCAGTCGGCTTTCGCGATCACCGGCACCCAGGACGGTAGCTTGCTCGTGGTCGAAGGACAGCGCCACGTCATATGGCGCCGCAGGGGAGAGATGGTCGAGCGTTTCGCGGGGAAGCTCTCGGGCTGGGCGCTTAACTTCGACAACGGGTTCGCGGGCGAAGGCACGCTAGCCCGGGATG
>JBDHVB010000002.1:0-63829 GCA_039809465.1 Myxococcota bacterium
TCCCGCGCGATGCCGTACTTCTCGCGGATGATGCCCAGAACCTCGGCTTGCTTCACGGTGTCGATCCCGAGGTCGGCCTCGAGCTGATACGTCGGCTCGAGATCGGCGAGATCGTAGCCGGTCTTCTCGGCGAACAGTTTCTGCAACTCACCGAGCAGCTCGGTGGCATCCATCTTCGCGTTACTCACGACACTCTCCGAGCTCACAGCCGCTTTAGCGGTGTAGCCAGCGGAAGCGGTCTGCACCGCACCCTTATTCTTCGAACCATCGCCGACGCTGACGGCCGCGCCGGGCACGTGCTCTTCGAGCACTGCATGGAAGTTGATGCCGCCGAAGCCGAACGAGCTGACGCCGGCACGGCGCACACCGTTCGATTCCCACGGACGCGTCTTGGTGTTGACCGCGAGGTAACCCTCGTTGAGCGCCGAGCTGGGCGGCGCCTGCGTGTAACCAGCGGACGGCGGCAGCACCTTCTCGTGCAGCGCCTTGGCGGTCTTGATGAGCGAGGCCACGCCGGCCGCCGCCTTCAAGTGACCAATCATCGACTTGACCGAGCCGACCGGCACACCGCGCGGCTGTCCGCCATTGCGGAGAAGCTCGGTGATGACGCCGATCTCGGTTTGATCGCCGACGACCGTCGAGGTGCCGTGGGCTTCGAACAAGCCAATCGATTGGACGTCGACGGCGGCGTCGGCATAGGCGCGCTCGAGCGCGAGACGCTGCCCCTTCGGGTTCGGCGCCATGATGCCCTTGCCCTTGCCGTCGGACGAGCCGCCCACGCCACAGATGACGGCGTAGACCTTGTCACCGTCGCGCTCGGCGTCCTCGAGGCGCTTCAAGATGACGCAGCCCACGCCCTCGCCCATCACGAAGCCGTCGGCGCCGGCGTCGAACGGCGCCGACTTCTCGGCCGAGAGCGCGCCGATCTTCGAGAACTTCACGTACGCCGGCGGATCCATCATCTGATCGGCGCCGCCGACCACGGCCATGTCGACGTCGCCCATGCGCAGGAGATCGATGCCGGTCTTGAGCGCGGCCATCGACGAAGCGCAGGCGGCGTCGGTGGTGAAGTTCGGGCCGTTCAAGTCGAGCGAGTTGGCGATGCGGCCCGTGATGCAGTTCGAGAGCTCGCCGGCCATCGAGTCTTCGGTGACGGTCGGGAGCGCCGCCTTGTAGGACTTCTCGAGCTGCTCGAGGATCTCTTTACGCTGGTCGTTCGCGAGCTTCTGCATCGCCGGCGTACCGAGCAACGCTTTAGCGGCCAGTGGGAACCAGCACCGCATGCTGGTGCGGTCTTCTTGCTCGCCGCCCATCGCGTTGCCCATGATGGTGGCGACGCGGCTGCGGTCGAACGACTTGCCTTGGCCCGAGCCGGGGATGGCTTCGAGGCCAGCGTCCTCGAGCGCCTCGGCGACGACGGTGAGGGCGATGCGCTGGATGGTGTCGATGGCGCCCAAGGTCGCGGGCGGGATGCGGAAGCGCTTCGCGTCGAAGGTGAAGTCGCGCAGCCAGCCACCGATGCGGCTGTACGTCTTGTCGGGCGCGGCGCGGTCGGCGGACCAGAAGAGCTCGGGATCCCAGCGGTCCTTCGGCACGTCGCTGATGGCGACGTGGCCATCGAGGATGTTCTTCCAGAAGGTCTTGGCGTTGCCGGCGTCCGGGAAAATGCCACCCATACCGATGATGGCGATCTTAGCGCGCGCTTGGCTCACGAAACCTTCTCCTTGCGAATGCTGCCTGAACCGCCCCCCGGAGTTTCCCGGAACGGCGGCGGCGTCCTAACACTGAAATTTCGACTTGCCCACTGCGGACGAACACGTCTCCCACCCGCTTCAAGGCCGACCAGCCATCAGCGGACGGGAGGAGCTCACGGCGGCGCACCATACTGCCGCCCGAGCGTATCTTTAAGTTTTCGGCACGAGGCCAAAAACCTTAGTTCTTCCGGCTAACTCCCCAGCCACTCTTGGCCACGGCGGCAGGCGAGCTGCGCCACGCGGTGCGCGCCCAGGGGCTCTTCTCGAGGGTGAGACGGCGGGCCTTCGGGGCCTCGGCAACGACGAAGCTGGGGGTCTGCTCGGCGCTCTTGTCGGTCTTGAGGTGCGTACGCTGCATGGTGGGTCTCAACAGTCCTCGCATCTTGCGACCACGGGGGGAACCATTAGCTCGTGGCAGCACAGACGTCGCTCGTTGGTGTTCGTCCGCCTTCAAGCAACCTTCGGGCCGTTTTCGGCCAGCGCACACCATTTCACCAAAACCCAAACAGTGGCGAGCACTTAAGAATGCACCGGGTGGTTTCTTGGACCGGTGCGCAGGGCTGGGAGTGAGAAGTGCCCTACGCACCTCCCTTGATTTTCCAACGCGGAGTGCGAACGCGGGTACGCACCCACCAACACCCTCGATCGGACATACACACACGTCACACCCCGCGGCTTGTTCCTCCTTCGTCGGCGCCGCTGTCGAGTTCGTCGCAAAAAACGACGACGAACCCGACGGCAGGCCCCAAGGGCTCTCCGAAAGATCCGTGTTTGCGCCACGAAACGCTTTTTGACTCGACCCTCGACTCCCGAGTACCGTGCGCGACCGCGTAGTTAACGACGTCTTTTAGGAGCTTACGCATCATGGCTGACGCGCCGTGCATCATCGGCAAGGGCATTCAGATCCGCGGAAATCTCTCGGGCTCGGGCGACCTGGTCATTGAAGGTCGGGTCGAGGGCCACATCGCTCTGCAGGACCACGTGACCGTCGAAGAGAGCGGCACCGTCGTGGCGGACATCGAGTCCCAGGATCTCACGGTCAACGGCAAGATGAGCGGCAACATCGAAGCGTCGGACCGCGTGTCGATCTCGAGCAGCGCCACGGTCCGCGGCGACGTCCGCGCGCCCCGCGTGGTCATCGAGGATGGTGCACGCTTTCGCGGAAACATCGAAATGGATGTTCCGCTGCCCCCCGGCCTGCTCAAGTAACCAGTCGCAACGAACCCTAGAACCCTCTCAAGGAACTCCAAAGTGGCGAACACCATCATCGGCAGCTCGATTGTCATCGACGGCGAGATCACGGGCGACGAGGACTTGGTCATCCAAGGCACCGTCAAAGGAAAGATCCAGCTCAAGGAGAGCCTCTACGTCGAGTCCTCGGGCGTCGTCGAAGCGGACATCGAGACCCAGAACGTCGAGGTCAGCGGCCAGGTCACCGGCAACATGACCGCCTCGGACAAGGTCGAGCTCAAGAGCCAGTGCCGCATGATCGGCGACATCAAAGCCCCGCGAATCCTCATCGCCGACGGCGCCTCGTTCAAGGGCAACGTCGACATGGACGTGTGAGCTAGGAAATGGCTGACAACGCGTCGACCATCGTTGGTCCATCGATCCTCATCAACGGTAACCTCCAGGGTGACGAGGATCTCACCGTGCTCGGCCGCGTCGAGGGCAACATCAGCCTCACGCGCACGCTGCACGTCGAAGAATCGGGCATCGTCAAAGCCGACATCCAAGTGCGCAACGCCGTCGTGAGCGGCGTCGTCGTCGGCAACATCACCGCCACGGACAGCGTCGAGATCACCGACGCCGGCCGCATGGTCGGTGACATCAAGGCCCCGCGCGTCATCATCGTCGACGGCGCCCGCTTTCGCGGAGCAGTCGACATGGGCGATCTCGATGCGCCGCGCGCGACCGGTGAGCTGCCCGCCCGCAAGGTCGGCGCCCTCACCCGCACGTCGAGCCAGAGCTCGCTCCCGGCGCGTAAGCCGATGCCTGCTCCGGTGCGCGCGCAAACGCCGATGCGCAGCTCGGCCCCGATCTCGGCTGGCATCCGCCGCGACGCGCCCATCGGCGCCAAGTCGTCGGAAGACGAGACCCGCGCCATCGGCGCCCGCCAGGCTCCGGTGCTCGCCGGCAAGAAGCTCAAGAAGAAAGTCGTCGTCAAAAAGAAAGTCTAAGCAGGTGTTGTGTGCCCGCTTTCCCAGGCACTAAAACATCCGCATGGACGACTTGCGAGCGGCGCGCGCGCGCCTGCTCACCCTCTTGAAAGAACGCTCGTGGCGGCGCGGCCCTGTCGTGCTCGCCTCGGGACGTACCAGCGACTTCTATCTCGACTGCAAGCAGACCGCCTTGTCCGCCGAGGGCGCGTACCTCATCGGCAAGCTGGTCTTCGAGCACGTACGCGAGCTGCGTAAGCAAGGTCACACCATCGACGGCGTCGGTGGCCTCACCTTGGGCGCCGATCCCATCGCGGTGGCCGCGGCGGTCACGAGCCAAGCGGCGGGCGAGCCCGTGCAAGCCTTCATCATCCGCAAGGAGCCCAAGGGCCACGGCACCGGCGCCTGGATGGAAGGCAGCAACATGCTCCCCGAGGGCTCCAAGGTCCTCATCGTCGAGGACGTCGTCACCACCGGCGGCTCGTCGCGCAAGGCCATCGAGCGCGCCGTGCTCTCGGGCCTCACGCCAATCGCCCTCTTTTGCTTGGTCGACCGCGAAGAAGGCGGTCGCGCCGCTCTAGCGGACACCAAGCTCCCCATGACCTCGCTGTTCACCCGCAGCGATTTCTTCGCGGAGCCCTGACGCTTGCGCGGCCGTACCCTCCTCCTCCTGCTGCTCACGCCGCTGTTCGCGTGCACCAAACCCCAGCCCCCGCAGGCTGGCCGCTACGACGCCGCTGGCACCGACGTGCAGCCGGCGGACTATCCGCACGTGCTCGCGAGCTGGACGCGCGACAACCGTCTCTACAACGGCCTCGAGAACAAGGTCTTCGTCACCTCGGTGTTCCTGACGCCAGAGCTGCGTACGGCGGTGCGCACGACCTATCCCGACGTCATCGGCCATGGCGGAACGGTGACACGCGACGAGCTCGCCACGGCCGCGGGTAGCGATCTCGTGTTCTTCGTCAGCATGTACACGGCGGACCGCAAGTGGAACGACCTGCAGACGCCGACCTCGATCTGGAAGATCACGGTGAAGGGCGATTCGGAGGTCGCCCCAGCGAGCATCCAGAAGATCCGCCCCGACGAGAACCTGCGCACCATCTTCCCTTTCATCGGCCGCTACGACGAGTGCTACCTGATGCGCATCCCCGCCGGGGACGGCGCGATCATCGGTGGCGCGACCGACGCGGTCACCCTGCGCTTCGCCAGTGGCCTCGGTGAGACCTCGCTCGACTGGCAGCTCGCCCGCGGTGCCCAGCCCGTACCCACCACGGGTGAGCCGCCGATGGCGCCGGCTGTCCGCTGAAGCGCACTGTCCTCTAAAGCGGTCACACGCAGAGACGCAGACCGTTGCGCGCGCGAGGGCGATGGCTTCTCGCGCTACAAGTGCTTCAACAAGAAGTCCGCGAGCATGTCCTCGGGCTCGCCGAACGAGCTGCCGGCCTTGGCGGGCTCTGGCTCCGTGGGCACGGGGGCCGGAGGGGCGGATGGAGGCGCGGGTGCGACACTCTTGGCGTTGCCGAGGAAGCCCTCTTCGCACTGGTACGCCGTGTCGCCGATGATGAGGCTCCCTTGGAAGTGCTCGGCGCCGGCCGCCGTGGCCTGCTCCACCGAGAGGACGGCGCCCATCCAGCCGTTCACGTCGTCGCCCGAGAGCAGCTGGGTGACGCGGACGGCGGGTGCGAGCTTGTAGGAGGTGTTCTGCTCGAAGATCGTCAGGACGTCTTCTTCGAACAGCACTTCACCGTCATCGATCCACTGCTCGATCATTTCGTGCGTAAAGAACAGCGGACCGGCCACGTTGCTTTCCCTCGTACCCGCCCGCATAGTAGTGGAACGAGTTAAACCGCGCCAGCATCAAGCCTGGCTCCACGCGGGAAGAGCATACCCATGGCAGAAGGCATCCTTAACCTCACCGACAGCGACTTCGACTCCAAGGTCATCAAGGCCGAACGCCCCGTTCTGGTCGACTTCTGGGCCGAATGGTGCGCTCCGTGCCGCGCCCTGACCCCCATCGTCGAGGACGTGGCGAAGCAGTTCTCGGGCAAAATCGACGTCGCGAAGATGAACATCGACGAGCACCCCGAGGCCCCCGGCCGCTACGCCGTGCGCGCCATTCCGACCTTGCTGGTCTTCAAGGGCGGCAACGTCGTCGATCAGATCGTCGGCCTCGTCTCGAAGGCCAAGCTCGAGCAAGTCCTGGCCAAGCACGTAGCTTAGGGGCTGTCCCTCATCCCCATTGCACGCGCAGCGCGGGTCTGTGCACACGAGCAAGGTTGCCATCCCTTCGCAGCGTGAAGATCTGTGAAGCTCGACGGCCCGTCAGCCCCCGCGCGTAGCCAGCTCGGTGGTGAAAGCCCCCGCCTACACAACACGCCGTCGTAGGTGCACGTTCAGCACGATGCCGATGGCGGCGAGCTTGGCGATGAGGCTCGAGCCGCCGTACGAGAAGAACGGCAGCGTGAGGCCGACGACCGGCAAGACGCCGATGACCATGCCGACGTTGACGATCGCCTCCCAAAAGAGGCCCGCTCCCAATCCCGCCGCGAGCAGCGCGCCATAGGGCTCGCGCGCGTCGGCCGCGACGCTGAAGATGATGACGAGCAAGGCCACGTACATGGCGATGAGCACGGCGCAGCCCACGAAGCCCTGCTCCTCCGCCCAGACGCTGAAGGCAAAGTCGGTGTGCTGCTCGGGGAGGAACGACAGCTGCGTCTGCGTGCCTTCCATGTGACCCTTGCCGAGCCAACGCCCCGAGCCGACCGCGATCATGGACTGGACGGCGTTCCACCCCGAGCCCTGGATGTCGTTCTGCGGGTCGATGAACGTGAGGATGCGGCGCTTCTGGTAGTCCTTGAGCACCCCAAACCAGGCGACCCCAGAGAACGCGGTGCCCAAGATCGCCAGCATGATGATCGTCCGCAGCCGCACGCCCACGATGAGCACCATGGTGAGACCGGTGCAGAAGATGACGATGGCGTTGTCGAGGTCCGGCTGCATGGCGACGAGCGCGGCGGGCACGGCCATGATGTCGATGGGCGCGACCAGGATGTCGGTGAGAGAGCTCGCGCCGCGGCGGATCGCGAGGATCGAGCCGACGAGGTACGTGACGCCCAAGCTCACGAGGCCCGCGCGCAGCCACCAGCTGTTGGTGAGCTCGGCGTGCGAGCCACCGGGAGCGCCTGCTTCGTTGAGCGCGTTGATGAGGAAGGCGATAGGGTCGCGCACCAGCGGCGCGTTCCACGACATGCCGAGCCACACCGACAAGGCGGCGCCCATGACGGCGATGAGGATGAGCAGGCGGCGGCGGCGCGTGCGTGGCCACGGGTTCAAGAGCGCCTGACTGCGCTCGATGCGCAGGACCACCGCGACCGCGATGGCGGTGATGGCGACGACGCCCAGCGCCAGGACGACGCGGAACCAATCGAGGTCCGCGGGCTCGACGCGCGCCGTGCCCATGCGGGCGTGCACCAAGCGCGCGAGCTCGCCGATGGGATCGGCCAGGACCGGCTTGTTCCAGAACGCCGCGATGCCCGCCAAGACCGCCAGGGGCCGCGAGGGATTGAGTGGCCGCAATAACGACAGCAGCGTGTACCCGTCGGGCACGACACGCGTGCTCAAGTAGCGCGACATGCCGAAGACGATGGCGAGCTTGGCGAACTCGCTGGGCTGGAACTGGAATGGCCCGAGCATGAGCCAGCGCTGCGCTCCCTTGGCGTGGTGGCCGTGCATGATGACGCCGACCAGCAGCAGACAAAACACGCAGTAGACCGCGTAGGCGATGCTCTCGCTCACCCGGTAGTCGGGGATGAGCAGCAGCGCGGCGAAGGCGATGCCCAGGCCCATGAACTTGAGCTGCTGCAAATAGAGGCCGGGAGACTCCGCGGCGGCGGCCGAGTGCAAGTTGTAAACGCCGAGGAGCGACACGAAGAGGACGGCGAGCGCGAGCGGCCAGTTGAACGCGGAGAGGCTGAGTCCGCTACGGCGGATGTTCGAGCTCATCGGTCCTCCCCTTCGTCGGGCGGCGTGACCACGGGCACCGCCGGCTTCTTGGGCGCGGGTGGCGGCACGTAAGGCGCTCCGCCCGAGGTGAGGTTCATGTCGCGCAGGGCGCGCTTCTCGGCGAGGCGGAAGAAGGTGTCGACGACCTCGGTGACCACCGGCTCGGCCGTGGTGCCGCCGTGCCCCGAGTGCTCGTTCAACACCGCGACGACGATCTCGGGCTTCTCGGCGGGAGCCCAGCCCACGAACCAACCATGGTCGCGGTGGAAGTAGTCCATCTGCTCCATGCGCAGACGCACGGCGCCGATGCGCACGACCTGGGCGGTACCGCTCTTGCCGGCCATGGTGACTTTCTGCGAGCGGTTGCGATACCCGGTGCCGCCTGGCTCGATGACCGCGATGAGGCCGTCGCGGATCGGCGCGAGGTAATCCTTGGGGAGCTCGATCTTCGAGCGCGTGACGCTCGAGAGCTCGCGCATGAGCGCGGGGGCGTCGCCTTGGATGTCTTCGCGGATGGTGCCGAACGATTGCAGCGTGCGGCGCTTCACGCGCAAGTCCGCCGACTCGATGCGCTCGACCATGCGCGGCGCGTAGACGATGCCGTCGTTCGCGATAGCGGCATACGCGTAAGCCAATTGCAGCGGGGTCACGAGCACGGAGCCCTGACCGATCGAGGCGTTGATCGCCATGCCCTTCTGATAGCCGCCGGACGCCTTGTCGACGCGGTTGTGGTACGCCTCGTCGGGGATGAGGCCGGAGCGCTCCCCACGCAGCGCGATGCCGCTGACGCTGCCCAGGCCCAACATGCGCGAAGCCTTGGCGATGGGCTCGAGCCCCATGCGGCCCGCCATCGTGTAGAAGTACGTGTCGCACGACACCTGCAACGCGCGCTTCAAGTCGACCGAGCCGTGCGTGCCGTGACAGCGCCAGGTGTAATGACCCATGCGGTACTGCCCCGGGCAGTGGATGTGCTCGGTGGTGGTCGTCGTGTTGGTCATGAGCGCCGCGAGCGCCGTCGCCACCTTGAAGGTCGAGCCCGGCACGAACTGACCTTGGATGGGGCGGTTCAACCATGGGCGCAGCGGATCCTTGTCGAGCGCGGCCTTCTCGGCGGCTCCTAGCGCACCGCTCGCGGCGTTCGGATCGAACTCGGGAGCGGACACCATGGCGAGCAAGCTGCCCGTGTTGGGATCGATGGCGACGACGCTCCCGGCCACGCCATATTTCTTGAAGGCGGCTTCGGCGGCGAGCTGCAGCTCGAGGTCCACCGAGAGGTAGACGTTCTTGCCGGGCTTGGGCTCGAAGCGGCGCTGCTCACCCAAGAGCGAGGTGACGAACGCGTCGTGCTGGCGGCGGCCCTTGGCGTCGACGACGACCTGCTCGTAGCCGTCGGCGCCGCGTAGATCTTCCTCGAAGGCGCGCTCGATGCCTTCACGGCCGATGAGGTCACCCAGCTCGTAACCCATGGGGTTGTTCTTGGCGCGCTCGGCCTCGAGCGAGATGGGATCGATCTCGTTGACGTAGCCGAGCATGTGCGCGGCCAGTGCGCCATAGCGGTAAGCGCGGCGGCGGCCCTCGACGATGTCCACGCCGTCGAGCAGGAACACGGCGCGGTCGGCCTCGACCGCCTCGACTTCGCTGGGGTTCAAGTCGCGCTTCACGAGCACGGGCTGGAATTTATTGAGTCCGCTCTTACGGACCACCTGGGCCGCGACCTTGTCGATGTCTTCCTGGGAGAGCGCGAGGATCTCGCCGAGACGCGTGAGCGTGGCCTTGGCGGCGGCGCCTTTGCCCAAGAACGCGGGGGTCACCTGCAGGTCGAGCGAGGCACGGTTGTCGACGAGGATCTTGCCGAGACGGTCGAAGATGATGCCGCGGTCGTGCGGGATGCGCACGTGCTGCACGAAGTTGCGCTGCCCCTGCGACGAGAGCTCGTCACCGCGGACGATCTGCAAGGCGTACAGCCGCACCAGCATCGCGACGAACGCGACGATGATGATGGCCATGGCGAGGCCTAGCCGCGTCCCGAATGCGCGCACCGGATTGCGACCCGTTGAATCGGCGGTGAGGGCCATCCGTGTCCTGAGCTATCACAGGCTCATGGGCGTGACGACCCACCGAGACGACTCGCGTACGTTTCTATCAGCGCCAGGAGAGCGAGGCCCGCGTATCGGGCGCGAGGCGCTTCTCGATGCGGTCGAGGAACGGCGTCACGAGGATGCCGACGAACGCCGTGAGCAGCGCCGAAGGCACGAGGATGGCCGTCGACCAGCTCGCGAAGCCAACATAGCCACGCAGCCCGTAGAGCAAGGCGAAGAGGAGCGCGTGATAGGCCGCCGTCGCGGCCGCGGTGACCAGCGCCGAGAAGACCGGACCACTCGCGGCGATGGAGCCCGCGAGCAGCTGCGTGCCGAGCGCGATGACGCCGAGCGCGAGCGGATGAAGACCCGTGGGCCCCAAGTCTTGGCGGCCAACGAGATAACCCAACGCGAGCGCGATGAGCACGACCTGCAGCGCTTCGCGGCGCAGCGCGAGGTAGACGACGACGATGATCACGGGATCGGGCATCACGTAGCCGAAGCCACCGTGCGCCTCGAGGGCGGTGACGACGCAGGTGCCGAGCCACGCCACCGCGATCCAAACGAGCGCGCTCACGGCGATTGTCCGTGCGCCGGCTCGAGGAGCTCGACGGCGTTGGGCTTGAACAGACCCTCGCCACTGCTAATGAGCTCGGGCGCGATGGGGCCCTGCGTTTCGGACTCGGGTGTCTCGAAGGTGGTGCCTGGCGGCCAGCGGCCAATGACCACCATGACGTCCTCGAGCTTCGCGACGTCGACCGCCGGCTCGATGGTGGCGTTCTGATAGAGGCCGAAGGCGCGGGTCTCGGTGCCGATGACCTTGCCGACGCGCAGGCCCTTGGGAAACACCTCGCCGACGCCGCTGGTGACGAGCACGTCGCCCGGCTGCACGTCCGCGGTGCGCGACAGATATTCGACCTGGATACCCACTTGGCGGTCACTGCCGAAGCCGCGGACACGCGCGCGCGCCCGGGTGCGCTGCACGAGCACGTCGGTCGAGCTGTTGGCGTCGACGAGCAGCATGACGTCGGCCCATTGCATGGTCACCGCGGCGACACGTCCAACGACACCGTCGGCGTTGACGACCGCCGAGCCCACGACGACGCCATCGTTGGTGCCGCGGTCGATGCGCACCGAGCGGAAGAGCGGCGTGGGCGCCATGGCGATGATCTGCGCGTGCACCATCGGCACCCCGGCGGCGCGCTGGCGCATCGAGAGTAGAGAGCGCAGCCGGTCGTTCTCGAGGCGCATCTCTTCATCGCGCGCCAGCTGTCCGCGTAAGCGGCCGAGCTCGACGGCCATGTCGAGGTTCTTCTCCTCGGTGTCGATCAAATCGACGTAGTGGTTCCAGGCTTTGATCACGCCTTCGACGGTACCGCGCACGATCCACTGGATGGGCGCCGAGACCGTGACGACCACCTTGTCGAAGAAGTTGTGGTCCCGCGACTCCTTGCTGTTCGACACGTAGAAGACGAACGGCAACGACAGCAGCGTCAGAACGATCAGCGGGTCGCGATAGCGACGTAGGAATTCCGACGATGCCATGGGCGCTCGACTAGCAAATCGCGCGGACACACTGCCGCGTCAACCCGGATCGAGCGGAGTTTGTCGCCGTCACGTACGTCTTTAGTGAATGGCGACCATCTTCAAGAGCTCGAGCTGATCGAGCACGCGCCCGGTCCCCAAGACCACGCAGCTGAGCGGCTCTTCGGCGATCATCACGGGGAGACGGGTCTCCTCGCGCAGGATGACGTCGAGGTTGTGCAGCAAGGCGCCGCCGCCGGCGAGCACGATGCCCTTGTCGACGATGTCGGCCGCGAGCTCCGGTGGTGTCCGCTCCAGCGCGACGCGCACCGCCTCGATGATGGCGCTGACGGGCTCGGAGAGCGCCTCACGCACTTCGTCGCTGGTGATCTCGACCGTGCGGGGCACGCCCGCGATCATGTCGCGGCCCTTCACCTGCATCGAGCGCGGCTCATCGAAGGGATAGGCGTTGCCGACCTCCATCTTGATGTGCTCGGCGGTGCGCTCGCCGATGAGGAGGTTGTAGCGGCGCTTGATGTGCTGGACGATGGCCTCGTCCATCTTGTCGCCGCCGACGCGGATGCTGCGCGAGTAGACGATACCGGCGAGCGAGATGACCGCGACCTCGGTGGTGCCGCCGCCGATGTCGACGATCATGTTGCCAGAGGGATCAGCCACCGGCAGGTCGGCGCCGATCGCCGCGGCCATGGGCTCCTCGATGAGGTAGACCTCGCGCGCGCCGGCGCTCTCTGCGCTTTCGCGGACAGCGCGCTTCTCGACTTCGGTGATGGCGTTGGGGACGCAGATGACGATGCGCGGCTTCACCATGGTGCGGCGGTTGTGCGCCTTGGTGATGAAGTAGCGGAGCATCGCTTCGGTGACGTCGAAGTCGGCGATGACGCCGTCCTTGATGGGGCGAATGGCGGTGACGGCGCCCGGGGTGCGGCCGATCATGTCCTTGGCTTCACGGCCGACGGCGACGATCTTACGAGCGCCGCGCGCATCGGCCTGGACCGCTACAACGGACGGCTCGTTGCAGACGATGCCTTTGCCTTTGACGTAGATGAGCGTGTTCGACGTGCCGAGGTCGATGGCCAGATCGTTCGAAAAAACTCCGCCTACCCAGTCGAAGATCATTCGCTCTCCCACATACGCACTGAGCGTATCACAGCGCTTACCAAGATCTACATTTCCCTAGCTAAATCTCGAGCAATATTAGGCTCGAGCGGAAAACCGGGGAGGCTAATGCCTTACATTGGCCCACATGATCAACCTGGCGCGAACCGCCCCGGCGATCACGCTGTCACGACATAAATGTCAGAAGTCCCGCGGCCCGAGGCGCCTTGCGAAAGCGCCGGCCGGCTTGATAGTCGCCACGCGTGCTTCGGCGTTTCTGGGCCCGCGCCCACCTTCGTACCGATCCGACACAGCGGATCAACCAGGCGTTTTACCGATCCTTTTTCGCGGTCGGCTGCGCTCTTTTGGCCGGCTGTGGCTATGGTTTCGCCGAGGCCCAGGCCCCTTTCGGAGGCAGCCGGGTCGCCGTCTTGACCTTCGCCGAGTACGAGCCGCTGGGGATCGCGCCCGATATCGCGCGGTATCTGGCCGAGCTCGCGGGCCACGAGGGGGCGACCATCGTCTTCGATTCCGCCAAAGCAGACGAGACCATCAAGGGTGTGGTGCGCCAGGGCCGGACCGCCGCCCTCCCCGTCGTCGACCCCGCGGCCGCGATCGCCGGCTATCAGATCGTCGTCGATATCGACGCGCAGATGGTCGACAAGGACGGCACGGTGCTTTGGGCCTCGACCATGAGCTTCAGCGAGGACTTCCTGCCTGGCGCAGGTAACCCTTCACAGCTCGCGCTGGGCACCGAGGCATCACGCCGGCGCGCGCTGGACCGGGTGGCGCAACGCGCGGCCCGCGAGATCTACGACCGCATCGCCATGTCGAGCAACATGGGGGTGCGCTCGGTGCCGCTGCAGCCGGGCAAGAACGTGCCGCGCATGGCGCCGTGGTCGCCGCTGCCCCCGTTGAACGCCGCCGGCGCGCCGATCTACGGCCCTCAGTCCGCTCAAGCGGAGCAAGGCTCGCAGCCCCAGAGCCCGCCCACTGGCACGACGCAGACCGCTCCCGCGGGCGCGACCTACGCGCCGCCCCAGTCGCCGAGCAACACCCCCGCGACGCGCGTCGTCGAGCCCAGCGATACCTCGGAGACGCCCTGATGCCAGCCCGGACCGACTTCGATCGCTACATCAAGGATCCCAACGAGCCCGTGGTCGCGCTGGTCGGCACCGACACGCTGCTGCTGCGCGACGCGATCGATACGCTGCGCGCCAAGACGCTGACGCGCGCCCCCGACTTCAACCGTGACGAGCTGCGGGCCGGCGAGGCACCGATCGAGCGCGTCCTCGACGCGGCGCGCACCTTGCCCATGATGGCGGACAAGCGCTGGGTGCATCTGTCGGCCATCGACAAGCTCAAGGCGGAGGGCCAGGCAGCGCTGCTCGCCTATCTCGAGTCGCCCTCCCCAACGACGGTGCTCTGCTTGTCGGGCGAGAAGATCGATCAACGCATGAAGCTCGGCTCGCGGCTCTCGAAGGACGGCCGGCTGTTCGCCTTCGAGCCGCCACGTCAAAACGAGCTCGGCTCCTGGGTGGCGCGGCGCGCGAGCCGTCACCAGACAAAGATCGACCCCGACGCCGCGCAGCTGCTCGCGGACCTCATCGGCGTCGAGCTGGGCTCGCTCGACATGGCCTTGAGCAAGCTCGCGGTCTACGCCGGCCCCGATGCCACCATCACCACCGAGCACGTCGAGCAGCTCGTCGCGCCGACGCGCGTGCACAGCATCTTCGAGCTCACCGACGCGATCGGCGCCCGCGACGCGGCGAAGGCCTCGGCGCTCCTGCGCAACGCGCTCGACGGCGGCGAGAATGGTCTGATGGTCTTGGGCATGATCGCGCGCCAGTTCCGCCAGCTCATCGGCGTGAAGGAAATGCTCGATGAAGGTGCCCGCAATAGCGACCTTGCGAGCGAGCTTGGCATCCGGCCGTTCCTGGTCGATGCGCTGAAGGCGCAGTCACGCCGCTATAGCAAGCTCGAGCTCCAGGAGGCGTTGCTCGCGGTGCAGCGGACCGACGTGAAGCTCAAGTCGTCGCGCCTCGCGCACGGGGTGACCCTCGACCGGCTGCTGGTCGATGTGATGGGCGGGGCTTAGAGCGGGCCACCTGTCGGCGTTGCAGGGCTTTCGCGCGCATCTTCACGCAACACCTCCATGCCCGCCGCTGATAATGAAAACCGAAGTGCGATAAGGGCATTTTGTGTCTCGAAACGCCCGCACCAAGGAAAGCTCATGCCGAATACGATTTCGCGTCCAAGCCGTCCTCCAGCAAACACGCGTCAGCCACCTACGCGTGGTTCCGGTCGCTCCCCTGCAAGCCGCGCATCGGCAGGCACGGAGCACGGTCGTAGAGCCGGCAGCGCAGGGCACGCACCACTCCAGAACGGCAATGACACCTTCGGGGCTCCCACGCCCCTGCCCGAGAACAAGAAGCACGGCGGTCAGCCAAGAACGGGCAGACCCGCGCCTTTGCCGCCAGCCGAGCTTGGCAAAGGCAATGTCGGCGGCGTTTTGATTTAGGCCAAAGACGTCGCGCCAATGAGCGCCGGTCTCACCGCGCGCTCAAGGCCATACGTTCGAGTTGGTGTCGGTGAGCTCGCCGCGCTGCGGCCGAACGACGCAGAAGCGCGCGCCGCTCGGAGCCTCCATCACGCACCAGGTCTTGATGCTCTCGATGCGCTTGGCGCCGAGCTTCTCGAGACGCTTCACCTCGGCTTCGATGTCGTCGCTCTCGATGTCGATGTGGGCGCGGCTCTCGTGGGAGACCCGCTGAACTTCGATGACGGGCTCGCGGTCGTTCATCGCAAGCTTGATGTACTTGTCCTCCGTCTTGTTCGCGAGCGGCCGGCCCAGGGCGCGGCTCCAGAACTCCGCGATGGCGTCGAGGTCGTCGGTCTTCGAATCGAGGATGACAGAGCAGAAGCGGCTGTGGTGCATGCTTGCACTATAATCAGCGGGCGCGTCAGCACCAGTGGCCCGCTCGACAGCGCGGTGCTCCGCGCTCGCCGCCAGAGACGGCGAGCCCGTGCTCTCAGAACTGGTGCGCTTCGGTCGAGTCCTTGAGCGCCAGCGTCGACGAGCTGCCGCCGGTGATGACCTGCATCACCTCGTCGAAGTAGCCGGTGCCGACCTCACGCTGATGGCGCGTCGCAGTGTAGCCCTTCGACTCGCTCGCGAACTCGGCCTGCTGCAGTACCGAGTAGGCGGCCATGCCGTTCTGACGGTAGGCGTCCGCCAGCTCGAACATCGAGTGGTTGAGCGCGTGGAAGCCGGCGAGCGTGACGAACTGGAACTTGTAGCCCATGGCGCCGAGCTCCTTCTGGAACTTCGCCATCGCGGACTCGTCCATCTTCTTCTTCCAGTTGAAGGACGGCGAGCAGTTGTACGCGAGGAGCTTGCCCGGGAACTTGGCGTGCACGCCCTCGGCGAACTTCTTGGCCTCGGCGATGTCGGGCGTCGAGGTCTCGCACCAGATGACGTCGGCGTACGGCGCGTAAGCGAGGCCGCGCGCGATGGCCGCGTCGATGCCTTCGCGGACGCGGTAGAAGCCTTCGGCGGTGCGCTCACCGGTGCAGAACGCCTTGTCGCGGTCGTCGATGTCGCTGGTGAGGAGGTTCGCGCCGTTGGCGTCGGTGCGCGCGACCAAGATGGTCGAGACGCCCATGACGTCGGCCGCGAGACGCGCCGCCACGAGGGTGCGCACGTGCTGGTTCGAAGGCACGAGGACCTTGCCGCCCATGTGGCCGCACTTCTTCTCGCTCGCCAGCTGATCTTCGAAGTGCACGCCCGCGGCGCCCGCCTCGATCATCGCCTTCATGAGCTCGAAGGCGTTGAGCGGGCCGCCGAAGCCGGCTTCGGCGTCCGCCATGATGGGCGCCATCCAGTGACGCGTGACCTTGCCCTCGGCGTGCTCGATTTGATCGGCGCGCTGCAGGGCCTGGTTGATGCGCTTCACCACGTGCGGGACGCTGTTCGCGGGATAGAGCGACTGGTCGGGGTACATGTGGCCCGCGAGGTTCGCGTCGGCGGCGACCTGCCAGCCGCTGAGATAGATGGCCTTGAGACCAGCCTTCACCTGCTGGACGGCTTGGTTGCCCGTGAGGGCGCCGAGCGCCGCGACGTAGTCGTCGGTGTGCATCAACTCCCACAGGCGGCGGGCGCCCATGTCCGCGATGGTGTACTCGACCTTGACGCTGCCACGCAGGCGGTCGATGTCCGCTTTCGAGTACGGGCGCGTGATGCCTTCCCAACGTTTTGCTGCAATGGCGTCGCTATTCGTTGACATTTTTGTTCCTTACGCGTGGTTCAAGATTGACGTGAAACTTCGACGAGCCGGTCGTACGCCGGCAGCGTCAGGAAATCCTCGAGTCGCTCGCCCAAGGAGAGCCGCGCGAACAAGTCCTTGGCCGCTTCGAACTTGGAAGCGCCGTAGCTGTCACCGAGCTCGGCTCTGATCTTGGCCATCTCTTCGCCCAGCACCTGCTCGAAGAGCTCCTTGGTCACGGTCCGGCCGTCGTCGAGCTGTGCGCCGTAGCGGACCCACTGCCACACCTGGGTGCGTGAGATCTCGGCGGTCGCCGCGTCTTCCATCAAGTTGTAGAGCGGCACGCAGCCGATGCCGCGCATCCACGCCTCGAGATAGCGGACACCGACGTCGATGTTCTGCCGCAACCCCTTCTCGGTGCGCGCGCCCGCCGGGACCTTCACGAGATCGGCGGCGCTCACCTTCACGTCCTCGCGTTTGTTGGCGATCTGGTTGGGCGTCTTCATGTGCGTGTCGAAGATCTCGAGCGCCACGGGAACGAGCCCCGGGTGGGCGACCCACGTACCGTCGTGCCCCGCCTTCACTTCACGAAGCTTGTCGGCGCGCACCTTGGCGAGCGCGGCGTCGTTCGCCTTCTCGTCGCCCTTGATGGGGATCTGCGCCGCCATGCCGCCCATCGCGTGGACGTTGCGGCGGTGGCAGGTCTTCACCAGCAGCTCGGTGTAGGCCCGCATGAACGGCTGCTCCATGGTGACGAGCGCGCGGTCCGGCATGACGTACTCGGGCCTCGCGCGGAACGTCTTGATGAAGCTGAACATGTAATCCCAGCGGCCGCAGTTGAGGCCCGCCGAGTGGTCACGCAGCTCGTAGATGATCTCGTCCATCTCGAACGCCGCCGGGAGCGTCTCGATGAGGACGGTGGCGCGGATGCTGCCGTTGGGGATGCCGAGCTTTTGCTGTGCCCTGACGAAGACGTCGTTCCAGAGCCGCGCCTCGAGGTGGCTCTGCATCTTCGGCAAGTAGAAGTACGGCCCCGAGCCCTTGGCGAGCAGGGGCTTCGCGTTGTGGAAGAAGAACAGGCCGAAGTCGAAGATGGCGCCAGGCACCGGGCGTCCGCGCAAACGGACATGCTTCTCCCAGAGGTGCCAGCCGCGCGGCCGGACGAGCAAGGTCGCCGTCTTGGCGTTGAGCCGGTAGCTCTTGCCGGTCTTCGGGTCCTCGTGAGTGATGGTGCCGCGGACGGCGTCGCGCAGGTTCAGCTGGCCATCGATCTGGTTGTCCCAGAGCGGCGTGTTCGAGTCCTCGAAGTCGGCCATGAAGACGCGCGCCCCGGAGTTCAGGGCGTTGATGATCATCTTCCGGTCGACCGGCCCGGTGATCTCGACCCGACGGTCTTCCAAATCCTTCGGGATCGGCGGCCCGCTCCAGCTTCCCTCCCGAACGGCCCGGGTCTCCGGCAAGAAATCCGGCATCGCCCCCGCATCGAGCCGCGCCGCGAATTCCTTCCGGCGCTCGAGCAGCTCATCCACCCGCCCCGTAAACGTCAACGCCAGATCCTCAACGAAATCCAGCGCCTCCGGCGTAAGAATTTCACGATACGCGGGAGTGAGACGGCCAAGTACTTCGAGCTCGCCCATGACCTTAACCATTCCTCCTAGAAACCACCCGGTGCATGCGTGGCCCCTCCAGAAACCACCCGGTGCATTCTTGGGCCGGCCAAGAAACCACCCGGCGCATTCGTGGGCTGCGGCAGCCTACGACGTATGACGCGGAATGTCACGACGCAGGGAAGAGAATGGTGATCGCGTGGCACGACTTCAATGGCGGGCGGCAAGCTGGTAGCCAGCACGGCGCATGGGCAAGGAAACGCTCTATCTCGTCGACGGCAGCGGCTACATCTACCGCGCGTTTTACGCCATCCGGTCGCTGTCGAATCGCCAGGGAGTGCCGACCAACGCGGTCTTTGGCTTTGCCCGCATGCTCATCAAGCTGCTGCGCGAGAAGAAGCCGCACCTCTTGGGCATCGCCTTCGACACCGATACCGACAACTTCCGGCACGAAATCTACAGCGAGTACAAAGCGACCCGCGACGCGAAACCCGAGGACTTGGTGCCGCAGTTCCCGCTCATTCACGAGCTGGTGAACGCCATGGAGATCCCGCTCCTCGCGCACACCCGCTACGAAGCGGACGACATCATCGCCACCCTCGCCCACCAAGGCGTCGCGCGCGGCTACGAGGTCGTCATCGTCAGCGCCGACAAGGACCTGATGCAGCTCGTCGGCGATCACGTCCTCATGTACGACCCCATGAAGGACCAGACCTTCGACCGCGCCGGCGTCATCGCGAAGTTCGGCGTCCCCCCGGAGCTCGTGGCCGACGTGCTCGCTTTGGCGGGCGACACCAGCGACAACGTGCCGGGCGTCCCCAAGGTCGGCATGAAGAGCGCCGCCAAGCTGGTCGATACCTTCGGCGACGTCGAAAAGGTCATCGCTGGCCTCGAAGCGCAGCAAAAGCTCAAGGCCGTCGAGCTCTCGGTCATCGAGAACATGCACCTCGCGCGCCTGTCGAAGCAGCTCACGGTCCTCGCCACGGACGCGCCGTTCACGCTCGATGTCGAGAAGCTCGCGTACACCGCGCCGCGCGCCGAGCTCATGGCTCCGTTTTTGCGGAAGATCGACGCGCTGCAGCTCCTGCGCGAGCTGGGCTTGAGCGAAACGCCCGCCGCTCCCGGCACCACCAGCGACCCCGACGTGCCCGATGCCCCGCCCGAGAGCGTCGAAGGCGAGGAAGATCCCTTCGGCACGCCGAGCCCCGCCGAGGTCCGAGAGGCCGCCGAGACGGTCACCTCGCCATTGCGGATGGTCGACGAGCCCGTCACCATCGACCGCTCGGTGTATCGCACCGTGACGACGCTCGAAGAGCTCGACACGTTCATCGCGACTGCACGCAAGAACGGACAGCTCACCTTCGACACCGAGACCACCTCGCAAGATCCGATGCGCGCGGTGCTGGTGGGCTTCGCATTGAGCACACCCGGGACGCCCGCGGTCTACGTGCCCGTGAGCCACCGCTATCTCGGAGCACCGCCGCAGCTCGCCACCGCCGACGTGATCGCGAAGCTCAAGCCGATCCTCGAGGATCAAAGCGTCCACAAGGTCGCGCACAACGCCAAGTACGACATCATCGTGCTAGAGCGGCACGGCGTGCACATCCGCGGCGCCGTCGACGACACCATGCTCGCGGCGTACATCCTCGACCCTTCGCGCCTGTCGTATTCGATGGACACGCTCGCCCGCGAGGTCCTGGGCCACGACACCATCCGCTATGACGACGTCACCGGCACCGGCAAGTCGCGCATCAACTTCGAGGAAGTGCCAATCGAGCGCGCCACCGAGTACGCCGCCGAGGACGCCGACGTCACCCAGCGCCTCGCCGCGACCCTCATGCCGCGCGTCGACCTGGCCGGCCAAGCCGAGCTCTACAACGACATGGAGATGCCGCTCACGTACGTTTTGGCGGACATGGAGCGCACCGGCATCCGCATCGACCACGAGACCTTGGCGGCGGTCGGCAACGAGCTCGGCGAGCGCATCCGCGCCATCGAGATCCGCGCGCACGCGGCCATCGGAGAGCCCGTGAACCTGGGCTCGCCCAAGCAGCTCGCCGAGCTGTTCTTCGTGAAGCTAGGCTATCCCGCGGGCAAGAAGACGCGCACCGGCTACTCGACCGACTCGGAGGTCCTCGAGGTGCTCGCCAAGGACTACGAGCTGCCGCGCATCGTCCTCGAGCACCGCTTGGTGACGAAGCTCAAGTCGACCTACGTCGATGCCCTGCCGCGCATCGTCCACCCCGAGACCGGGCGCGTGCACACGACGTTCAACCAGACGATCGCCGCGACCGGCCGGCTGTCCAGCACCGATCCGAACCTGCAGAACATCCCCATCCGCACCGAGGACGGCAGGCGCATCCGCGCGGCGTTCATCCCCGAGCGCGGCTGGACCCTGATCTCGGCGGACTACTCGCAGATCGAGCTGCGCATCATGGCGCACCTCTCCGAGGATCCGGACTTCATCGACGCCTTCGAGCGCGGTGAGGACATCCACGCGCGCACCGCACGCGAGATCTTGCAAGGCTTCGACGAGCGCGAAGCACGCCGCAGAGCCAAGGCGATCAACTTCGGCATCCTCTACGGCATCTCGGAGTTCGGCCTGTCGAAGAACTTGTCGATCTCACGGACCGAGGCTGGCGCGTACATCCGCGCTTACTTCGCGCGCTACCCGCGGATCCGCCACTTCCTCGACGCGACCATCAACGAGGCAAGCGAGCGCGGCTTCGTGAGCACCATCTTCGGACGCCGGCGCTTCCTCCCGGAGCTCGGCAGCAAGAACCGCACGATCCGCCAGGGAGCCGAGCGCATCGCCATGAACACGCCGATGCAAGGCAGCGCCGCCGACATCATCAAGGTGGCGATGCTCCGCATCCACAAGCGCCTGCAGGCCGAGAAGCTGCAGGGTCGTCTGCTATTGCAGGTGCACGACGAGCTCGTGCTCGAGGCTCCACCGGATGAAACCGCGCGGGTCTCGGAGCTCGTGAAGCACGAGATGCAAAACGTCATCAAGCTGCGGGTGCCGCTCGATGTCGAGGTGGGCACCGGACCGAACTGGGCTGCGGCGCATTAGGCTTCGCTTCGCCTGGCTGATGTCCTAAGCCGCGCGGGGAGCGGCGGCGCGCTGCAGGCGTTGGATCGCCTCGTTGAAGGCGCGCAGCGTCTCCGGAGCCGCTTCGGTGAAGCCTTGCGCCCGCATGGTGTCGCGGAACTCGGTGACCACGCCGAGCATTCTCTTCGGATCGACGCCGGGGTTCGCGAAGGTCTCACGCACACGCGCCGCGAGCTGCGTGTCGAGGGTGCGGCGTGAGGCCGCGACGCTGCTGCTCGTCACGTCGAAGAGCTCGCGGGTCATACCGCGCGACCGCAGCGCACCGAGTGACTGCTGCATCTCCTGCAAGCGGCCGAGCCGCGTGTAGAACTGGCTCACGTCGTTCGCGGGGATGGCGGCGCGGCCGATCTGGCTCGCCTCGTTGCGAAGCGCGTCGGCGATCTGACGGTCGACACGGCCGAGCGCGCTCAAGTAGGTACGGCGCAGACCATCGACGTCCTGCGCGGCGATCGGACCGAGCTCGCGCTGCAGCCCCGCGAGCGAGGCCTGGCCCGAGGGTGTCTCGAGCATGGTGCGCATGGTGAGGAGCTCTTCGCGGGTGCGCATCGCGGTTTCGAGCGGCATGGCGCGCGTCCCGGCCTGGCGCGCGTGCATGTTCACTTGCTGCCAGCTGCGCAGCTCGAGCGCGCTGCGGCTCGTGTCGTGGACCAAACGCACGCCGCGCGTCGCCGAGGCGGCCGGACCAGGGTTCGCCCCCGGAGCGGTGGCGGCCGCGGTCGCTGGAGCGCGCAGGATCTGTTCGCCATCGCGGAGACGCTCGGCGGTCTGCACGAGCAGATTACGTGCCTGCGCTTCGCTGAGACGCGCGGTCGTCTCGACGACGCCGAGGCGCTGCATGAGCGACATGGCGTTTTGCAACGCCTCGCCCTGGAGCTGAATGCCACTAGCGTTCGCGTAGAGGGTGAGGCTCGTGAGCCAGCGTGCCTGCTCCGTCATCGCGGCCACGCTGGTCGCGGGCGTGCGCGCCAGGACGGCCAAGTGCTGCTCGATGCCCTTGGCGAGCATGGCGCGCGCTTCATTGCTGATCTCGAGGACGGTGCCGGGCGGCGGCAACTGGCCACCCGAGAGCTGCGCAAAAGCCCGCTCCATCGAGCGCAGATCGCGGGCGCCAGCGTAACCACGCAAGGCCTGATCGAGCTGCTCGGCGGGCGTGCCCGCGGCGGCGGCCGGCGCGACACCAGCGGCGCGCAGCATCCACTGCGACAGCCCCATGATGCCCGCGAAGCCCAGACCGAAGATGGCGCCGCGCAACGCATCGCCGCCCACCTTGCGGAGCATCTCTTCGCGGCTCTCGAACTCCACGCCGATGTTGTTCGAAGCGGAGATGCCAGCGCCGACCGTCGCCATGACGATGCCGTTGCGCGCCGTGCTGGCGAGGATGCCGGTGCCGGGGATGACGCGCGCGAGGATGCTGTTCACCTGCGGCGACGCCGAGCCGAGCCCCGCGAAGGCGCCGTACGAGAAGCCGCGCAGACCGCTCCAGAGGTACGGGTTGTCGCCACCCTGGAGCGGCGCGGTTGCAAGGCCAGCGACGGTGCCCACCGCGGCGACGGTGGCGATGCGCCCCGCGACGGTCGCGAGCACGGCAGCGCTGGGAGCCGCGCCGGCGCCGAACGTGCCGAGGCTGATGGCGATGGAGGCCACGGTCGTCGACACGAGGATGGTCGTGTCCTGGATGGAGCGCGCAAGAGCATCACGCTCGACTTCGAAGTTACGGCGCTGGCCCACGAGGCGCCGGACCGCTTCGCCCAGCCGGATCTGCTCGGCCTCGGTGAGCGTCGTCGGCTGACCACCGCTCGCGGCGCGGCGCTGCTCGACCGCCGTGAGCACCTGCGCGAGGGTCACCTCGAACTGCATCAAGCGCTCTTCGAGAGGCTCGCGTTCGTGATCGAACTGACGCAGCAACCAGGCGCAGCGCGACCCGAGGTCGGCCGTGATGGTGGCGGCGAGCTGCGCGCCGGTCTGGCTCATCGCTTCGGCGCTGGTGACGTCGAAGCCGGTGAGGAACTGCAAGGCGCGCTGGCGCTCTTCACCACGCAAGGCGTTGCGCACCGCGCCGCGCAGGTCGGGCGTGCCGCCGGGAGGAGCGACCTGGGCCTGCGCCATGGCGGCGGCGACCTGCTCGTAGGCGCGCTCGACACCGCTGAGCTGCACGAAAGGCGTCCGCGATAGCACCGTGCTGACCGCCGCGGCGTCGTTACGCTGCAAGGCAAAGAAGAGCTGCGCCGCCGGCGACAGACGGCCGGTGTCGTCGTAGAACGCAGCCGGCGCCTGCGGACCGCCGATGCGGGCGACGATGAGCGCGGCTTCGCTGGTGGGACCGCAGCGCTGCGAGACGTACTGGAAGAGCGCGCTGGGTCGGGCGTTCGGGTCACCGCCGGCGATCTGCGCGGCGGTCTGATTCATGATGGCGAGCTCTTGGTCGTTGAAGAGATCGCCATCCGTCCGCTTCAGCAGACGGGCAATCTCGACTGGATCGCTGCTGCCGAGGATGCGGCGCGCGATGCCCGCGGGCTCATCGGGGCTCGCGTTGTCGCGCTGGACCACCTGCACCATGGCGTCGTTGCCGAGGCGCTGCAGGATGGCGGCGAGCGGCGCGCTCTGCGAGCGCTCGGGGTTCAAACGGAAGTCGGCGTTGACCACGTCGTCCCAGGTCGGCGTGCCCGACTCGGTGGTGCCGAGGAGCTTCAACGTGTCGCGGATGGCGGCCGGGTCGCTCGCGCGGGCGCGCAACGAGAGCGCGATGTAGCGGGCGGTCGACTGCGGATCGCTGCGCGTGCCCATGAGCAGGGACTGGAAGCGGATCATCTGGTCGCCGTCGAGGACGCTGAGCGCGCGCGTCTCGAACGAACCGCCGTGCTCACGGCCAAAGCCCGCGTCGAAGGCGGCGTTGATGGTCGCCATCTGCTCGCGGGTGCGGCCTTCGAAGAGCTTCAAGAAATCCTCGCCGCGGGCTTGGGTCGCGGCCATGGCGATGTCGAAGGAGCGGCGGTCGGTGCCCGGCGGCATGCGCAAGATCGCGAGAGCGCGGTCGCGCTGCGCTCCGCTAAAGCCGCCAGTGACGTTCTTCCAGCGGGCGTACTCGCTGCTGATGAGATCGGCGAGCGGGTTCGTGCCCTGCGGTGCGGGCTGGATGCTGCCGTCGAGCGGAGCGGGCCGGCGATCCGGGTAGATCATGTCGGTGATGCGGCCGAGGATGCTGCTCGGATCGTGGTTGAAGCGCTCGTTCGAGACGATGCCCCAGCCGTTCGGGTTGGCGCCGGCGCGGCTCGCGATGACCGCGTTCGCGGCGTCGACACCGATGCCGTCGACGATGTCCCAGAGCGCGTCCTCGAGGCTCGCGTCGGCGGTACCGATGGCGGCGTCGAGCTGACCGAAGCCACGCTGGCGGAAACCGATGGCGGCGAGCACCGCGCGGATCGGCGGGCTCACCTGACCGTCGAAGGGCGAATTCTCGTCGTTCCAGACGTACTCGCTGGCGCGCAAGATGTCGCGGCTCGACAGGCCCGACGCCCGCAGGTCGGCGATGAGCTGCCACTCGTTCTGCGAGCCGGCCGCTTGAGCGTACATGATGCGCGCTTGGCTGTTGGTCCAGTCGGGGCTCGACATCATGGCGTAGATGATGCGGAGGACGGCGTTGCGATCCTTGGGGCCGGTGAGCTGCTGGCGCAGGCCCTGGACGAGCTGACCGAGCTGGGCAGCGGCGTCCGGCGCGGGGGTGGCGGCGGGCGCAACGGCGGCGGCAGCGGGGTCTTGGGGCGGCGCGACCGGCGGCAGGAGGACCCGACTTGGGTCGTTCGGATCGGGGATGGGCTGGCTCGGATCGGCCGGCGGTGCGGCGAGGGTCGGCTGTTGCGGATCGGCGAGCTGCGACTCCAGGGGGGCCGTCGCGGGCTGCATATCGCCGGGCTGCGGGAGCGCGGCAGGCTGCGCCTGCATATCGACGGGCTGAGGAACCGACGCGTCAGCGGGCTGAAGCTGCGGATCGACCGGCGGCTGCGCGTCGACCGGCGCCGGCCGCGCCTGGATGTCGAGCGGATCGACCGTAAGATCCTGCGTTGGAATCGCCTGCTGCGGCTGCGGTCCACGTGGGGCGGTCGCAGGAGCAGCAAGCCGCGGCCCCTCGGTGGCGCGCCCCCGCACCACGCCACGCGCGCGATCGCGATCGACCGTCGCGAAGCCATCGGCCGAGATGCCCTGGAAGGCCTCCCGCCAGACCTGAGCGCGCTCCCCCACGATCGATTCACGGCGCGGCAGCCAAATCGGGGTGCCGGCGGCGATGCGGCGGAAATCGCTGATGCCGTTGACCTGGGCGATCGCCGCGAGCACGTCGCGGGTCACGGGGATGTTGCGCGCCCGCAAGGCAGCGATCACCGAGCTCCCGCTGGTGAGTGGCACTGCTTCCCAATCCGCCTGCCCGGTACTGCCTAACGTCGGAGGCGTTGGCGCAATGGCCTGCTGGCTCATCCGTGCTCCCAGTCGACTGCGGGTCGGCGTGGTGTGTTAAACAATTTCCGGGACACTTCGGGCCGTTGGCCGTGGTGACCCCGTCCGCATTATCGGCTCGTGAAGTGCAATGTCGCCTAAGACCGCAAAAACTCGTGTGACACCGAAACAGCCGGCCAGATCGCGACTTAGCTCGCGTGAAAGCCTGGCAGAGCAGCTCGCCGCGGTCCGTGCCATCGGCGAATCGTTGGCCCACACCGTGGGGGTCGACCAGCTCCTGGCTCAAGTCCTCGTCCAGGTGACCCGGCTCATGCGGGCGGCGCGCACCACCCTGTTCATCCATGATCCCGACGCCGGGGAGATCTGGAGCAAGGTCGCCGAGGGCATCGAGACGCGCGAGATCCGGCTCCCAGTCGGCCAGGGCATCGCCGGTTGGGTGGCCGAGCATCGCAAACCCGCGATCGTCGTCGACGCCTATGCCGACAATCGCTTCAACCCGGCCGTCGACAAGAAGACCGGCTTTCGGACGCGCTCGGTCGCCGCGGCCCCCCTCCTCGATCCCGAGGGTCGGCTGCTCGGCGTCGTCCAAGTCCTGAACCGCCGGGGCGGACCGTTCAACGAGCAGGACATGGGCCTGCTGATCGCGATCGCGGCGCAGATCTCGTTCGTGCTCGAGAACGCGCGCCTCTCGGAGGAGCTGCTCAAGCGTAACCGCGAGCTCGACCTGCTCTACGCACTCGAGCAGGAAGCGTCGGCGAGCCTCGACGTCCGCGAGCTCCTACGCTCGGCGCTGGTGCTGGTATGCGGCCAGCTCCACGCGCATGCCGCCGCGGTGCTGCTGCGGCCGAGCCGCGGCGCGCCGGTCCTCTACCGCTACAACGTGACCCGCAAGAGCTTGTCCGTCGAAGCGGTCAAAGCCGACGAGCCGCTGGCGTTCGTGGCCGATCATGGCGCGGCCATGCCCGAGCGCAGCATCTTGCGGGTGCCGCTCGTGTGGGATCGCCGCATCATCGGCGCCTTCGAGGTCTCGCAGCCCGAACCAGCGAGCGACGGCAGCGCGCGCTTCAAGGACGACGACATCAAGACGATGACCGTGGTCGCGGCGCAGCTCTCGCGTGTGATCACCAACGCCGACGAGCGCAACCAGCGCAGCACGCAAGAACGGCTCGCGGCGGTGGGCCAGATGCTCGCGAGCGTGGCGCACGATCTACGCACGCCGATGACCGTGGTCTCGGGCTACGCGCAGCTCATGGGTGAAGGCGATGATCCGTCACAGCGGACGTTTCGCTGCAACCGCATCCTCACGCAGATCGACGACATGATGGCGATGATCGGCGACCTCCTGGCGTTCGCGCGGGGCGACAAACAGCTGCGCGCGACCAGCGTGAAGCTCGAGGCCTTGGCCGCGGACATGGAAGAGATCCTCGGGGCGACGTGCACGCCACGCGGCATCAACCTGTCCATCGACCGGAGCGGCGATACCGCGATGGTGGACTTGGGCCGCGTCAAGCGCATCCTCCAGAACCTCGCCAAGAACGCCATCGACGTCATGCGCCGGGGCGACAGCCTGTTCATCGCCATGGCGAGCTCGGATGAAGGTCTGAAACTTACAGTGCGTGACCAGGGTCCAGGGATGACCGAGGCGAAGCGCGCCCGTCTTTTCGAGCCGTTCTTCAGTGACAAGACGGGGGGCACCGGTCTTGGCCTCACCATCGTCAAGCGCTTCGTCGAGGATCACGCGGGCAGCATCGCGGTAAAAAGTGCGCCCGGCGAGGGTACGACTGTCGAGGTGCTCTTGCCGCACGCGTCTTGTTCTGAGAACGATAGAGCCATGGGTGCGATGTGACCACTAGCGGTGCGCCAGTCGAGCTCCAGGAGCGCTTCGGTCCTTACACACTCGTCCGCAAAATCGGACAAGGCGGCATGGCCGAGGTCTTCCTCGCCTACCGCGATGGCCAACAGCAAGGCACGCCCCCCGTCGTCGTCAAGCGTCTGCACCGCGAGCTCGAGAGCAATCGCGATGCCGTCGATCTGTTTTTGACCGAAGCGGACGTCACCCTCTTGCTCGAGCATCCCAACGTCATTCGCGTGCACGACTCCGGCGAGGCCGGCGGCCGCTACTACATGGCGATGGAGTACGTGCACGGCAAGGATCTGGGGCAGATCACCGACCGCCTGCAGCAGCTCGGCCGCGGCTTCGACGTCGATGTCGCGGTGCATGTGATGATCGAGGTCTTGAAGGGCCTGGACTACGTGCACCACGCAAAGACCGTGTCCGGCCGTGAGCTCGGCATCGTGCACCGCGATGTCACGCCTTCGAACATCTACATCTCGTCGACCGGCCAGGTGAAGCTCGGCGACTTCGGTGTCGCGAAGCTCGTCGGCGTCGAAGGCTGGACCATGGCGGGCTCGCTCAAGGGCAAGCTCGGGTATCTGTCGCCCGAGCAAATCGAGGGCGCGTCTCCCACGCAGGCGATCGATCTGTGGAGCGCGGCCATCTGCTTGTTCGAGATGCTCGCCGGTCAGCGGGTCTTCGTCGGCGACAACGAGCTCGACGTCATGCTGCGCATCAAGGCGGCCAAGGTCCCGGCGCTGAGGAAGCTCAATCCGGACGTGCCCAAGCCCCTCGTGAAGATCATGGAGACGGCGCTGCACAAGAAAGAGCGCAAGCGTTTCCAGACGGCGCGCGACTTCATGAACGAGCTCATCGTCTACCGCGAGAAGAGCGGAACGACGCTCAACGAAGCGGGCCTCGTGCAGAATCTCACGCAGCGCTTGTCGTGACCCGATGGCGAAGAAGGACAAGCCGGGCTTCAATTCACCGTTCGGGCAGCTGAAGACGTTCGCGGCGGACCAGGCGAAGAAGGCCGAGACGGCGAAGCTCGAGTCCGCGAAGACGGCTCCACCGAAGAAGTCCGCCAAAGCGACTACACGCCCGGCGGCGCGCGACGACGGGCCCGAGCTATCGGCCGCCGAAGCGGACGAGTTCTTGCGCGCGGTTGGTGGCGTTGCGCCTCTCGGGGCTCCGACGAAGCGCGTCGAGCCCGAAAAGCGCAAGGAGTCCGCTTTGCCGGATGACGACGCGCTCGCCCTGGCGGAGCTGCAGGCGTTGGTCGAGGGTGACACGCCTTTCCACGTGGTCGAATCCGAGGAGTTCTACTCTGGGCAAGCACCGGGTGTGAGCCATGAGCTCGTCGACAAGCTGCGCGAGGGCGCGTTCTCGCACCGGCGGCACGTCGACCTGCACGGTTACACGCGCGACGACGCCAAGGCCGCTTTGACGGACTTCATCGCGGCGGCGCGGCGTGATGGCGAGCGCTGCGTGCTGGTCGTGACCGGCCGCGGCAAGAGCTCGCCCGGCGGCGTCTCGGTGTTGCGCGAGGCCCTCCCCCGCTGGCTCGGACGCTTTCCGCTGCGCTCGCACGTCCTCGCGTATTGCACGGCGCGTTCGGTCGACGGAGGCCCAGGCGCCTTCTACGTGTTGCTGCGGCGGATGGGCTCGCGGCCGTTCGGTGGGTCGTGATCGGCGTCTTGCTGCCGTGGTTGTTCCTCGCGGCCGCTATCGCGGAGCTCGTGAGCCGGGGGTTCGTCACACGGAGGGTGGTCGCGTTGATCGCGGTCGCCTTGATCAAGCTCGATTTGTTCGCGCAAGCACTGGTGCGCTGGGTCGCGCCGCCATCGCACGTGTTGTTGGGCTCGTGTCAGAAGTGCGGTGCGTGCTGCCGGAGCCTCGTGGGTGACCCGCCCTCCCTGGTGAAGCGCACACCGCTGTTGCTGCGCGGCTTCATCGCGTACCACCGCGCGACGCATCGCTTCGAAGCCTACGCGCGCGGTCCGAACGGCGAAGTGCTGTTCCGCTGCGGCCATCTCCAGCCCGACAACACCTGCGGCATCTACTGGCGAAGACCATTGGTGTGCCGCACCTATCCCGTGGTCCCGGCGCGCGGCGCCCCGAGCCTGCTACCAGATTGCAGCTACCGCATCGCCGCCAAACCCGTAGCCGCGATGAAAATGCGCCCGAGCCTGCGCATCATCAACGCATCGGTCGCAGTCCACCACCCCACGCCCGACCACCCTGGCGAGTCATTGCCCGAAGACTACGAGCTCGTCGCCCTGGACCCAGCCGTCGCGCTGCCCCCAATCCCTCAAGACGAAGCCGAAGGCGAGCCCGCCAAACCTACTTGAACCGCGACGGAAAATCAGCGCTGAAGCTCTTGTCCGGATGCAGCGCCTTGGCGCGCGCGATGAGACTCTCTTCCGTCTCGTTATTGTTCGGATCGGTCACGCAACAATCGACCGGACAAACCGCCGCGCACTGCTCCTCATCGAAGTGCCCCACACACTCCGTACACCGCAGCGGGTCGATGATGTAGATGTCCGGCCCCTCGCTGATCGCCTCATTCGGGCACTCGGGCTCGCAAGCCCCACAGCTAATGCACTCTTCGGTGATCATCGTCGCCATGGGCCCGCCCACTACAACCCCTCCCCCGAGCTGTCAATCGCCCCCCAAGAAACCACCCGGTGCACTCTGGACCCCAAAGAAAGCCCCCGGTGCACTCTTGGGCCGAGCGCTCCAGAAACCACCCGGTGCATTCCGGGGCATCCAAGAAAACACCCGGTGCATTCCAGGGCATCCAAGAAAACACCCGGTGCATTCCAGGGCATCCAAGAAAGCACCCGGTGCACTCTTGGACCGAAGCACCCCAGAAACCACCCGGCACATTCTTTAGGTTTCGCGGACGTCGGACCAGCGGGTGACGGTGTTCCGCCCTCTTTCCTTGGACTTGTAGAGGGCGCGGTCGGCGTAGTCGATGAGCTTGCGGCCGTCGCGGGAGTCGTGGGGGTAGAAGGCGACGCCGACGCTGATGGTGAGCTTGCCGTTGGGCTGGGTCTCTTCGTGGGGGAAGGGTTGGGCTTCGACGACTTGCTGCAGCTTGTTCGCGGTCGCGAAGCCTTCGTCGGCGCCGGTGTCGAGCAAGAGGACGACGAACTCCTCGCCGCCATAGCGTGCCACTACGTCAGTGCCGCGCAGGTTCAACGAGAGGAGGGCCGCCATACGCTGCAAGAGCTCGTCGCCCGCGCTGTGCCCATGCGTGTCGTTGTAGTTCTTGAAGTGGTCGACATCGAGCAAGATGAGCGCGAACTGGTGGGGATTACGGGCGCCGCGCCGGATCTCGAAGTCGAGCTGCTCCATGAACTGCCGGCGGTTGTACAAACCGGTCAAAGGATCGGTCTTCGCCAAACGCTCGAGCTGCTGATTCGCCTCGACGAGCTGAGCGTTGGCGGCCGCGAGCTCGTGCGTGCGCTCCTCGACCCTCGCCTCGAGTGACGCGGTGTAATCCTCTATTCGCGCCGCCATCGCGTTGAGCTGCTCGGCGAGCTGACCGATTTCATCACCCGTGCGGATCGCGACACGCGCCGCGAGCTCACCACGGCTCACCCGCGCCGCCATGTCCTGCATCTTCTCGATCGGCCGGACGGCAAGGCGATGCAGGGTATAGAACGCGATGATCCCAGGGATCGCCGCCATCACCAGCGCGAAGACGAACACGCGGATGCGTCTGTTCGCTATAGCGATCTCGACGTTCTCGAGGCTGAAGGTCGCACGAATCGTACCCCAGCGCAGGCCGCTCACCACCGGCACCGCGATCTCGAGGACCGGCACTCCTCCCTCGTCACTGGTCCGCGTCTGCGGTGACTCCGCGGCAAGCGCTGTCCGCGTAAACGGATCATCCATCACTTTGCCGAACTCGCCCTGCCGCGTGTGCGACACCACGCGCCCCTGAAAATCGAGCACGGCCATGTGACGCAGATCGAGACTGGTCGCGGCTTCCGAGAGCTTCACGACGTAGTTGTCGAGCGTCGGCGTATCGTTGTTCGCCATCGCCACGCCGCAAGGGATCGCAAAGGCACGCAGCAACGCCACCGCGCGACTTTCGGTCTCGCGCTGGAGCACGAGCTCCTCATGACGAATGGTCGTGATCCCGTAGATCGTGACCGCCACGACCACGAAAGAAAGCACGGCTAGCGCCAGTTTTGCCCGGAGACCCATCGTCGAAAAATCCGGGCCTCCCATTAGCTCGATTAGCCTTTGATTGACAGGCCCGAAGTCGCTTGCTATTTGGCCGCGCACCAATCGGCGGTAGTGGCGGAATTGGTAGACGCACCAGCTTGAGGGGCTGGCGGTAGAAATACCGTGTGAGTTCGAGTCTCTCCTACCGCATTTTCAATCCAAGGTTTTCGATGCAGACACTGATCACCATCATCCACGTCGTCACCTGCATCCTCCTCATCCTCGTGGTGCTCCTGCAGTCCGGTAAGGGCGGCGGCTTGAGCTCCACCTTCGGCGGCGCCAGCGCCCAGATCTTCGGTGGCCGTGGCGCCGGCGACTTCATGACCCGCGTCACCTCGGGCGCGGCCATGGTCTTCTTCGTGACCTCGTTCACCCTCGCGACCATCAGCTCGCGCCAACGCTCGGCCGTCGAGCGTGCTCTCGACAGCAACAAGCCAGCCGCGACCGACACGACCAGCGACGACAAGCCGACCACCGACGCCGGCAAGGACGACGACGTGAAGGCCAACGAAGCGGAAGCCCCCAAGGCCGAGAACGCGGACACCCAGGGCGCCGCGACGCCGACGACCGACAGCAAGAACGAAGCTCCGGCCGACAAAGGCCCGGCGCAGGCCCCAGACGCTCCTCGCTGATCGCGGTCCACCCCGATGACTGATGTACTGAGTCTCGCTCCCGATCGCGTCGCTGCTCTTCTCCGCAAAGAGCACATCACTCTCGCGTGGGCCGTGTTGGACGACGGCAAGGTCCGCGTCTCACACCCCATCCTCACGCCGCTCGCGCAGTACTTCGAGGACCCACGCTCGGGCTTCGCGAAGCACGAAGCAGTGTTCCTGCGGCCACACGCCGAGCTCGATCTGCTCCTCGGCGCCTTCGTCCACGACACCACGCGTGGCGCCGGTGCTGGCGGCACCCGCCTTTGGGCCTACGACGATCTGCGCAGCTATCTCCGTGACGGTCTGCGCCTCGCGCAGGGCATGACCCGCAAGAACGCTTTGGCGGGCTTGTTCTGGGGCGGCGGCAAGGGCGTCATCGGCATGGGCCCGGGCGGCAAGCTCGAGGATCGCGCCCAGCGTGACGCGGTGTTCAACGCCTACGGCGACATGATGACCGCCCTGCGCGGCTGCTACGTGACCGCCGAGGACGTCGGTGTGTTCACCCGCGACATCGCGGCGATTCACGCGCGCACGCGCTTCGTGACCTGCATTCCCGCCGACATCGGTGGCAGTGGCGATCCTTCACCGCACACCGCGCGTGGCGTGATCGCGGGCATGCAAGCCGCCCTCGCCTATCGCAAGCTGGGCTCGCTCGCCGACAAGACCGTCGTCGTTCAGGGCATCGGCAACGTCGGTGGCCCCCTGCTCTCGCTGCTCTTCGAGCACGGCGTGAAGAAGGTGATCGCCGGCGACGTGTCCGACACGCTCATCGACAAGCGTCGCCGTGAGCTCGCCGGCAAGCCCTTGGAGCTGCGTCTCTTGGCGCGCGGTGACTCCTCCATTCTCGACACGCCGTGCGACATTCTCGCGCCGTGTGCCTTGGGCGCGGTGATCAACGCCGAGACGATCCCGAGGCTGCAGACCAAGATCATCTGCGGCGCCGCCAACAATCAGCTCGACGATCCGGAGCGCGACGGCCGTGCCTTGCGCGAGCGTGGCATTACCTACGTGCCGGACTTTTTGACCAATCGTATGGGCATCGTGAACTGCGCCAACGAGCAGTATGGCTACGTCACGCCGGATCCCGCGATCGAGCGTCACTTCGGCAACACGTTCCGCTATTCGATCCCGACGATCACGCACGAGGTCCTGGCCCGCGCGGAGCGGGATGGTGTGCCCGAGGGCGATGCCGCGATCGCGCTAGCCGACGAGCTGGCACGTGAGCCGCACCCGATCTTCCCGGGCCGCTCGCGCGCCATCATCGAGGCGCTCACCAGAGCTTGATCGTTCCCGAGCGCTGTGGCTTGAGGGCGGGATGCTGCGAAACTCGCTCTTCCTCGTCGTTGGTTGTGTCGCCTGCGCGTCGTCGTCATCCACGTCAGCTCCAGAAGCCGCCGCTCCCGCCGAGCCCGCACCCGCGGCAGCCGCCGTCACCAGCACAACGAGCTATAGCGGTCACGGCTTGGAGAGCCTGCCGCCGGGGTTGCTCGAGAAGCTCGCCCCCAAGGCACCTCCCGCCGAGATCACCAAGCACGTTCAGCAGATGATCGAGCTCTTCGGACCGGGCGCGGGTTTGCTCACCCCCGACGCCAAGCGCCTCGTCTTCACCTGGCGCGTGAGTGGTCAGCAGCAGCTATGGCGCGTCGATGGCCCGAAACACTTCCCGGTGCAGCTCACGAGCGGTGAGGATCGTACGTTCGTCGAGGCGATCACGCCGGACGGCAAGACGATCGTGGTCAGCCGCGACGCGAACGGCGAGGAGAATCCAGGCATCTACCTGATGTCGGTGGACGGCGGTGCGCTGAAAGCCGTGCAGCACATGAAAGGCGTGCAGAGCCGTTATCACGTCATGAGCCGCGATGGCGGATCGCTCTATTTCACGGCAAACGACCAGGTGAAGGACAGCTATGCGGTCTACCGTTATGTGATCGCGACCGGAGCGAAGGAGACGATCTTCACCGGCGCAGGGCTGTGGTCGGTGAGTGACGTCCGCGATGACGGAACCCTGCTGCTGCGCAAGGCGGTCGGCTCGCTGCCCTCGGAGTACTGGGAGCTCGCACGCGGCGCGAGCGAGCCCAAGCACCTCTTCGGCCAGGGAGAGAACGTCGAGTACGAGGCCGTCTATGGGCGCGCTGGCGAGATCATCGTGCAGACACCGAAGCTCGGAGAGTTCCGCCGTCTGTATCTCTGGAAGGATGGCACGCTCACGCCACTGTCCGCTGAAACGGCCCACGACGTGTCGGGCTTCGGCGTCGACGACGACAAGAAGCGCTTGGTTTACCAGGTGAACGAAAACGGCTTCACGCGTCTGTTCACGATGGTGGCGCGCGGAAAGGCTTGGCAGCTCGAGGCGACGCCGTTCTTGCCCAAGGCGGATCACATTCAAGTCGCGGGCCTCACGCGCGGTGGACGTTACGCGACCGCGACCGTGGACTACGGCGACCGCCCCGCCTCGACGGTGGTGATCGATTTCACCGCGCGCAAAGTCACGAGCTGGCACGAGCAGAGCATTCCAGAGCTCGACACCCGGTCATTCGTGGCTGCAGAGCTCGAGAGCTACCCGGCCCGCGACGGCACCGCCATCCCCGCGTTCGTGCGCCGGCCCAAAGAGTGCGCCAACACGCTGTGCCCGGTCATCGTCGAGTTCCACGGCGGCCCCGAAGGACAATACCTGGGCGGTTTCAACGGCGGCGCTCAGCTCTTCGTTGACGCCGGTTTCGTTCATGTGGCGCCAAACGTCCGCGGCAGCGATGGCTACGGTAAGACGTATCTTGCGGCCGATGACGGCGCGAAGCGCTTGAACATCATCACGGACATCGAGGACGCCGCGGTCTGGGCGCGCAAAACGTTCGCCGTGGGTGGAGTCGAGCCCAAGGTCGGTATCTACGGCGGCAGTTACGGCGGCTACTCGACGCTCGTCGGCATGACGATGTTCGCGGGCGCCTACGACGCGGGCGTGTCCGTCGTCGGCATCTCGAACCTCATCACCTTCCTGAACAACACGGCCCCCTACCGCCGAGTGCTCCGCATCTCCGAGTACGGCGACCCCGAAAAGGACCACGACGTATTGGCCAAGCTCTCCCCCTCGACCTACATCGACCGCATCAAAGCCCCGCTGCTCATCTTGCAGGGCGCCAATGACCCCCGCGTCCCCGCCGGCGAAGCCGTCAGCATGTACGACGCCATGCTCCTCAAGAAACTACCCGCTGAACTCATGATCTACGCCGACGAAGGCCACGGCGCCTCCAAGCGGAGCAACCGCGTCTCCATGATCGGCAACACCCTCCGCTTCTTCACCACCCACCTGAAGTAAGCCGGTGGTTTCTTGCTTACCCACGAAAGCGCCAGGTGCTTTCATGTGGTGCGTTTTTGCGTCTCAGGTTGAGACACTCGGCGGTGGGGGGTGCGCTCGAGGCTTTCAGGCGAGCGGACTGACGAGCTCGGCCTAGGCACGCTAGGTGCTCTGCATTGCGGCATGAGCATTTCAGAGATCGATGCTGCGCTGGAGCGCGGCGAGAAGTTGTACGCGGCGACGCGGCACGCACGCTTCATCAAAAGTGATGTGCCTCTGCACATCATTCTCTACGCGGTTCAGGGCCGCCACTTGCTCAGGCCTTGTCCTGAGCTGAACGACATCATCGTGGGCGTACTCGCGCGTGCGCTGTTTCTTTACGCAAAGGTCGAGCTGTACGCCGCCGCGTTCCTCTCGAATCACGCGCATCTCATGCTCCAGGGGCCGCCCGAGCAAGTGCCGGCCTTCATCGGCTATGTCAAACGCGAGATCTCCTATCGTTGGGGGCATAGCCGACAGGTCAATCGACATGGGCAGATGTGGCGGGACTATCGAATGGTCGCGCTGCCAACAGCGGAGAGCCAAGTACAGAGCCTTCGATACGTGCTCTCGCAAAGCGTGAAGGAGGGGCTCGTGGTGCGCCCACAGGATTGGCCCGGCGTGCATTGCGCGCGCTCATTGCTCACGGGCGCGCCAATGCGTGGATGCCTATTGAACGGGACTCGTTACTCCCGGGCAGTCGACGCGGAGAAACGTAAACGCCACCCGCGACCAGTGCATCGTCGAGACTTCAACATCGAGTACGCGCTGACCTTCGCACCGTTGCCTGCGTGGAAGCACTTGAGCGAAGCGACGCGACGCGCCGAGGTGAAGGCACTCGTTGATGGAATCATTGCGGATGGTCACGCCATGCGTAAGGGCCGTCCTCCGATGGGTGCACGCCGCATCATGCGCGTTCCATTGGATCACATGACGGACCTTCCGAAGGAGCCCTGGCGGGAGAGGGTGCGGCCGTTGGTGTGCTGGGCTTCACCTCACGCGCCCGAGACACGCGCCTACCTCGAAGATTATCGGCTATTCCAGCACGCATTCCGGGTGGCCTCGGATGAGACGAAACAAATGGCTGATCCATTTGCCGCCCTCTTTCCTGAGGGCGCGCATATCCCAGGACGCTATAACAGCCCAGCGGCTTTCGTAACAGCGGCCTAAGCAAACCAACTCACAATCAGCGTGACTTCGAGTGCGTCCCTATTAAGCGCGCTCCGCCGCGCGTTGGTCTCCGCGCGTCCTCGAGGCCGAGGCTCTCTCACCCATCGAACAATCGCAGCGTCAGAGCCGCACAGACAAGACAGAGACAAGAAGGCACCCGGTGCATTCCTTGGGGGCCGAGAAAGCACCGGGAGCGTTTGGTGGGGAGTTGAGTCTACCGAATCGCAGTGCGTGGACCTCACTGCGAATCGTGATCGGGCGTGAATCGGCGAACTGGGGACAAGGCGCGAAACCTGCACGGTTTTTTTGCATGGCGGCAGGGGAGATCATTCGGGCGTCTGACAACGTGTCAGGCGATTGGACGCAGCGTTGGCAAGGTGTGTCCGCGGCAGCGCACGATGCGTACGTCACCGTGCGCGAGAATCCGGGGACCACCGTGCTGGTCGCCGCCGGCGTTGTGGCGTTGACCGTGGCGTCGCCAGTTGTAGCCACAGTGATGGGCACCGTGGGCGCGGGCATGGCGCTGTATTCGGGCACCAAGATCGCGTGGAACGAAACACACGCCGCCATGGCTGCGACACGGGGTGATGCGGCCGCGAGAGCGGACTACCTCAGGCGCTCTGGGCGAGAAGCGTTCAACGTCGGCATGTGGGGCGTCGGATCCGCAGCAGGACGCAGTGTTGCCGCGGTCGCCCGCCTTCGCGGTAGCCTGGCTACCGAAGCGGCCGTCGATGCCACCAAGAAAACGTCCGTGCTCCCAGCGCCGGTGACCAGCCCGCCGCCGGCTCCTGCCGTCACAATAGCTCCACCGCCGGCTGCTCCACCGCCGCCGGCCGCCGCTGTCCCGGTGATCACGGCGCCGGCCACCGCAGAATCCACCCGTTCTATTCGCGAGAGCGCACAGTATTTCGAAACGCTGCGTCACCGCGTCGATGCTCTACGCGCCGACGCAAACGTGCCCGACGGCCTGTTCGGTCTCCAGCGCGAGCTCAGCAACGTCCGCGCAACCTATTCGCCCGCCAGCGGCATGAGCTTCGACACCTATCTCGACACGCGCTTGCGCGCCGCAGTCGACATCGAGCGCCGCTATTGGGATGCGATGCGCGCGGTCAGCAGCGCCTCATGGGACGGCCCACGCGCGGAGATGCCGCTCATGTTGCGCTTCGCCCGCCAGACCGAGCTGCACCGCCGCAATGTCGATACTGGTCTCGCACGGCTCACAGGTGCAGGGCGTGGTTTCCAGACACCGCACGATGTCGTCGAGCTCCGTCCAATTGATGAGATCATCGAGCTGTCACGGCAGCAGGGCGCACCCGGGTGGTTGCGGAACATCGCGGACCGCGCGCGCTCGGACGGCGTCCGCACCTACGACGTGGGCAAGCCAGACCCATACATCATGGCCGGTCTCTCCCAGCCAGGTGCCGCCGATGTTTGGGCAATTCGCATGCATCGCTTGGCGCCACACCACGCCGACACGCCGATGTCTTGGGAAGGTGCCATCGACTACGTCAACGCGCTACGCATGCCACGCTTCTACGGATTACCGACACCGCGTCCATTCAGCGACATCTGGCAGATCGCCAACGCCGACCTGCTCGCCAACAGAAACGGCATGGTCGCGAGCAACCTTCCGAAGATCCAGGAGGCGATGCGCGTGCACTTGGCTCTCGAGCGCGAGGGTCAGATCGTTCCCTACTTCCGCCGTCTGCCGAACGAGGTACTCCCCGACTTCATGCGAGGCTCACCATGAGCTTCCAGATCGGCGATAACGTCCGTTTCACGCTCGACTACCGCCTGGACCTCCCCCCGGAGCACGAGGGCGTCACACACGTCCCCATGGGTACGCGCGGTCGCATCGTTTTCGCGGACGAGAGCCTCGTGATGGTCGAGCTCGCCACGACCCACGAGCGCGTCCCCGTTTGGGAACGCGGAGCGTTCTCACAGCGCTCCGCAACCACCGAGGTGCTCACCGTGGATCGCTAGCGTCGCGACTCGGCCCAGCGAAGGATCTTCCGCGTGATGCAAAGGCGCGAGGCAGGCCCGGGGGGCGCTGCTAAAAACCGTCAAGGGCAGCACGTCGCGGCACTAATGCGTGCCGCGGGTCGCACGCACGATGGCGATGAAGTCCGCCGCCTTGAGCGACGCACCACCGACGAGAGAGCCGTCGATGTCCGGCTGTTCGTTCAAGTCGTGAGCGTTGTCCGGCTTCACGCTGCCGCCGTAGAGGATGCGCATCTTGTCCGCCATACCGGTGTCTTTGCTCCGCAGACGATCACGGATCATGCCATGGACTTCCTGCGCTTGCAGAGGCGTCGCGACGTGCCCGGTACCAATGGCCCAAACCGGTTCGTAGGCGATGACCGTGCGATTGAGCTCCTCGAGCGACAAACCAGCGATACCACCATCGAGCTGCTCGGCGACGACCACGTTGGTGCGATTCTTCTGACGGTCGTCGAGCGTCTCGCCAACACACAAGATCGGTACGAGACCGCTCTTCAGCGCGGCTCTCACGCGTTTGTTCGAAGTCTCGATGGTCTCATGAAAGTGCTGGCGACGCTCGCTGTGCCCCACGATGGCATAGGCGCAACCCGCGTCCTTCACGAGCGGCGCCGAGACCTTCCCGGTGAATGCCCCCGAGTCTTCATAGAAGATCTCTTGCGCCGACAGCCCGATGTTCGTCCCCTCGAGCCGCTCCCGCACCGCCCACAGAGCAGTGAACGGCGGCGCCACGACGACATCGACATCGCGCACCGAAGAGAGCGCGTTCTTGAGCTCGGTCACTAGCGCCAAGGCTTCTGGAATAGTCTTGTTGAGCTTCCAGTTGCCCGCGACCATCGGCTTACGTGCCATGAGTCTCAAGCCTTCCCCAGCAACGCGTCGATGCCCGGCAACGTCCCCAGCTCGAGAAGCTCGAGCGACGCGCCACCGCCCGTCGAGATGTGCTTGATGCGCGACTCGACGCCGGCCTTCTCGATGGCGGCGACCGAGTCACCCCCGCCGACGACCGTGTACGCATTCGGTGCCGCCACCGCTTCCGCGATAGCGTTCGTGCCCTTGGCGAACTTCTCCCACTCGAAGACACCCATGGGCCCGTTCCAGAACACCGTCTTCGCTTCTTCGATGACGTCGGTGTACAGCTTGCGCGTCTCGGGTCCGATGTCGAGGCCCATCTTGCCTTCCGGAATGTCCTCGTCGGTCACGATGGTCGCCGTCGCGTCCTCATCGAACACGTCCGAGCAGACATGATCGACTGGCAGAAGGACGCGCACGTCGCGGTCCTTGGCGCGCTTCATCACCTCGGTCGCGTCGCGCAGCTTGTCGCCCTCCCACTTCGACGAGCCGACCTCGACCCCGCGCGCCTTCAGGAAGGTGTACGCCATAGCGCCACCAATGCAGAGGACGTCGACACGCTGAATGAGCGCCTTCAAGACACCCAGCTTGTCCGCCACCTTCGCACCGCCAACGACCGCAACGAACGGCCTCTCCGCGCCTTCCAGCATCTTCCCGAGCGCCTTCACTTCAGCCTCGAGCAGGAAGCCCGCGCACTTCTGCTTTACGAAGTGCGTCATCCCGACGATCGACGCATGCGCGCGGTGCGAGGCGCCGAACGCATCATTCACGTAGACGTCGAACGGCGCCGCGAGCTTCTTGGAAAACTCGGTGTCGTTCGCCTCTTCCTCGGCGTGGAAGCGCAGGTTCTCGAGCAAGATGACGCTGCCCGGACGCGCTTCACGCACGAGGCCCATCACGCCATCACCGATGCAGTCTTCGGCAAAGGCGACGTCCTTGCCGAGGAGCTCACTCAGACGATCTGCGACCAGCTCGAGCGAGAACTCCTTGTTGCGCTTTCCCTTCGGGCGGCCAAAGTGCGAGGCCAGCACCAGCTTCGCACCCGCGTCCAGCGCGTACTTGATGGTGGGCAGCGCCGCGCGGATGCGTGCGTCACTGGTGATCTTCCCGTTCTCGACCGGAACGTTGAAGTCGACGCGCATGAAGACCGCGCGGCCTTCGAGCTGAACGTCGCGGATCGACGGCAGAGCTTTCATAGGAACTGAATCCCCTGGGCAAGCGGCAACGCCGTCGACCAGTTCACGGTTTGCGTTTGACGGCGCATGTACGCCTTCCAGGAGTCGGAGCCGGCTTCGCGTCCACCGCCGGTGTGCTTCTCGCCGCCAAAGGCGCCGCCGATCTCCGCCCCACTGGTTCCAACGTTGACGTTCGCGATGCCGCAATCACTGCCCATCGCCGACACCCAGCGCTCTGCGTTGCGCATCGACTCGGTGAAGATCGAGCTCGACAGCCCCTGCGGCACGTCGTTGTTGATGCGGATCGCGTCTTCGAGCGAGTCCACGGTCATCACGTACAAGATCGGCGCGAAGGTCTCTTCGCGAACGATGGCCATCTCGGCCTTGGCCCGCACGATAGCCGGCTCGACATAGAAACCACCCGGGTACTTCTCGCCGGTGAGCCGCTTGCCGCCACGCAGGAGCTCGCCGCCTTGGGCCTTCGCCTGCTCGAGAGCGCGGGTATAGCTCGCGACCGCGTCGGCATCGATGAGCGGGCCCATCAAAGTGCCTTCCTCGAGCGGATTGCCAATCTTTACCTGGTCATACGCCTTCACGAGCTTGTCGACGAAACCACCGGCGATGTTCTTGTGGACGAGCAGCCGGCGGGTCGAGGTGCAGCGCTGACCAGCCGTGCCGACCGCGCCAAAGAGCACTGCGCGCAGCGCGAGCTCTTGGTTGGCGTCGTCCATGACCACCAGGGCGTTGTTGCCCCCGAGCTCCAAGAGCGAGCGGCCGAAGCGCTTGGCGACGACCTGACCGACATGCTGCCCCATGCGGGTCGAGCCGGTGGCCGAGATGAGCGGGACGCGCTCGTCGTTGATGAGCTTCTCGCCGATGGTCTCGTTGGCGCCGATGATGAGCGACATCACCCCCTGCATTCCGTGCTTGGCGAGGACATCGTCCATGATCTTCTGGGTGGCGATGGCGCAGAGCGGCGTCTTGAACGACGGCTTCCAGATCATCACATCGCCACACACAGCCGCGAGGAACGCGTTCCACGACCAGACGGCGACCGGAAAGTTGAAGGCGCTGATAATGCCGACGCAACCCAGCGGGTGCCATTGCTCGGTGAGACGGTGCAGCGGGCGCTCGCTCGCGATCACCTGACCATAGATTTGACGCGACAAACCGACCGCGAAGTCGGCGATGTCGATCATCTCTTGGACCTCACCCTCACCCTCGGCACGAATCTTCCCCATCTCGAGGGAGACGAGTGCACCGAGTGCTTTCTTTTTTGCGCGCAGAGCGTTGCCCATCTCGCGAACGATCTCGCCGCGCTGGGGGGCGGGCATGGCGCGCCACTTCTCGAAAACACCCAGTGTTTTCTTCATGACGACTTCGTAATCTTCGACCGTCGCCATCTTCACGCGACCGATCTTCGAACCATCTCCCGGGGCGAAGCTGTCCAGCCATTCGCCGTGGGTTTCGATTGGGCTGCCCGCCGAGGCGCCAAAGCTGTCGGCGCCGAGGCCGAGCTCGTTCAAGATTTCGCGCATGTTTTCAATCCTCGAAGGCCGGCAATAACGCCGGAAGGGCGGCACAGTGCAGTCGCTGGTGCGCGAGGTCAAGGTATGGTGATTAACCAGAATGCATCCTCGCGCCGCCCTCCTCCTCTTGCTCGCCACCGCGTGCAGCAAGCCGCCCGAGCTGACTGACATTGGCCCCCGGCTCATCAGCAATCAAACGAGTCAACCCCTGGCCCTCGTTGGGAAAAACTTCCGCGACGGAATGGAGCTCGAGCTCGGCGCCCCGATTTCAAGAAAGCACCCGGTGCATACCGTGGATGGGACGCATGCGTATGTGAGGTTGCCGGCGGACCTGGTTTTGCCGGCGGGGACGGATGCGCAGGCTGTCAGTGTGGCGCTGGTGGGGGGGAAGCAGGGGGCGCAGCCGTTGCGGTTGCGGGTGGTGAACGACGCGGCGTTTCCGGATTTGATGGCGATGGTCGTTGGGGATGGGGCGGTGTTCGCGGCGTCGGGGACCACGGATACGCTTTATCGCTACGATGTCGCGAGCGGGGCGGTCGAGGCGTTGCCGGGTGGTGATGGGCCGAGCGCGCTGGCCGTGTACGCGGAAGCGGACGGCAAGAAGCGGCTCGTAGTCGCGCATCAGTTCGAGCCCAAGGTCTGGATTTGCGATGGGGGCACCGGCCAGAAGCTCGGCGAGCTCGACGCGCCAGCCTACGCGAGCGCCATCACCGTCGATGGAGACAGCATCATCATCGCCGAGCAAGCCCTCGACACTGTCCGCAAAATCGGACTGAAGGATGGCAAGCAGCGTTGGCTCACCAGCGTCGATCCGAATCCCAAAGGCCTCGCCCTCACCAGCAGCTCGGTCGCGGTCGGCAGTCTGCTCACCGGGCGTATCGAGCGTCTCGATCGCGAGACAGGCAAGCTCACATCCATCATCACGCCCGACACCGAGACGCGCATCGTAGGCGGCCACACCGAGCCCTACGGCAAATTCATCATGGGCGGTAAAGCCCAACGCGATCTCCTCTGGCTCGCCAAAGCGGACAAGATCCTGTCGGCAAACATCGGACCCAACATCGGACCCAATCCCGACAAGATGGAAGTCAGCATGAACGGCGGCGTGAGCGTCGTCGATCTCGCGAGCGACCGGGTCACCTCGCACCTGGGCTTCGGCTATGGCGTCCCCCAGGGTCTCGCGGTGGATGAAGAGGCAGGCCGCGTCTACGTCGCCGATGTCGCGACTGGGCTCGTGCGCGTGGTGGAGCTGGCAAAGCTCCTCACCGGCGACAAGGCCGCCGTCAGCTCCCTCCCCGTCCCACCCCGCAAGGACTTTCCGCTCACCCGCGCCGCGGCGGACTTCGGCGTGAATCAACGCTCGGGCATCGAGCTGCACTCCGGGCCGCAGGCGCTCGCGCTCTCGCCCGACAAGCAGACACTCTACGTGCTCAACCGCTTTAGCGGAACACTCGCCATCGTCGACGTCACCAAGGCGCCGCAGACCCTCATCACCAAGCAGGTCGCGCTCGTCAACACGCTCAATCAGCGCGAGAAGCGCTTGGGGCAGATTCTCTTCTTCACCGATCTCGGCCGCACTGGCATGTCGTGCGAGGCGTGTCATGTCGAAGGTCACGGCGATAGCGTCCTCTTCGAGAAGACCACGCCGCTGCGCATCTATCGTGTGCCGACGATCCGCGGCGTCGCGGAGACTCCGCCATACTTCGTCCCAGCCAGCACCTTCAGCATCCCCGAGACCAACCGCAAAGTCGGCGACCGCAACCGCTTCCAGAATCCGAATCAAACGAACGACGAAGTCACCTGGCTCACGATCTTTGCTTCGGAGCTCGCGACGCTCCCCAATCCGTTCGTGGGCGCGGACGGGGCACCGCCTGCCGAGCTCACGCTACCCGATGGCGCCAAGGGTTCTCCGCTTCGGGGCATGAAGCTCTTCGAGGGCAAGGCCGACTGCGCGTCATGTCACCCCGCGCCCTACTTCACGACCGACCAGGTCGCGGCGACCCGCAATCGCTTCATCGAGGTCGGCACACCGCATCGCATGCCGCTGCGTGAAGAGATGCAGAGTGAGTACTTCACTGGCTTCCCAGCCCCGGCGCTCATCGGTGCCTGGGACGTATGGCCAATGCTCAACACCGGTCTCGGGGGCTTCGATGTCGCCGCTGACAAGGACGGCCTCGATGTTCGCGATCGTTTTGCTCTGCGTGCGGTCATCGAGCGCTACAGCAAGCCCCCCCACGGCAAGGCCGATACGCTGACGCCGAGTGAAATCAACGACTTGCTGGCGTATCTGCTGACTCTCTAGCGCCTCCAGGACAGCACCGGGTGGTTTCTAGAGCCGGGGGCGCGCGCACAAGACCGCACCGGGGTCCGTTTCTAGAGTGGGTGCACGAGCGAAGAATGCACCGGGTGGTTTCTGGAGCGGGCGCGCGAGCGAAGAATGCACCGGGTGGTTTCTGGAGCGGACGCGCGAGCGAAGAATGCACCGGGTGGTTTCTGGAGCGGACGCGCGAGCGAAGAATGCACCGGGTGGTTTCTGGAGCGGACGCGCGAGCGAAGAATGCACCGGGTGGTTTCTGGGGGGGCGGTCGTGACATGAGCGTTGGGTATGTTCCTGGTGCTTCCGAAGGGGCAGTCGCTGCGGGCGGTTGCCGAGCGGTTGGGTGTGGCGGTCGAAGAGCTGCAGAAGCACACGGCCGTCAAAGACGTGGACGCGCCGGCGGTGGTCGAGCAGCGGGTCGAGGTTCCTGACGGGTTCTTGCGGAGCAAGCGCGAGAAGGCCGAGCTCACCGATGCGATGTCGTCGCCGTCTGGGAAGCGCGGCGGCATGAATATGTGGCTCGCGCTCGACATCGAGCAGAAGCGCACGCGCGCCGCGGGGGGGATGAAAGCCGGCAAGCAGCGCGACAGTGAGGCCGAGGCGCTGGCTGAAGCGCGCACCGCGTATCTGCGGTTCGAGGCCGCGAGCAATGACCTCGCGGCTGACCTCTATCAGCAGCTCACCTCGACGGTCTCGACCGATGTTCGCGCCCGTGCCTTCGCGGGTCTCGGCTGCGCGCAGGCTCAGAGAGCGCTCATCTTCGGCGACCTCAACGAACGCAATCGCGTCGTCGCCCTCAGCAGCGCGAAGGCCGCGCAGCTCGCGGATCCCAAGCTCCCCGAGTCGCACCTCGCCATGGCCCTCGCCCTGCAGATCAACGGCACCCCGGCCGACTTCGCGGAAGCGCGCGCCGAGCTCATCCGCGCAGTCGAGCTCGATCCCAAGGCGCACCTTTGTATCGCCGAGCGCGGCCGTCTCGAGTGGCGGGCCCAGGACATCGCGGCCGCTCAGGAAGCCGTGACAGCCGCCCTCGACCTCGACCCCGACTCACCGTTCGCTCTCGAGCTAGACGCCCACATCCGCCTACAGCGCGGTGATCGGGATGGCGCCCGCGGCCAACTCCAACGCGCCATCTCGGTGTTGCCCACCTATGCTGACAGCATCGCCCTCTTGGCGACCCTCGAACAGGGTCCTGAGCGCACGAAGCTCATCGCCGATGCCCGCGCTCAGGCCACTTCCGAGGATCATTTAAAGCGCTTGAACAGCACGATCCTGCGTGAGGAGTGAAAACCCCACAGCCAAGTGTGTGGTGAACACCCCACGATCAAATGTGTTGACTTTTGTCAACACACCAAAGATAACTACCTGATTAGTAAAAACATTTCACGCCAGCGCATTTTTGAGGCATTTGCTCCACACTACTCCACCCCTCACAATAACTAGCTGATTTTACTAAGCTATCATTGATCGTGGTGTGGATCCCACGGCCATCCCGGCAATCTCCAAAGCAGAAAAACACCATAACATTCAACCACTTAGACCAATCTCATAGGTCCAAGCGGCAAGCGATGCTCCCACACGCACATACGATCAGCTGCGGTCTCGATCCCCCATCAAGAATGCACCGGGTGGTTTCTGGGAGTGCCACACTTGCGGTAAGTGCTTGATCTCACAACAGCGATCATGGTTCACGAAGACTTGGCACAACACTAGCTAGAAGGGTTCCACACGCTGCGCGAGCATCGGCAGCAATGATGTCGAACCTGTTTGAAGGAGATTCACAGATGAGAGCACTTGGACTTATCGGACTATGTAGCTTGGCGATGGCCATGACGGCCTTCGTTCCGAGCCAGGCGGTGGCGGGTGAGTGCGTGTCCGGTAACTGCGGTACCCCCACGCAATCAGGTGGTGGCTGCGGTTGCGGCTGCGGCTGCAGCATCCTCGTAGCAATGACCGATCGTGGCGTGACCTATCAGTTCGCCGACGATCAGGACGGCGACGGCGTCGAAGACGACTTCGACAACTGCGCTTTCATCTCGAACTACGACCAGGCCGACGCTGACGGCGACCAGGTCGGTGACGCCTGCGATAACTGCGTGGCCGCGGCCAACCAGCTCCAAGGCGACGTCAACCTCAACGGCATCGGTGACGCTTGCGACACCGACGCTGACGGTGACGGCATCCTCAACAGCAACGACAACTGCTGGCTGGTTCCGAACCCGTCGCAGGCCAACAACGACGGTGACTCCGAAGGCGACATCTGCGACGCCGACGACGACAACGACGGCATCCTCGACACGCAGGATCCCTGCCGCCTCATCGCCGGCACCGCCACCAGCGGCGCTTGCGACGACGACCCAGACGGTGACGGCCTCGTGAACGACGCCGACAACTGCCCGGAAGTCGCCGACTCGACCGCGCGCGACATGGACGGCGACGGCATTGGCGACGTCTGCGATAACGACGCTGACGGCGACGGCCGTGAGAACTTCCGCGACAACTGCGCCCTGGTTGCGAACCCGGGTCAGGTCGACGCGGACAACGACGGTCAGGGTGATGCGGGCAACTACAACACCAATGGCCAGTACGAATCGTGCGACAACAAGGAGTGCTACGTCGTCGACCGCATCGCTTACGCGGGTATGTCGGACGCCGACAAGTCGGCCTCGTGCTTGGACCCGACGCACGCCTTCGAGACGCGCCTCGCGCTCGCCGGTAACAACAATCTGACCCGCCTCCAGGTCGGTGACGTCATCGAGGTTCGTTTGTTCTCGAACCGCCTCAATGAGGTTCACCACTGGACCGCGACGTTCAGCCAGCAGCCGGGCGGCTCGAACAGCACGCTCGACAACGCCATCGGCTCGTCGGCCACCTACCCGGGCACGTTCCAGGTCGGTACCGACCCGCGCTACAGCACCATCCGCTTCAAGGCGGACAAGGCTGGCGCGTACTCCATCAAAGTCACGAGCGAGCTCGTCAACGGTGACCCCCTTGGGCTGCCGCTGAGCTCGTCCACTCAAGAGATCAAGGCTGAGGTTGGTGAGGGTAGCGGGGATTCGTCGGGCGGTTGCTCGTCGACTCAGGCGGAAGGAAGCCTTGCGGCGCTCGCAATCGGGCTGTCGGTTGCCGCCGTGTTGCGCCGTCGCCGTGCCTAGTAGCTTCAAAGCGTAGGAGCTTTACTAGGTACTGTGTTCAGGTGAGACATCTCGAGGCCCCTCCTGCTCCGTGAAAATCGGAGAGGAGGGGCCTTCGAGTCTCTGGTAAAACTTCCCCATACGGAGGAATTCGTGATGCCCCCCCTATGGCGCTGCCGTCCCGCGCTTCTAGCTGCTGCTCTGCTATCGCAGACGACGTGCTCCAAGGTTCGCCTCGAGTTCCCCGAGCGTGAGCAAGAGCTCGTCGGCGTCGATGACAAGCTCCGCCTCCAAGGCGAGTTCTGCACCTCCCCTGCCGCGAACGTCGTCTACCCCGTCAAGATCATGTTCATCGTCGACGGTTCCGGCTCGCAGCAGTTCTCGGATCAAAACCGCCAGCGCGTCGTCGCGGTGACCGAGACCATCCAAGCGCTCATCGGCAGCGGCGCGACCTTCTTCAAGATCATCGTCTTCAACGCCTCGGTCACGCCGACGCCGCCCATCGCCGACGACGAGCCGGTCTACACCAACGACCTCGCGCGCATCGCGCCGGGCCTCGATAACGTCGCTCAAGCGGACACCGTCACCGACTATCAGGGCGCGCTCTCGGTCGCCTACAGCGAGATGGTCCGCGACATGGAGAGCGTCCGTAACGATCCTCTTCGCGGGTTCGCCGAGCTCGGCCGCACCAAGTACGTCACCGTCTTCATGTCCGACGGCTTCCCCGACCCGCAGTGCAAGGTCGGCCTCGGCAACGACTTCGATCCGAACTTCCCGCCGGACAACATCAACCTGCTCTGCGAAGACGCCGACTACATCGCCTGCATCATGCAAGCGGGTAACTGCACCGACGGTACGCTATGCCGGTCGGACGCCGACTGCGTGAGCGGCGGCGGCTGCTCGGGTCAGCCCACTTGCGCCAACGATCCAGGGAACGGCGGCGCGTACGTGTGCACCTCGGAGGACGGTGAGACCTCGTGCTTCGCTCCCGAAGACTCGAGCAGTCTCTTCGGCGGCTTGGGCAACATCACGCTCCTCGCCGGCAACGACTACAATCAGCCCTACCAGATCTTGAAGCTCGTCCAAGACATCATGGATCTCGAGGACCGCTACCAAGTCGGCGAGATGCGCTTCAACAGCGCCCTCGTGCTCGACCCGCTCGCGGACCCCGCCATCGTCGCCATCTTCGGCGACACCACCCAGGCGATCCCGCTCATGCAGCAGATGGCCGCGGTCGGTGATGGCGACTACCTCGAGTTCTACGGCGGCGACAGCATCGACTTCGGCTCGCTCAACTTCGATTCGCTAAAGCAGACACGCGTGATCCGTGGCTTCTTCGTGCAAGCGGTCTCGAACCGCCTCACCGAGGGTGGCAACCTCGCCGACACCGACTTCGACGGCATGGTCGACGAAGACGAGTACGACGCCGGCACCAACCCGCTGCGCGCCGACACCGACGGCGACGGCTACGGCGACTACATCGAGCACACCAAGCGCGGCTTTGGCTTCGATCCGAACGATCCGTGCTTGCCCGCTATCGTGGACATGTCCCGCGGCGGCGACGCGACGCTCTGCACCAGGGCCGATCCCCGCACCTGGGTGAACTGCGATCACGACGGCTTCGGCGCCGGCGCCACTTACTTCGATGACGACTTCGACGGCCTCACGAACTGCGAGGAGCGCGCGGTCGGCACCGATCCGCGCATCCCCGACACCGACGCCGACGGCCTCATCGATCAGGTCGACGTCTACGCCGGCCTCTCCCCCACCGTCTGGGACTACGATCGCGATCTCGATCAGGACGGCATCCCGAACGGCCGCGAGATCGAGTGGCACTTGAACCCGCTGGTCTTCCAGAGCGATGTCGAGAGCCGCGAGCACTACCGCTACGTGCGCAACGAGATCGGCAAGACCATCGACGGCCGCACCTGCTATTCGTTCGACGTGCGCCACGTGCACCTCGCGGCGACCGGCATCTCCGAGGACATCACGCCGCCAACCACGGGCATCAACGAGATCCGCCTCTACATTCTCGAGAACATGTCGGACAACTTGTCGGGCGTGCCGCTCGTGCGTGTCGCCTGCTTGCGCCCACGTTACGTGCCTCCGACCTTGAAGGTGCCGGCCACGGGTGACGTCAACGACTTGAACGGCGATCTCGTCGATCGTGACGGAAATTCCACGGACGCCTTGACCCGGCAGCGAGAGCAACGTTTCTTCCGCTACCTGGCTACTCAAGACCCCATCGCCAACACGTTGCAGGACGTCGACTACTTCAACTCTGAAGTCGATTGTCAGGTGCTTCAGTGACAATCCGCAATCGCGGCCTCATTACACTTGCGTTCTTGGCTTCCGTCGCGTGCACCAAGGACGAGCTCTTCGTTCCCCCGGCGAGCACCGACATCGTGCTCGACAACCGTGTCGAGCTGATGGGCAGCTTCTGCGCGGAGAACGCGGACGATCTGCGCTCGTTTTTGAAGATCGTCATCGTCATGGACCGCTCGAACTCGATGACGGTCACCGACACGAACAACCGCCGCATCGCCGCGGCCACGGAGCTCGTGCGCAACTATCTCGCGAACGAGAGCACCCAAGAGCTGCGCGCTGGCGTCGAGTTCGCCATCGTCAGCTTCTACGGCGACGTCGACGTGCACACCCGCGACGAGCGCGGCTTGCCGGGCTTCACCAGCGACGGCCGCCAGGCGATCTTCGCCCTCCCCCAGCTGGCGCGCGTCGGCTCGAACACCAACTTCCAGGGCGCGCTGAGCCGCGTCTTCACCTTGCTCGACCGCGACATGGCGCAGCTCGACGAGGTCGCGCGCGAGCGCACCCGCTACGAGATCATCTTCCTCTCCGACGGCCAGCCGTTCCCCAACAACTGCCGCGGTGAGCCCAACTCGGCCACCAACGCCGTCCGCGCCGTCCGCCGCGTCGTCTCGCTCGGCAGCCTCTACGGCATCGACGTCCACCTCTCGACGGTGTTCGCCGCCAAAGCGGACATGTTCAACCCGGGCGCCATCAACATCGACGGCTGCACCGAGCACGATCCCTACGTCGCCAACTACGCGACCATCGGCGAGACCACCCGCGCCATCATGCAAGACATGGCGGCCCAGGGCGGCGGCACCTTCCGCCAGTTCTTGAACGGTGACGCCATCACCTTCGCCGGCTTCGAGTTCGCCGAGTCACGCCGCATCTACGCGCTGTCGAACTTCATGACCTCGAACTTGTCGGCACGCCCCGTGGGCGACACCTTGATGGCGGACAGCGACCGCGACGGTCTCACCGATCTCGAGGAGTACAACATCGGCTCGTCGCAAGTGCGGGCCGACAGCGACGGCGACGGCTTCAACGACATGGTCGAGTGGCGTTTCCGCTTGAGCGGATTCGACCCGATGGACCCCACGGACGCCGCCTGCACGCCGCTCACACGTGTCGACAGCGACGTCGACGGCCTGCTCGACTGCGAGGAGATCTTCCTCGGCACCCAGCGCCGCAGCTTCGACTCCGACAACGACTCGAGCCCGGACTTCATCGAGGTCACCTTCCAGGGGAACCCACGCTCCGCGAACAGCACGCAGGACCGCTACGCCGACGACGACGCGGACGGTGGCGGCAACGCCGACGAGCTGCGCTGGCACACCGACCCCAAGGTCAACGACGTCGCCTACCGCGCGAAGTTCGCCTACCAGTACGATCAGCGTCAGCTGCCGCTCACCGCCGGCTCGGCTTGCTACGAGTTCGACGTGAAGAACGTGCGCATGGCTTCGACACAGCCTCTGCCGCTAGGTGGCGCGAGCACCCGCCAGGAGCCCGCGGGCGTGAACCGCATCATGCTCTATTTCGCGCAGACGCCGTACGACGAGCCAGAGGGCGACCCCGTCTACCGTCTCGCCTGTGTCGAAGGCCGCTACGTGCAAGAGCGCGACTTGAAGATGCCGGCGAGCGGCCGCTTCCGTTTGCCCGAGCGCCGTCCGTCGGACACCTATGAAGCCTCGGGCGTGCTGCGTCCGAACAACGACATCTGCCAGGCCTCGGTGAACCAAGACTGCGGCCTCGGCACGTTGTGGTGCCGCTTCGAGATCACCGGCGCCTGCACCTGCTGCAAGGCGCGTGAAGCGGGCACCGATCCGAACGACGGCACCGACTGTCAGGCCTGCCCCGCGTGCTCGGACGGCCAAGACAACGACGGCGACGGCCTCACCGACTTCCCCTATGACCCTGATTGCTTCGACTCGGTCGACACCGACGAAGGCAATAGCGTTGCCTGCAGCGACGGCATCGACAACGACGGCGACGGCTACATCGACTTCCCGAACGAGCCGGGCTGCGAGTCGGGTTACGACACCGACGAGACCGACGGCCCGGTGCCGCGCGCTTGCTCGAACTTCGGCATCATCAACGGCCAGACGCGTCCCATCGACGACGACGGCGACGGCGCCGCGAACTATCCCGCCGATCCCGACTGCGACTCGGCCTACGACGACGACGAAGGCAACCCCGACGGATCGCTCGGTCCGCCAGCCTGCGATGACGGACAGGACAACGACGGCGACGGCCTCACCGACTACCCGCTCGATCCCGGATGCGGCAGCCGCGACGACCCCGACGAGGCCGGCCCGCAGACCTGCTTCTTCTGCGAGCGCTTCACCGACGCGTTGCCCGGCCAGTGCGACATCGCCGCTGGCTTCTGCAAGCCACGCTCTGGCCAGGTGCCCGAGCCGCGCTCCTGCACGAGCAACACCGATTGCGGGACCGCCGCCATTGGCTACGCGCCCTGCGTGGGCGGTCAGTGCGTTCCCACCGCGGTCAACGGCGTTGGCCCCGAGACCAACTGCACCTCGCGCGCTGACTGCCGCGGCGCGCCGTGTGTCGCCGCGAATGGCTCGCAGTGCTTGGGCACCGGTCCCTGCGTCGGCGGCTTGTGCTCGCCCTGCTTGCAGAACGCCGATTGCGACACCGCGCCTGGGGCGGCGGACGGTCTTTGCGATCCGTCGATCGGTTGGTGCTTGCAAGACGGCTTCACGCCCACCGAGTGCGTGGGTGACGGCGATTGCGCCACGGGCGTCTGCGAGACCGACATCGGCGTGTGCTCGGTCGACCCGTACTATGCGTGCGACAACGACAAGGACTGCCGTGAGGACGAGATCTGCGCGCTCGAGCGTGGCTTCTGCTTGCGGCGCTCGTTCATCACCGAACAGTGCGACACCACGACAGCGTGTACGCAGGACATCGACGGCGACGGCCAGCCGGACGGCAGCTGTAACGCCGACATCGGTTGGTGTTTGCCTTCACAAGAGAGATTCCAATGCAGGCAGGACGACGAATGCCCCTTCGGCAATTGTGTGAAAGACAGCGGCGCGGTGTTCGGGTACTGCGATCAGCAAACGTTCGTGTTCCCGCGCGACTTCAAGCCCGAGGTGGACTGCATTCGTGGGCGGTAGTCTCCGCTTTAGCGTTGATGGTGAGCGCGTGTGGCGGCAAGGTCGGCGGCGTCGACTTGGGGCCCGACATCGACACGCGCCCGCCGAGCTGTGAGCCGGACGACTTCAACAGCCTTAGCCAAACGCGCCCCGCGCAGCTCGGCATCATCGCCGAGGACACCATCTGCCCGCGCGCCGACCAGGACTTCTGGCAGCTCACTGGCATCGGTGGCGACAAGCAGCTGCTCTCCGTCGATCTCGTGTACGAGAAGCTCTCGAGCGTCGAGCTCCGCGCCGACGTCTGGGGCCCGCGCGGCCGCTGCATGCCGAACGCGCTCACCACCTGCGCCACGAACGACCAATGCGCGCCCACCTTCGACTTTTGCGACACGGCGCGCGGTGGTTGCCGCATGGCCGCGTCGCCAGTGTGCTTCAAGGACTCGGACTGTTCGGCGGGCGAGAGCTGCTACGGCACGAACACCGCGGTCGAGCAGCTGGGCTCGGTGCGCATCCCCGCGACCAGCGTGCTCCAGCACCGTCTGACCGCGAACTACGCGGCGTTCGCGCAAGGCACCTACACCGTCGTCGTCTACGACCACGCCGAGCGCGAGGAAGAGCCGACCACCAAGTACGCGTTGACGGTCACGACGCAGACGGACCCCGACACCAACGAGCCGAACGACCTCGTGAATCTCGCGACGCCGCTCACGCACAATGTCGGCGTCGAAGGCGCGATGTCGTACGTCGATGACGTCGATTGGTACGTGATCCAACCGGTGTCGGGGACGAACCCCGCGGTCGTGCGCGTGAACCTCACCTACTCGGGCAACGCGGTCATCGCGCCGACCTGGACGGTGGTGCAGGGCAATTTCCAGTACATCGGTCCGAACGCTAAAACGGAGAGCTCGGGTGGTACCGCGTTGCGTCGTCAGCAGGCGGCGATCGTTACACCGATGGCGGCGCCCGTTTACATCCGCGTGCAGAACGGCTCGAACGCCACCAACACGACTGACCGCTATAACCTCACGGTCGAGGTCACCGATGACCCAGAGGAAGGCGCGACGCGCAACGACGACATCGCGAACGCGACCACGCTGACCTCGACCACGGCCACCGCGGGCCCCAACGGTACGCAGGTCGTGAACTACACCGATCGCCACTTGGTCGCGCTCAACGACACCGACTGGTATCGCATCCCGCGCTCCGGCCCCAGTGAGAACACGCTGCTGTATTTCCGCAGCACGGCAGCGGCGAACGCGCCCTACTCGCTCGTGCTGCAGATGTACCGTGCGACCGCGACGGCGTGCGCGGCCAACAATCCCTGCTCGCAAGGCCGCCCGTGCTCACCCGAGGGAGTGTGCTTGGACCTGATGGCGCAGCGTCCCGCGCCGGACGGTCCTGGCGATCCACAACAAGGCGGCCTGTCGCCCAACTATCTCGAGACGCAGCTGCCGATGTTCAGCGACGTCGCGTACGTGCGCATCGTCAACAACGCCGCGACGACGCTTCCCATCGCGGGCTACGACTTCGAGAAGTCGAGCCCATATACGTTGCTCATTCGCCACAAGCTCGAGCCGGACGTCCTCGAGCGCACGGCTCCCGACAACCGCTTCCTGTCGCGTCCATTCGACGCGGAGGAGAGCGACTTCGCGCCGGTCTATCGCAACGTGACCGCGGGCTCGACCATCGTGCCAGGCGCGGACGGGCAGCCGATGGCGGTCGCGCGGCCGGGCTCGACTGTCGGCACGAGCGGATGCACGACGGTGAACCTCGACCTCTTCGATGGCCGCGGCGCGCCGCTCGCGGGTAGCCACTCGATCGGCGTGACCGCGGCGGGCGGCACCGTGCAGCGCAGCTGTTCGGACACGGCCGCATCGCCTTTCGCATCCACCGGCGCGACCACGGCGATCGGCGTCCTCTCCTCGGGCGGCCCGGTCACGTTGACCGCTACAGTGGACGGCACCGGCAGCGTGAGCTCGCAATTGCCGAACGGCAACGCCTTGCTCTTCCGCTCGTCGGTCCCGAATCAAGCAGCCGCGCGCGGTGTCGCCGAGGGATCGGCGTCGGATGTCGTCCGCATCATCCTGCCGGCGACGTCGGGCACCGACACGCAGCTCGAGCTCCAGATGAGCGCCGGCACGGTGCTGTGCGCCAACACGGATCCGGCCAACGCGAACAACTGTCTCTACGCCAACGGCAGTGGCTACTGCACACCCACCGCGCCAGGCTTGAGCAACTGCCGCGTCACCATCCCCGCTGGGCAGCTGGTCTACGACGTGCGCGCGATCTTCCCGACGGAGGGCCCCCCCCAAACCATGACGGTGACGAACATCGGCAATCAGATGTTCCAATGGGTCGTCTACGGCGCCGGCTCCATCGTCACCAACGACAACACGACCATTCAGGGCTATCTCTCGTATGACGGCGATCAGGACTTCTTCCAGATCGTTCCGGCGGGCGTCGGTCCCGGCGGCGTCACCATCCGCCTCAGTTACCCCGCGAGCGAGATCGACATCCGCGCGCAAGCCACGCGTGGCGGCGCCGGCGCGGGTGTCGCCCGCCAGCAAGACGTCTGCGAAGACGGATGCGGCGCTGGTGCGTGCACCGCCTTGCGCAACACTTGTCACTGGAACACGACGACTCTCTCGGCGGGCCCCGAGGCCACGTCGCCCGAGTGCGTCTACACCTCCGCGAGCGGCGCGACGCCTATCCGCGTGTGGGTCAACGACACCAACTCGAACGACTGGGACGAGATCAACATGTACCACGTCGAGGTCGAGTACAACGAAGGCTGCCCGGGCGTATGTCCCGCGGCCGCGTGCCGCTAAGCACCGTTGGCCGCCGTTCGCTTTAGCGTAGTAGCCGGTCTGGCGCTCCTCGGCGTGGGTTGCAATCCCACCCTCGAGGCGCCGCCGGGTGTGCGCATCAATTGCGAAGGGCACGGCACCTGCCCCGATGGCTTGGTCTGCGTGCACGACGTCAACGCCTGCGTGCGGCCGGGCACGACCTGCGTCGAGCAACGCGATGGCGGTTACTTTCCCGCGGCCGACGGCAATGTCTGCACCAGTGACGGCGAGCCTGGAGTCTGCCGAAGCGGCGCCTGCATCCGCTGCGGCAACGGCTTCGTCGAGGAAGGCGAGACCTGTGACGACGGTAACCTCGACCCGAGCGACGCGTGCCCCATCAACTGCCTGACCGCGCGCTGCGGTGATGGCTACGTTTTAGCGGGCGTCGAAGAGTGCGACGACGGCAACGACAGCAACGACGACGCGTGCCTCACGACCTGCGCCGCGAGCTTCTGCGGTGATGGCTACGTCAACGCCGCCGCCGAGGAGTGCGACGATCAGAACACCAACGAGAATGACGGGTGCTCGTTCTGCACCGCGACGGTCTGGCAGCCGAGCATCGCCTTCGGGCTGGGCAGCGACGGCTCGGCGCCGGCGACCACCGCGCTCAGCAATCTCGGCCCGTTGGCGGCGACGCGCGCGGGGCTGCTGTACGCGGGGTGGCAGCGCATGACCGGCGATCTCGCCGACATCAACCCAACGGAGCGGACGGTTGGCGGCGCGTATGTGGTGTCCGCGGCGGCGAACGTCGTGCTCCCGATCACGCGTCGCGACGGCGCGGTGCGCGGCGATCAGCTCCCCGAGACCGGCTTGGCGCGCTCCATCCAGCTCGGCCTCGTCACCTCGATGACGGCGGACGCGCGCGGCAACTTGTACCTGACCATGGTGAACTACGAGCGCCAGAACAACGACTACAATACGTTCGGCGCCTACGTGCTCTTCATCGATCTCGAAGGGACCTTGAGCATCGTCGCTGGTGACGAGCAGCGTTGCGAGACCACGCTGGACGCCACCTCGTGCGGCAACAACGGCCGGGCGCGTGACGCGACCTTCGGCGACTTGAGCGGCCTGGCGTTCGATCGACGTGGCCGCCTGCACATCGCCGATGGCCCGAGCGTTCGCTTCATCGACGTCGATGGCCGTGTCTACCAGCGCGCCGGTATCTCGAGCGCCACCTGCGGCGGCAGCGGCTGTGGTGATGGTGGCTTTGCTACGAACGCGCGCTTCAAAGGCCCGCTGCAGATCACCTTCGACGCGGAGGACAATTTGTACATCTCCGACCAAGGAGACAGGCGCATCCGCCGCGTCGGCACCGACGAGCGCATCGCGACGGTCTACGGCACGGGTCAGGATTGCACCGATTGGCCAGGCTGCGATAGCGGCGCGCGCCTGAATCATCCCTCCGCGATCGCGGCTACTCCGCAGTACCTCTACATCGCGGACGATCAGGCCGACTCGAGCAACAACCCGGGCGCGGTCATCAGACGCGCGACGCTCGGCGCTCCGAATACACGGATCGTCCATGGCATGGGCTCGGCGTGTGACGTACTCCCTTGCGGCGACGGTGGCGATCCGCTCCTCGCGTACAGCTCTTACATCGACGGTCTCGCGGTGCTCGGAGACGGCCGCTTGGCCTTCACCGATGTTCTCTCGCGGGCGGACGAGCCGAGCATCCGCGCGCCGAGCCGCGTGCGCGTCATCGACTTCGCGGCGAACCGAGTCGACAACCTCGCGGGCCGGGTCGGTCAAGAGCGTCCTCTCGTGGGCAACTTGCCGACGAGCCATGACGCGCACATTCCACTGTGGACCGAGGACGGCGGCATCGTGTTCGCCACGAGCTCGCGGGTCTTCGCGATCAATCCCGAGACGAATCACGTCAGGCTCGTCGCTGGAGCGGACACTTGCAATTTCGCGGGCGGCAAGTGCCTCGCCGATGAGAAGCCAGTGGACGAGTTCTCGTTCGCGACCATCGGCGACATCGACGCGGGCGATGGCACGGTGTACGTCGCCGACACCGATCGCGATCAAGTCTTCGCCGTCAGCGGCGGCATGGTGCGTCATGTCTTCGGCGAGAAGTGCGGTCCGACGGGACCGTGCGTCGCGGCGCCGGTCTCTGACCCCCGCGCCGCGCGCGTGAAGGAGCTCGGCGGCTTGAGCTACCGTTCGGGGCACCTGTTCGTCACCGATCGGGCAAATCACCTGGTCTGGGACGTGACGATTGGCGCTGGCGCCGCCCCCACGATCGGCAGCGGCGCCTACGACTCGAGCGGCAATGGCGGCGCGCCCGGGGACGCGAGCTTCCGCTGTCCTCTCGACGTCCTTGCGTCGGTGGATGGAGGCGTCTACGTCTCCGATCCGGACAGCTGCGACATCCGTGTCGTCCGCGATAACGTCATCAGCCTCGCGGCGCAGGTCGGCCCGTGCGTGGGCGCCCCGGGGTCCTTACCGCCGTTCATGACGTGCGGCCGTTGGGACGCGGTGGACTTCGGGGGCATGACGCGCACGCCGCTGGCCCTCACCGAGGACAGCATCGGCGTGATCGCCGCCGGCACTTCATCGGTGAGCCGCGTCACGAACGGTAAAGCCTTGACGGTGATCGCTGGCGTGCTCCCGACTTTCGAGCCGACCGACCTCCTCGAGGGGTCTATCGCCACCGAGGTCGCGCTCGGTCAAGTGCGCGTCGCCGCGCGGCCGGGCCGACAGCTCCTGATCGGTTCGGACTTGGGCCTCACGCACGTCATCCGGCGTCTCGACGCCGACGACCGCCTGCGCATCGTGGCGGGCGACATCGATGGGTCGGTCACCGGCGGCTTCCCAGTCGCCGAGCTCTTCAGTCCCCGCGCCGCGGCGCGCTTGGATAGCGGCGCGGTCTTGCTGGCCGATAGCGGTCTCAATGCCGTCCGCCGCATCGACACCGCGCGGCGCGAGGTCGAGCCCGCCATCTTCGCGCTCTACGGGCCGCTGCTCGGGCAAAGCGCGCCCACTCCGGCGCGATTCACCACGTCGCCCTCCCTCATCGTGGACGCTATCGCGGTCGATGTGCCACGACGGACCATCTACCTCGCGGAGTCCGCGACCGGGCGGTTCGCCACGGTGAGCGCGTCCAACATCGACGACGTGTCGAGCTGGACCACCGTCGCCAACGGCCCCGTCGGTGGTACGCGCGGTGACATCTCCACCGCGACCGCCTTGGCCGTCGAGCCAGCGAGCGGACGGGTCTTCGTCGCGGACGCGCAGCAGCACGCGATCTATCTGGTCGCGCCCGACTCGTTCGCGACGACGCTCGTCGCGGGCACACCTCCCTTCGTCGGCTATAGCGGTGACGGCCGCAACGCCACCGACGCCCTGCTCGACTCCCCTCACGGCCTCGCCGTCGCGCCTAGCGGAGCTCTCTACTTCGCCGATACCGGGAACAACCGCGTCCGCCGCGTCGCGCCAAACGGGGTGATCGCCACCGTCATGGGCACTGGCGTCGGGACCTCGGAAGGCGGCGGCGGCCCGGCGGGGACCCTCCCCATCGAGGCGCCAACGAGCCTCGCGTTCGATCAGTACGGCAACTTGCTGATCAGCGCGGGCCCCGTCGTGCGTGTCGTGTACGCCGACAACGACAGTGAGCCAACGGCCACCTCGCTGGGTGGCACGCTCTACAACGCGCGCAACGTGCCGGCGCAGCGCGACGTCATCAAATGCCTCACCGCGGCCTTCAGCGGGCGTGATGGCGAGATCTACGTCGCGGACGCATGCTCGGGCGCGGTCGTCCTGCTCCAGCGCCAGTGACCTGCTCGGAGGCCGTTTGACACGCCCGTGCAAACCCTCTGGCGCATTGCGTCAATTTGGATATCCTAGAGGGGATGAGTGAACGCACGGAGCTCGTCGAGCGCTTGGCCGCCGCGCGCCAGGAACATTGCTTCCCCGCCGACCTCCGTCCGCGCGCGCAGGCCTTCCTCCAGCAGACGCTAGCCCTCCTCTTCCCGCACTTCGCGGACACCAAGGGCTGCGCTCCCGACAGCTTGTCCAAGGAGCTCGATCTCATCGCGTCCGCTTTGACGGGCCTGGTGAAGGATCTGGGTGGTGACGTGAAGGTGGTCGACATCTTCGTCGACGGGCTCTCGGGCGTGTGGCGCGCCGCGCGTGACGACGCCGATGCGCTCTTTCACGGTGACCCCGCGGCGACGAGCACCGACGAGGTCATCCTCGCTTACCCCGGCTTCTACGCGACGCTTTGCCACCGTCTTGCGCACGTGTTGTATCGGGCAAAGCTCACGGTGCTGCCGCGCCTCGTCGCCGAGCTGGCGCGCGAGCGGACAGGCGTCGACATCCACCCGGGCGCCACCATCGGCCGCCGCTTCATGATCGATCACGGCAGCGGCGTGGTCGTCGGCGAGACCGCGGTGATCGGCAACGGCGTCAAGCTCTACCAAGGCGTGACCTTGGGCGCGCTCACTGTCGAGAAGCAGGCCGCCGGCAACAAGCGCCACCCCACCCTCGGTGATCACGTCGTGGTGTACGCCAACGCGACCATCCTCGGTGGCGACACGCTGATCGGTCACGACAGCATCATCGCGGGCAACGCCTTCCTCACCAAGAGCGTCCCGCCCTTCTCGCTCGTCGACCGCCGCGGTGACACCAGGCCGCGACCGAACGCCAAAGAGGACAGCATCGATTTCAGCATCTAACCAAGGAGAGTTTCGTGAGAGCCAATGACATCCTCGGCACCATCGGCAAGACGCCGCACGTGCGCATCAACCGCTTGTTCGCGCAGCGCCCCGACGTCGAGGTGTGGGCGAAGCTCGAGCGCGCCAACCCCGGCGGCAGCATCAAGGACCGCATCGCCCTGGCGATGATCGAGGACGCCGAGAAGCGCGGCGTGTTGAAGAAGGGGAGCGTCATCATCGAGCCGACCTCCGGCAACACGGGCATCGGCCTCGCGATGGTCGCCGCGGTGAAGGGCTATCGCTTGATCCTCGTGATGCCCGAGTCGATGAGCATCGAGCGGCGTCGCTTGATGGCCGCGTACGGCGCCGAGTTCGACCTCACTCCGAAAGCGCTCGGCATGAAAGGCGCGGTCGCGAGAGCCCAGGAGCTCGCCGCGCAAACACCAGGCGCGTGGATCCCTTCGCAGTTCGACAATCCCGCGAACGTCGAGATCCACCGCCGCACCACGGCCGCCGAGATCATCGAGGACTTCCCCGAGGGCCTGGATTTCTTGATCACCGGTGTCGGCACCGGCGGACACATCAGCGGCGTCGGCGAAGTGCTCAAGGAGAAGTGGCCAGACATCAAGGTCATCGCGGTCGAGCCGGCGAAGTCACCGCTCATCAGCGGCGGCCAGCCCGCCCCACACACGATTCAGGGCATCGGCGCGAACTTCATCCCAACCAACTTGCACCGCGCCGTGCTCGACGGTGTCGTGCAGGTCACGGACGAGGACGCGTTCGCGTTCGCGAAGCGCGCGGCCAAGGAAGAGGCGATCTTCCTCGGCATCTCGTCAGGCGCGGTGCTCGCGGGCGTCGCGCAGAAGCTCGCCGAGCTCCCCAAGGGAGCGCGCGTGCTGACCTTCTGCTTCGACACCGGCGAGCGTTATCTGTCGGTCGACAATCTGTTTTAGCGGTCTAGTGTCGGCCGTTGAGCGGCACTTCCGCGTCGTCGCTGTTCGCGGCGTTGATGCGGAAGGTCGCGGTCTGACTGCCCGCGCCGTTGTAGTAAATGTCGAGCACGACCGGGTCGGCGACCGGCACGCTGAGCGCGCACTTGCCGGTGGTGTCGGTGGGCTGCTCGAGGTTGCAGAATAGACCAGTGTCACACTCGAGACCGTTCGCGGTGCAGTTGCCGCCAGGGACCGGCGTACCGTTCGCGAGGCTGAACGCCGCCGCGCCACCACCGGTGAACTCGTAACCGGTGACGATGAGCGAGTTGCGACCCACGTTGTAGTAACGGAGCACGCCACGCCCTTCCGCGGCGCCTGCCGGGATGGTGATGCTCACCGACTTGTCCGCGACCTGCAGGTTCGGATCATCGCCGCTCCCCGACGGGCCAACGACGTCGACGATGAAGTCGGCAAAGTTCGCCGCGTTGCTGTTGATGGTGACGTTCGCCACGTAGCCACCGACCACGTTCGGGCGGAAGGTGATGGGAATCGAGGTCGCCGTACGCGGATTGATGGTGCTCTCGATGGGCGTCCCCAACGTGAACCGCGACGCATCCTGCCCCGCGATGCTCACGCTCGAGATGACCAGCGGGTCACGCCCGAGGTTGACGATCGGGATCTGCGACACCGTCTGCGCTCCCGGCGCCGTCAACCGAATCGCGAGAAACCCCGGATTCACGAGCTGTGGCCCATCGGGCAACGGCACCGCCGTGGTCACTTCGTCGTCCCCACACCCCACGCCCACCACCACACAACAAAGCACACCCAGCTGCAGCCACGTCTTCATGCTCACGTCTCCATTGATACTGCCGTACATGCCCTTATTAGCCCAAACCCGAGCGCGTTTCGAATTCCCTGATGTCAGCTAGCCTGGTCAATTGCGATCGATGATAAACTGGACTCCGCGACAACCCGGAGCCCCTCGCGTGCACCAACTGAGAAAACTCGTCCTGCTTCTGACGCTCCCAGCCTGCTTCGACTTCACGGCCGAGCCGTTCGGCGAAAAAGGGCTGCACTGCGACATCGGCAGCAAGTGCGACCCGGGGCTGGTCTGCGACGCCAACGACTACTGCGTAGACCGCTGCGATGAAGTCCGCTGTGGCGACCACGGCGGATGCAAACACAATCCGGACGGCAGCGCATTCTGCAGCTGCGATTCGGGCTACGTCTCCACAGCAGAGCCCAAGTGCGTCCCAGTGGGCAGCAAAGACGCGCCGTGCGGCCCAAGCGCGATCTGTGATCTAGGGCTCACCTGTAGCGGCGACATCTGCGTCGACGCGTGCGCGCAGCTCAACTGCGGCGAGCACGGCGCTTGCGCGCTGCAAGACAACGTCGCGCGGTGCAATTGCGACAGCGGTTACAAGGAGGTGCAAGGGACTTGCATGGACAATTGTACTGACGTGTCGTGCTCGGGACACGGTGCGTGCATGCTCAGCGGCGGGGAGCCCACGTGCGACTGCGAAAGCGGATACGAAGCGAGTGGCCTGAACTGCGTGGTGCCTTCGTGCGTCCCGACCTCACACGCTGCGCAACACTGCGATAGCGGAAGCCTCTACTGGTACGACAGCTGTGGGGCACGAGAGGGAGTAGCGGCTTCGTGCGGGACTCGGGGCTG
>JBDHVB010000003.1:0-55463 GCA_039809465.1 Myxococcota bacterium
TGGGCGAGGGCCGACCACGGCGATGTTCATTCTTAGCCAAGAGAGATGGGGTGGCGTGTAGGTGTCTAGGAATGGCGGTAGGCGCAGTCTCACACCAGATACGCACCGCGCTAGGCCAGCGAAGCCTGGTTTCGGCGGGTCGTGGGAGCAGCCGTGACGTCTTGTTCGTGCGCCTGCTGCTCGGTCAGCCTGTTTCTCCGGCGGTCCAACGGGTCATGCAGGGCGCGACGACACCGCGCGAGATGCTCGCTCGTCTCGATGACGCGATGAGCGTCGCGACTCAGGGCGATTTGATTAGGACGAAGGGGCTCGCGACAGCCATCACCGAGTGGCAGCAGCGCAACGGGCTGCACCGCGGTGGCTTTGGCCAGCAGTCCTATGCCTTCGCGATGTACGGCGCCAGAATCGAGCCGGGGACGCGACTACTTACCAGCAGTAGGAGAGCTTCTCCTTCAGGTCGCGTCACGACAACCCGCGCCTCCGCAGCCCGTGTCCCCGCAGAAAGGGCGGCGGGAGAGAGGCCCACCAGAGGGCTCCGGGCGGCCTTTGATAGAGCTGCCAGCGCGGTGAGTGATGCCGTTGATACGACTTTCAACGCAGTCGGTAATGCCGTCAAAGCTGCGGGGGCGTTCGCTCGGCGTTTCGCCGGCAAGGTCGGCGACTACGTCTCCGGCGCCGTGCGCCACTGCACCGACGCAGTGTACGCGCTCTTCTTTGGCGACAGCCGCCAAGCCATCAACAGGGGCTATGGGCTGCGCAGCACGTTCATCAATGAGAACCTCGTCGCGCGCGGGGTCGCAGCCGGGCAATTCACCGGCATCTACAACAACTACAGCGCCAGGGCGCGCGCAGGTATCTTGCACGGCGCGCCGAACGCATCGGCGACTGACCCGAATACGCTGCGCGCCGGCACGCATGTGGTCTTCTCCACGCGCGACCTGCATTCAGCGTATGCCGAGTCGGTTCAGCACGTGGGTTGGGTGACTCACGGTGGTGTGCGTTACCCCGTCTGGCGCATGCAAGAGATCTCTGCGTTCAGCAGCAGCGGGACCCGGTACGCCAGGAACACGCGCGAGATCACCACGGCACCAATCACCGGTAGCGGGCGGCACACCGGAACCGTCACCTACCTCGACGGTAGGGTCTCGCCCAGGAGCCTGCACGTGCTCGCCAAAGTTCAGTCCGCTCCGAGCTGATCGACCTGAGCTCAGGAGGCTTAGGCCGCTGCAGGGGCCGCGTCGAGCTTGCCGCGGTGGGTCTAGACGCCGAATAGGCGCGCGTATATACCGCGCGCCCATAAAATCCGTGGGCGCTGCCACCCATCGCCCCGAGGAGTTTGGTCGTGATCATCGGTGTGCCGAAGGAAGTCAAAGTCCACGAGTACCGTGTCGCCATCACCCCCGCCGGCGTGCGCATGTTGAAGTCGCGCGGCCATCAGGTCCTCATCGAGACCAACGCCGGTGTCGGCAGCGGCATCACCGACAAGCAGTACGAAGAAGCTGGCGCGACCATGATCGGCACGGCCGACGAGGTCTGGAAGCGCGGCGAGATGATCATGAAGGTGAAGGAGCCGGTCGTCTCCGAGCACGGCCGCATCCAGCCGAAGCAGACGATCTTCACCTATTTCCACCTCGCGGCGGTGCCCGAGCTCGCCCCGGTCCTCATCGAGAAGAAGGTCACCGCTATCGCGTACGAGACCATCACCGCGCCCGACGGCACGCTGCCGCTATTGCAGCCGATGTCGATCGTCGCCGGCAAGATGAGCACTCAGATCGGCGCGACCCTGCTCGAGAAGGCGCGCGGCGGTAAGGGCGTTCTCCTTGGTGGCTTGCCGGGTGTCCGCCGTGGCCGCGTCGTCGTCCTCGGCGGCGGCACCGTCGGTCTCGCGGCCGCGAAGATCGCCATTGGTCTCGGCTCCATCGTCAGCATCATCGACATCTCGATCCCGCGTCTCGAGTACCTCGACGACATCCTGGGCAGCCGCGTGAACCTGCTGCACTCGAACCCCGACACCATCTCCGAGGAAGTGCGTCGCGCCGACCTGTTGATCGGCGCGGTGCTCGTGCCCGGCGCGCGCGCGCCGTCGCTCGTGTCGCGCAAGCTCGTGTCGGAGATGGAGGACGGCTCGGTCATCGTCGACGTCGCCATCGACCAAGGCGGCTGCATCGAGACCATCAAGGGCACCACCCACGAAGCCCCGACCTACGTGGTCGACGGCGTCCTGCACTACGGCGTGACCAACATGCCGGGTGCGGTGGCCCACACCTCGACCTACGGCCTCACCAACGTGACGGCCCGCTACGCCATGCAGCTCGCCGACCTCGGCGCCATCGAAGCCTGCAAGCGTGACCCGGGCCTCGCGGGTGGCCTGACCACGTACAACGGCGCGGTCTGCTACAAGGCCGTCGCCGACGCGCTGAAGCTCGAGTATCGCCCGGCGCTCGCCTAGGCGATCCTTTCAAAGCCCATGGACCTTACGGCCTCCAGGTGGGAATAATACCCCCTGGAGGCACGTTGTAACGACATGGGCTTCTTAGGCTTTGGCAAAAAGGCCAAACAACTCGATGAGTTCCAAGCCCTCATCGAGCAACATCTAGACGGGATGTTCCGTGTCGCGCTGCGTTATACGCGCGACAAGACGCTCGCCGAAGACTTGGTCCACGACACCGTCGTCCGCGCCCTGCGCTTCCAGGACAAGTTCGAGCGCGGCACCAACTTCAAGGCGTGGATCTACACGGTCCTCACCCATACGTTCATCCACCGCTACCGCCGGCAGAAGCGTGAGCGGGAGATCCTCGAAGGCGCCACTCAAGAAGACGTGGCGTCGCAGCTGCGCAGCGAGGCGTCGCGCGAGCTCGCCGCCCACCCCGAGGCGGCTTATGTCGAGCACATGCTCTCCGACGACGTGGTGAAGGCGCTCGATTCGCTCCCCGAGGATTTCCGCAGCGTCGTGGTGCTCTGCGACCTCGAGGGTCTCGCTTACAAGGACATCGCCGACGCGGTCGACGTGCCCGTGGGCACCGTCATGAGCCGCCTCTATCGCGGACGCCGCCTGCTCGAGCAGAAGCTCGCGGGCCTCGCGGTGGAGCGCGGTATCATCAAGCCGAGCGCGGCGCAGGCCGAAGAGCAACAGCAAGTGCTCGACCTTCAAGCCTTCAAACGGCGTAAGAGCGGGTGACCTGCATGACCTCTTCGCCCAACAATCGCATGCAATGCGACGAAGTCACCCGCGCCATTCCTTGGCTTCTCGACGAAGAGCTCGACAGTCAACAGGCGGCCGAGGTCGAAGCGCACCTGCATGACTGCGCCGAATGCCGCGTCGTGCTGCAGCGCGAGGGCCAGCTGCGGCTCGCCGTGCGTCGCGCCGGTGAGCTCGAGGAGTGTCCCGACAGCCTGCGCAACAAGGTGAGCAGCGCCTGCACGCGCGAGAAGCGCCGTCACCTCGCTTGGCAGCGCACCTGGCCAGCGATGTCGGCCGCGGCCATCCTCGCGTCGTTCATCTGGCAGGGCACGACCGGCAATGCCGAGGCGCAAGACCTCGAGGAAGCCGCCGTCCGCCACGCCCGCAATCTCCCGATGGATGTCGTCGCTGGCGACCTCGGCAGGGTCGAGCAGTACTTCGACGGCAAGCTCCCGTTCGCGGTGCACGTGCCAGACATCGTGCGCAACCAGCCCGCGTCCATCCAGCTGGGTGGCCGCGTCATCGACTTGTCGAACCGCGAAGCAGCGTACGTCCGCTATGACCTACCGGGTGGCCGCATGTCGATGTTCGTCTACCCGGATCCCAACCCCCGCTTCTCGGAGGTCATCCCGGGCTACCAAATAGGGGACCGCCGCGTGCTCATTCGCCAGGTGCGCGGCTATACGACGGCGCAGTGGCACTCGCAGGGTCTTGTTTACTCGGTGGTTACAGATCTGCCGGAACGCGAGCTTTCGACGGTGCTGACAGCCAATATGCGGTGAGAGGGTAGGGCTTATCGGCTATCGGCTATCGGCTATCGGCTATCGGCTATCGGCTATCGGCTAATAGTCCCCTAACCCCTCGTCCTCCCCTCCATCACCCTCGCCAACACCTGCCGCAACGCCATACTCCGCGTAAAAAACATCTTACGCATCTCCCTCCCCGGAATCCTCACCACCCTCGCCGGCGTCACCGCCCGCGCAGTCGTCTCCCGCGCCTTGCTCGAATACACCGCCGTCATCTCACCGAAGAAATTATCCCGCGAATCCGCCGCGACCTGAGCCACCACACGCTCCCCGCGCTTGAGCTCCACGTCGCCTTGCACCAGCACGAAGAAATCGTCGGCCATCTGGCCCTGATGCATGATGATCTCACCCGCCGGATACCTCTCCTCGATACCGCTCTTCGCCAGCAACGAGCGGTCCGAGATCGACAAGCTCGCAAACAACGCCGAGCCATCGAGCAGGGGACGCAGCATCCGCATCCGCTCGACACTATCATCGGCCCCCGTCTCCGCGATCGCGGTGTCGACGAGCTCGCCTGGCAAATCCATCACGATCATCGGCGTCATCGCCGTGATGGTGGCGCTAGCGCGGCCCGAGCCATCCACTCCCTCGAAGACGCCGAAAAAGTCCCCAGGACGCAGCACCCGCGCGTGACCCGTGCCCGGATGCTTGTCGTGCGACGAGGACGACGCAGCCCCAGCCACGATGACGGTCAAGGCATCGCGCACCCCTGAAGCTTCACCCGCGGTCGCGAGCGCGGTGCCCGCGGCGACCTCACGCAGCCGGCCACGGAAGAGCGCCTCCGCCAGGAAGGCCGGGCTGAAGAAGCCCATCTCGCCAAGGGCCGCGACGATGCGCTGCGGAGCGAGCGCCGCCGGTGAGAGACCCTCGATGAGGGTATAGACCTTACCTGGCGTCCCGATCTCGTGACCGAAGCCGCGCGTGTGCTCGTTGTCGGGGCAGTGATAATAGACCACGTGATTGGCGCTCTTCTGCCAATCCTTCGGGTGGCCGTGGATCAACGCCTCGCCGACGTCGGCGAAGAAGAGGCTGCGCGGCACCTTCTCGTCGGGGACGAGCTGGCTCAAGTGATCCGCCATCGCGGTCGGGACGGCGCCGGCCTCGCGCATCTTGGCGAGCCCATCGAGGTGCAACGTGTCGCCGCTGACGACGATGCGGTGGGTGAGGCCCTGGTCGTCGCGCAAGCTCACGTCGACGCCGAGCGTCGGGATGGGGTGCACCGTGTAGAAGAAGTCGAAGGTGGCGCCGGCGATCTCGACGGCCTCGCCAGGCGTGACGCGGTGATAGTCGACGAGCTTCGCCACCTCCTCGGGGGTGCTGTCGAAGTAGTTCGCGAGCTTCACCAGGGCGCTGCGGTAGATGGCTTCGGTGGTGTAGACGCGCGGGCGGTGGCCCGTGGTGGTCAGCTCCACGAAGCTGTTCATGTGATCCTCGTGGCAGTGCGAGAGGATCAACGCGTCGATGTCCGCGAAAGCGACACCCTGGCTGTCGAGCAAGGTGCGGGTGCGCGCCGGGCCGTCGAAGAGCACGCCGCGGCCGTTCACCCAGAAGAGGAAGCCGGTGGTCGGACCCGTGAGGTCGAAGCCGCTGCGCACGCCGAGCGATTGGATACCGAAGCGCAGGGGTAGCAGGGCGTCCTGTGGCGTCGGCAGCGTGTTGAAGGGCGTGATGTCCGCCGGAACGGTCAGGTCGACGAGCTCTTTCTGGCCGCCCGCGGTCACCGTCACGCCCGCGCCGGCATCGCGTGTCAGCTCGAGCCGGCCATCGAAGAGGCTGACGCTGCCATCGGCCGCGAACGGCACGGTGCGCACCATGTCCTCGACCTGCATGATGGCGCCACCACGCTTCACCGCCATGTGATTGCTGATGGCGGTGAGCATGCTCATGTCGGCTTCGCTCATCGCTGGCCGGCCTCGGTTGTCGCGGTAGCTCTCGAGCTCCGCCGCGCTCGGGCCGAGCAGGGTCATGCGTAGGGCGTCGCGCTCGCCCTTTTCACGGTGGCCGTCGGTGACCAGGACCATGCGCTCGTTCGCGAGGTCTGGCTTGAAGGCGGCGCCGTAGATGAACAAGAAGTCGTAGAGGAAGAACTCGGGCACGAACTGTGGCGTCGCATGCGCCAACGTCTGCCGTGGCGCGACCAAGACGCGCGGGAAAGCGATCTTGTGGGTGTTGCAGTAGGCTTTGACCGCCTTGAAGGCGTCGGCTGGAGCGCCCAGCAGGACCGAGCCGTCATCGGTCACGACCAGGGCAACGCCGGGGTACGGACGATGAATGGCGAGGGGCATCGAACGAATTTGGTAGCAAGGATCGGTTGACGTAGCAAATTCACCTGACAAAGCACCCGCGGCAGGCCCATGCGGGTTTCCTTGCCCCATGGTCGGGTGGGCGACATAATCGCGCCATGTCCAATGTTCTGATCATCGACAGCGAGCCCTCCGTCGCCCAGGCTCTCAAGGACGCTCTGTCGGCCCGCGGCGTCGACAGCCACATCACCGCGGACGGCACCGACGGCCTCGAATATGTCCGTTCCAACAAGCCCGACCTCATCATCCTCTGCGTCGAGCTGACGCGCGGCAGCGGCTATTCGGTCTGCAACAAGCTCAAGAAGGACGCCGGCATGGCGGCGATCCCGCTCATCCTGACGTCCAGTCAGGCCACCGAAGAGACCTTCGAGCAGCACAAGAAGCTGCGCACCCGCGCCGAAGCCTACGTGAAGAAGCCCTTCAGCCTGGACGCGATGATGGGCACCGTGGGCCAGTACGTGGAGCTGGGTGCCGTGGCGCCTGGTCACCAAGAGGTCGAGGTCTCCATCGACGAGATGGAGGTCGAGATCCCGAACAACGCGCCGCAAGGCCGTCGGGCCGCGCCAACCACGCCGGCCGAGGACGAAGAGTTCCTCGACGTGAGCTTCGAGGGCGAAGACAGCAGCCCCAAGTCCGCGCCGCGCGATACCGCCGTGGGTCGCGAGCTCTTCTCGTCGGACGAGAGCGTGACGGCCGCCGAGCCGGCGCGTGTGCAGTCCGCTGCAGCGGTCGCCTCGAGCCCAGCTGTCGGCGCCAAGCTCTCCCCGCAAAGCGATGCCGAGCTCAATGGCCTCCGCAACGAGGTGAAGCAGCTGCGCGCCCGCGTGCAGAAGCTCGAGCAAGAGGCGCAGGAAAAGGAGGTCGCCTTCAACGACCGCCTGCTCGCGGAGAGCGCCCGTGCCCGCGACGCCCTCGAGTCGAAGAAGAAGCTCACGCAAGTCGAGCGCGAGATCGCCAAGTATCAGCAGGACGCCCAGAAGGCCCAAGCCGACGCCGAGACCGCCCGCGCGCAGATGCGCGACATGCAGGCCAAGGCAGACAGCATGGGCGGTGAGCGCAGCGAGCTCGCCGACAAGCTCGCGCAGGTCGTCGACAAGCTCAAGCAGGTCACGAACGAGCGCGACCGCCTGCAGAGCGAGGTCACGAGCCTCCACGACGAGCAGAAGAACGCGAGCGCCGGTGTCGAGACCGCCGACCGGATGCGCGAGAAGGCCAAGAAGGCCGTCGACATCGCGATGCAGCTGCTGGAAGAGACGCGCCTGGTCAACTAGCGTTGGTGGGGACTCGTGTCGAGACCTGGCGCTGGCTTCGCACGCCGGTGCGGATTCCCATTTCCGCGAGCGTGCGGCGCGAGACCGTAAAGACGCGCACGTGGTGCTCTTGACGAGCGCGCCCGTCATGGTCACAACGATATGACCATGTCACGCTCACGCCGCACTATCTCGGCCGCCGACTTCAAAGCTCGCTGCCTAGCTCTGCTCGATCGCGTCGACGCCTCGGGTGAAGAGATCATCGTGACCAAACGTGGCCGCGCGGTCGCGCGTTTGGTCCCCATGCAAGCGCAGCGGAAGGCTTCGCTGCGTGGCAGCGTGCGCGTCCTCGGCGACATCGTGGCGCCGCTCGGTGACGAGTGGGAGGCCATGAAGTGCTCCTGCTCGACACCCACGCTTGGATCTGGCTCGCGAGTGAGCCGGCAAAGCTGGGGCGCGCCGTGCGTAAGCGACTCGCTTCCTCGACTCCAAGGGCAGTCGCGGCCATCAGCTGCTGGGAGATCGCGACGCTCGTCGACCGCAAGCGCATCGAGCTCGACCGAGGCTCGGCTCAGTGGATGGACGACACGATGCAAGAGCTACGGCTGGAGCTTCTACCGTTGACTCCAGCTATCGCGGCCCGCGCCTTCCAGCTCGGCGATGCCTTTCACGGTGACCCGGCTGACCGGCTCATCGTCGCCACAGCCCTCGTCCACGGCGCCACGCTCGCAACCAAGGACCGGCTGATCGGCAAATCCGGCACGGTACCCACTCTTTGGTAACGCCGCTCCCAAACGCACGCGAGGAGCCGCCTACCTTGCTCGGATAGGCAGCTCCTCGGTGGTTTCACACATGCAGTTCAGGAGGGAGTGTCGTTCTTAGCGGACGACCGTCCACTGCGGCGGCGTCGCGTACTTGCCGGGGAACGGGTCGGCGTTGCGGCGGCGCTCGATGTCGCCGTTGTTGTAGCGGATGGCGTTCATCCGCTCCTGATAGGCCGCGAGGCGCGCGCGGTAACCTCGCTCACCGAAGGCGGCGGCGCCGATGACGCCGACGTTGCGGGCCTGACCCGTGCGGGCGGCGTAGGAGTCGCGGACGCTGCCGAAGCGGAAGGCGGCGACGGCGTCGTCGCTCTGGCGGAAGCCCTCGACCTCGAGGTGGCCGTAGGCGTCGATGAGGTAGCCGCGCTTGCCGTAGGCGGCTTCGCGGCCGTCGAGCACGTCCAGGCCGTCGACCGAGAGCACGACCTCGAAGCGCTCGTTGGTGTTGTTGTCGATGACGATGGTGTAGCGCTGTCCGTTTTCGCCGACGGCGACGGTGCGGCCGTTGCCACGGTAAGCGCTCAAGGCGTTGCCGTACTCGTCGCGGATCGACATGGTGAGGGCCGAGCCCAGGCCCATGGTGGCGCTGCGGCTGTAGCTCGAGCCGCCGGCGAGCGCCGAGGCGCCGCGGGGATCGTTGTAGTGCATGGTCGCGGTGTACGAGGGCGACTCGCTGTCGCGCTCGAAGCGGACCTCGGTCACCGACGAGTAGCGCGTCTCACCCCACGTGGTGCCGAGGCCGGGGCGGTCGTTGGGTTGCGCCACGCTGCGCTTGGCGCTGCTGTCTCCCTTGTCGAGGACGCGGCCACGTGACTCTGCTTCAGCGGACGAGCTGCCCGCCATGTCGCGGGCCGGAGCGTTCTTGTTGGGGCCGGTGGTGGGCGCGGGCGGCGGGGCCTTCTCGGCGCGCGGCTCGGCGGCGGGGCGCTCATCGAAGCCGTAGCCCTCCGACTTGCGGCGGGGAGCGTCATCGGCGTAGCCCGACGGGGCGCCTGGCGGGGGTTGGGCGTAGCGCCAGCTCGGCGCGGCTTCGTCGAGCTCCTGGGCGCCGTCGTTCTGGGCGAGCTCGTCGTTTGCGTCCCCGGCGTTGGGTGTCGCCGACGGGTGGTTACCGCAGGCAGCGAAGACGAACAGGAACAGGACACTGAGTAGGCGTTTCATGAGCAACTCCTCCTGACCTGCCATTCGTCGGAGGAGCCCCAAGAAATGGGAACCTCAACGTGGGAACGCCGCGCTCAAGTCCACTCGAGAATCGGCCAACCACGCGTTTTTGCTTCTCTTCTCAGGCGCGGATCGGGCGTCACGGCGACCGGCTCGCCGACCGCTTCCAGCATGGGTAGGTCCGAGTAGGAGTCCGAATAGAAGGCGCAGCGGGCGAGCGAGCCGCCGAGGCCCGCGACGTAGGCCTCGGCCATGCGCACCTTGCCGCCGCCAAAGCAGACGGGCTCGATGGCCTTGCCGGTGAAGCAGCCGGCCGCGTCCACCTCGAAGCGGGTGCAGAGGTAGTCATCGAGCTCCAGGTCACGGCTCGCCGCGCCCGCGAGGTAGGGCGACGAGGAGGTGAGCAAGACCACGCGATCTCCTTGGGCTCGCCGCCGCCGGATGGCGACCCGTGCGTCATGGCGGACGATGGGCTGGATCTCGCGGTGATAGAACTCCTTCGCTAAAGCGGACATCTGCGCCTCGCTCTGCCCGCTGAGCGTCTGGATGCCGGCGCGCAGGGCGTCCTCGACGCCGGCGTAACCTACGCGGTAGGCCGCGAGATACGCGAGCCCCTTGAGGAAGGTCCGGTTGCGCAGCGCTCCGCGGCGCCACTCGTGACGCACCCAGAGGCGCGCCGAGTTGCCGTGCACCAGGGTCCGGTCCAGATCGAAAAATGCAACGCGCACGGTACTACTTCTTGTCGATGGTGATCCGGCTGGTCACGGGGCCGACCTGACCGAAGTACTTGCTGCCGCGCTTCGGACCGTAGGGGCGCTCGGCGGGGCTGGTCATGGTGTGCAGGACGATCTGGCTGATGCGCATGCCGGGGTAGAGCTTCACCGGGACGCGTCCGAGGTTCGAGAGCTCCAGGGTGATCTGCCCCTCGAAGCCCGGGTCGATGAAGCCGGCGGTCGCGTGCACGACGATGGCCAGGCGGCCGATGCTGCTGCGGCCTTCGACGCGGGCCACGAGATCCTCGGGGATGCGCACCCATTCGACGGTCGAGCCCAGTGCGAACTCACCGGGATGCAAAATGAACGCCTCGCCTTCGGGCACGTGGTGCGTCTCGGTGATCTTGGCGAGCAGCTCGTTGTCGTTGGGGTCGAGGACGGGGACGTGCGGCAGGCGGTAGGTGATGAAATCGCTCGCCAGGCGCAGGTCGATGCTCGCCGGCTGGATCTGCACCTCGGGGTCGCAGAAGGGCTTCACGACGAAATCACCCTTGGCGAGGCGCGCCTTCAAATCGCGGTCGGAGAGGATCATGGCGGCGGACATTACGCACGCGCTTACCGCGACGGCAAGGTGTTGCTATAGAGCTTGCGCATGCGCCGTCTCGCCATGATCGCAGCTCTTTGCGCCTCTGCCTGCGCACCGGGCGCAACGCACCCCGAGGAGACCCCAATGGCCAACACCACCGTGACCAGCAGCGTCGCCGCGCCCGCCACCGACGCGGCCAAGTGCTACGACCCGCTGACGCCCAACCCCGACGCCGCCAAGCGTGATCCCATCGAGTACATCGTCCAGTTCAACGCCCCCGAGACCCACTACGTGGACGTCGCCGCGCACTTTCCGACCGGCGGTAAGGCTACCCTCGAGCTGATGCTCCCGGTCTGGACACCGGGCTCGTACATGCTGCGTGAGTACGCGCGTAACATCGAAGGCGCCGCCGCCGCGACCTCCGACGGCGCGACCCTGCCGATGACGAAGACCGCGAAGAACCGCTGGCAGGTGACCACCAACGGCGCCAAGGTCGTGCTTGTCCGCTATCGCGTCTATGGCCACGAGCTCACCGTCCGCAACAACTGGATCGAGCGCGACTACGCGTTGTTGAACGGCGCCGCGACCTTCATGACCATCGCGGATGGCGAGTCGCGGCCGCACGACGTGCGCGTGGTGCCGCACAAGGGCTGGAAGGCCACGGTCACGGGCATGCCACGGCATCCCGACGGCAGCTCGCTGCGTTTCCGGGCGCCGAGCTTCGACGTGCTCGTGGACTCGCCGATCATCAGCGGCGCGAACCTCGTGGTTCGGGAGTTCGAGCAGGGCGGCAAGAAGCACACGGTCGTCACGCAGGGCGGCGCCAACGTGTGGGACGACGACCGCTTCGTGGCCGACGTGCAGAAGATCGTCGCCAGCGAGCAAGCCTTCTGGAAGGTCATCCCGTACGACAACTTCACCTTCATCAACATCCTCAATCACGAGAACGGCGGCGGTCTCGAGCACGGCAGCTCGACGGTGCTCATGGGTAACCGCTGGGCGAGCCGTGACCGTGAGGACTACACCGGCTGGCTGTCCGTCGTAGCGCACGAGTTCTTCCACACCTGGAACGTCAAGCGCCTGCGGCCCATCGCGCTGGGGCCGTTCGACTACGAGCGCGAGAATCACACGCCGAGCTTGTGGGTCGTCGAAGGCGTGACCTCCTACTACGACGACATGTTCGTGCACCGCGCCGGCCTCACGACGCGCGACGAGTACTTGAAGTTCATGAGCAAGAACATCGAGCGCTTGCAGAACGGCCCCGGCCGCAAGGCGCAGGCGCTCGACGCCAGCTCGTTCGACGCCTGGATCAAGTTCTACCGGCCCGACGAGAACTCGAACAACTCGGGGGTCAGCTACTACACCAAGGGCGCGGTGGTCGCGTGGCTGCTCGACCTCGAGATCCGCAAGGCCACCAACGGCGCAAAGAGCATGGACGACGTCATGCGCGCCGCCTACGCCAAGTACGCCGGCACCTGCGGTTACACCGAGGAGCAGTTCCGCGCGCTCATCAGCGAGACCGCTGGAACGGACATGTCGACATGGCTCGCCAAAGCGGTCAGCTCGACCCAAGAGCTCGACTACGAGTCGGCGATCGCCTGGGTGGGCCTGCGCTTCAAGGCACCGACTCCGCCCAAGAAGGGTGAGGGCGCGGCCGCCGGCGATCCGTGGATGGGCACCGACCTGGGCTGGCTCGGCGCCGACTTCAAAGTCGACAACGGCCGCAACGTGGTGAAGTCGGTGCTACGCGATGGACCGGCGCACCAGGCAGGCCTGAACGCCGACGACGAGCTGCTCGGCATCGATCAGTTCCGCGTGCGCGCCGGCGACCTCGAGAACCGCTTGAAGCGCTACCACGCGGGCGACGACGTGGAGCTGCTCATCGCGCGCCGTGATGCGCTCATTCGTTTGCCGGTGAAGCTGGGCGCCAAGCCCAACACCAGCTGGGAGCTCGAGGTCATCCCTGACGCCGACGCGGCGGTGGTGGCGCGCCGCGATGCGTGGCTCGCCGGTAAGACGACGCCTTAGAACACCAGCGCGATCCCGATCTCCGGATACCAGTACGAGCAGTTGCTGGTGCACTCCGAGACGATGCGCTCGTACGCCGCGCCGGCGTTCACGTAGGCGTGCGGGCCTTGCACGAAGATGAGACCGGCGCGGCCGCCGAGCGTGTCTTGATCGCGGAAGCCGTCGCTGATGAACCAGTGGCGGTAGAACGTGCCGATGTACGGCTTCACCACGTCGATGACGTCGAGCACGTAGCGCAGCTCGGGGGCGAGGCGGGTGACGTTCGGTGAGTTGCCGAGCCAGGTGTCGGCGCTGACGCCGAGCTCGAGGCCTGGGAGCACGAAGAAGCCGGCGCTCGCGCCGAGCAGGAAGTAGGTGTGGTCGAACGAGCTGACCGCGCCGAGCTGTAGACCAAAGCGCAGACGCCCCTGGTCGAAGAGGCTCTGGGCGCGTGCTTGGCTGGCGAGCCCAACGACCGCCAGCGCGAACAAGAAGGGCAGGGTGCGGCGTAGAAGCATGCGCCTGGATAATAGGTACGCGGGGGTCTTCGCGAGCCCTAAAACGCGTGGAATTTATCAACGACCTGATGCGTTAAATACGCCATTGCCACGGGATTGTTGGCTTTCTCGGCGGTTCATCAGTGTTCACTTGTGGGTCATTATAAGCGTTGACGATGGCCACTAATCCGTGCTAAATTTCGCGCGCTTTCCTGGGGGTTCTGTCCCTCAACGACGCTCGAGTTTTTTGCGTCCACCTTTAGCCAGTACGTCACGGGCAAAAAGTGGTCGCTATCTGGTCAAGCCTTCCACGGCATAGCCAGCGTGCAGAGAACGAGTCGCGTCGCGTAACCGACGCAGACCCGCATCTGCGCATGTCTACGTTCGTGCAGGCCGCCACCCGTCCGGATCAGTCCGGGTGGGTTCTACAAGGAGAGATCTCGCATGCAGCAGACAGCACAGACCTTCAAAGTCGGCGACAAGGCTGTTTACCCGGCTCACGGTGTGGGTGAAGTCACGGCCATCGAAAACCGCGAGATCTCCGGGATGAACCAGCAGTTCTACATCCTGCGCATCCTCGACAACGGGATGAAGATCATGATCCCGACCAATAACGTTCGCCAGGTCGGCCTGCGCGAGGTCATTGGCAAGGACAAGGTCGAGAAGGTGTTCAAGATCCTTCGCGAGAAGGATCTGAGCGTCGACACCACGACCTGGAATCGCCGCTACCGTGAGTACATGGAGAAGATCAAGACCGGCTCGGTCTTCGAAGTGGCCGAGGTCCTTCGCGATCTCTATCTGCTCAAGACCGACAAGGATCTGTCGTTCTGCGAGCTCAAGCTCTTGGACAACGCCCGCGGCCTGCTCATCAAGGAGCTCGCGGTCGCCAAGAACTGCGACGAGGAAGAGGTCGAGAACGAGCTCAAGAAGATCTTCAACCATTAAGATCTTCTCATCGTGAAACGACGCGGCCCGCGAGACTCGAGAGAGCTTCGCGGGCCGTTTTGTTTTTCACGCAGCGGTAGGCCATAAGTCACAAGCGTTGCGAGCCGCGTCCGCTTGAGGCAGGCTCGGCGGCCTCATGTCCGCTGACGGAAAGCCCCCGATGAAGCCTTCTTCCATGAAGGACTTCGACTACTTCGACAGTCACGCGAAGCCAGCCAAGCACATCGACATCGACGCGCTCCCCGAGAGCCTCGAGGAGCAGATGGAGCGCTACCGCGCCATGCGCTCGCGTGGCGTGCGCCAGATCTTCTTCGCCATGCTGTTCTTCGGCGTGTGCGGCTGGTTCCTCTGGGGCTACCGCGACCTCGTCGTCTACATGGTCGCTGGCCCGGAAGAGCCGATGGTGCTGGGCGATGTCGCCGAGATGGACCCGTCGAAGATCCCGCACAACGCCTACGTGAAGATCACCGGCATCACCGAGCACCGCGGCATGCAGCAGAAGATCATCCGTGGCCTGAACTTCACCAAGTCGGAGTTCTGGTACTTCCGCCTCTTGGGCTCGCGCGGCGTGTTCATCGAGACCGAGCCCGACGCCACCAAGTACGGCCTGGTCACGCAGCTCACGGTCACCGGCCGCGCCGTCGACCCCAAGCGCGAGCGCGCCTACGACGAGCTCATGGCGAGCTATCAGGCGAAGTTCTTCACCGAGGAGCGCCCCAACATGCGCATCATCCAGGTGGGGGTGCGGCCGGGTGAGGGCCAAGGCACGTTGCTCGTCGTCGTGGTGCTCTTCTTCCTGATGAGCGCCTGGAACATCTGGACCATCGTGGGCTTCGTACGGCAGCTCAAGCAGAAGCCGGCTATTCCACAAGCGGCTTGACCGGCGCACGACTCAGGGGGAATCCGCTATGGCGTTCTTGCAAGGTGGGCACATCGTTGCCCAAGCACTCGCGGCCGAGAAAGTCTCGCACCTGTTCACGCTGTGCGGCGGCCACATCCAGATGATCTACGACGGCTGCCTGTCACACGGCATCCGTGTCGTCGATACCCGTCACGAGCAGAGCGCCGCGCACGCCGCCGATGGTTGGGCGCGCGCCACGGGGAGGCCTGGTGTCGCGGCGGTGACCGCGGGGCCCGGCGTGACCGACGCCGTGACCGCTGTCGCGAACGCCCAGCGCGCGCAGGTGCCGATGATCCTCATCGGCGGCCAAGGCGCCCGCATGCTCTCGCAGTTCGGCGGCCAGGACCGCGGCTCGCTGCAGGACATGAACCACGTCGAGCTCATGCGGCCGATCACCAAGTGGTCGGTGTCGGTCCCGGAGACCCGCCGCCTGGGCGAGTACATCCAGACCGCCTTCCGCATCGCCACCACCGGCGTGCCCGGCCCGGTCTTCCTCGAAATGCCGCTCGACATCCTCATCATGGGCGCCGACGAGAACGACGTCATCCGCTATGACGGATATCGCACCGAGGCCAAGACCGGCGGCGATCCGGCGATGCTCGACCGCGCGGCCGAGGCGATCCGCGGCGCCGAGCGGCCGATGCTCATCGTCGGCTCGCAGTGGCGCTGGTCGCACAAGCACGAGGCGTTGGCGGCTCTTCTGAAAGCATCGCCGATGCCGACCTTCGTCAACGGCATGGCCCGCGGCGCCTTGCCGGTCGGCGACCCGTGCCGCTTCACCCGCTCACGCAAGGACGCGCTCGCTTTGGCGGACGTCGTGGTCATCTTCGGCACGCCGCTCGACTTCCGGCTGGGCTACGGCGAGGCCATCGGCAAGGACACGAAGCTCATCCAGGTGGATCTCGACGGCGGCGAGATTGGCCGTAACCGGCGCGTCGACATCGGCATCGTGGGTGACACGGGCCTGGTGCTCGAAGGTCTGGCGCAGCGTCTCGCTGGTAAGTCGCCCGACCGCGCGGCCTGGCTCTCGACGATGCGTGACGCCGAGGCGAAGCGCGTCGGCAAGGACAAGAGCGAGCTCGAGAACAGCGGCGATCCCATCAATCCGCTTTATTTGTGCTCGCGGCTCAACAAGCATCTCGGCCCGAAGAGCATCGTCGTCGGTGACGGCGGCGACTTCGTCGCGACCGCCGCGTACATCCTCGAGGTGCAGGGCGTGGGCTCGTGGATGGATCCCGGCCCGCTCGGCACCTTGGGCGTAGGCCCCGGGTACGCGATGGCGGCCAAGCTCGCGAAGCCCGATCACAACGTGGTGCTGGTCTCCGGCGACGGCTCGTTCGGCCTGAACGGCTTCGAGCTCGAGGCCATGGCGCGCCAGAACATCAAGGTCACCTGCATCATCGGCAACGACGGCGCCTGGACGCAGATCCGCCGCGGCCAGATCGACATGTACGGTGAGGAGCGCGCGGTCGCGACCGGCCTTGCGAAGACGCGCTACGACATCGTCGCCCAGGGCCTGGGCTGCCACGGCGAGCACGTCACCAAGGCGGCGGACATCGACGCCGCCTTGCAGCGTGCGTTTGCATCACCGCTGCCGGCGGTGGTGAACGTCGAGATTGGCACCTCGGAGTTCCGCAAGGGCGCGATTAGCGTCTAGCCACGACGTCGACGCAACTCTAGAGCCCGGCGCCCGATATCACCCGGCAACGTCGTTAACGTTTCGATGGGCTTTTGCCCAAAAGGGATTCGCCGTGGCTATTGAGAACAACGTCGATCGCGCTGGAACCATCATGCCGGACCTGGGCCCTATCAAGCCCTACACCGGTAAGAACCCGAACATCCGTCTCGCCGAGGTCAGCTACGATGCGAAGAGCGCGCAGTTGCAGGTCAAGTGGACCGCGACGAGCATCAGCCAGACGCTGAGCGCCAAGGTCGAGCAGCAAGGTAAGGAGCTCGTGGTGGTTTTGGATCGCAAGTCGCCGACTCTACAGAACGCCTCGGGCCGGCCGACGATCGGCGCGGGTGGCGCGGCGATGACCGAGCGCGACGACAAGGTGCAACTGCCGCACGTTGCCAAGGGCACGACCATCAAGGTGTGGAACGGCGACGTCCTCGCCGGCACTTTCAAGGCATGATGGGGATGACCCCAGCCGGAAACCCTTCAGCTCGCGCGTGAGCGCGGCACGAAGTGGTTGGTGCCGTGGGTCGCGCGCTTCATGGCGTCGACGAGGAGGTCGAAGTCTTCGTCGACGCGCATGTCGACGTCGCTGGTCTCGACGATGAGGAGCGGTGACTCGTCGTAGTGGAAGAAGAACTGGTTGTAGGCGCGTTGCAGGGAGTCGAGGTACTGCACCTCGACGGTGGCTTCCATGTCGCGTCCGCGTTTGCGGAGGCGCTTCATGAGCACCTCGGGGCGCGCTTGCAGGTAGACCACGAGGTCGGGCTTGACGAGGCGCGGGCGCAAGAGGTCGTAGATGCGCTCGTAGAGCTGGAGCTCGGCTTCGGCCAGGTTCAGGTAGGCGAAGATGCGGTCCTTGGCGAAGAGATAGTCGCTGACGATGGAGCGCGCGAAGAGGTCGTGCTGGCGTAGCTCTTCTTGCTGCTTGAAGCGCGCCACCAGGAAGTAGACCTGGGTCTGGAACGCGACGCGGTCCTTGTCTTGGTAGAACTCGCGCAGGAACGGGTTGTCCGAGAACTCCTCGAGGACGACCTTCGCGCCGATGTGCTCGGCGAGCTTCTGCGTCAGCGTCGTTTTACCGACGCCAATGGGGCCCTCGATGGCGATGTACCTGGGCAGCCCTGCAGCTTTGCTCATGAGTCGTCGTTACCAGAGAGACCGTGCTTGGCGAGTAGGGTGTAGAGGTACTTGCGGTCAATAGATGCTTCGCGGGCGGCGCGCGCGATGTTGTTGCTGGTGCGCGACAAGAGGCGGGTCAGGTACTCGCGCTCGAAGGCCGAAACCAGCCCATCTTTCGCGTCCTTGAAGGGCAAATCGTAGTCGGCGACGAGGTTTCCCGTGGGCACCGCCGGCGATCCAGCAGGTGGGGTGCCACGCGCGTCGCCACCGAGCGTTCCTTCGAGGCGCTGCGGCCGGCGCATGAAGGGATCGGCGCCGTCCATGAGGGCCATGCGCTCGACCGTGTTGCGCAGCTCGCGGATGTTGCCCGGCCAGTCGTGCGAGAGGAGCTTGCGCTGCATGTCGGACGGCAGCTCGTCGAAGCTCTTCACCTTCGAGTGCGGGATGTCCTTCATGAAGCCGTCGACGAGCATCGGGATGTCTTCGGTGCGGTCGCGCAGCGGCGGCAAAGGAATGGTGACGACGGCGAGGCGGAAGTAGAGATCTTCGCGGAAGCGGCCGGCGGACACCTCGGTCCAGAGGTCGCGCTGCGAGGCGGCGATGATGCGCGAGTCGACCTTCATCGCCTTGTTGCTGCCGACGCGCGTGAAGGTGCGCTCCTCGAGGGCGCGCAAGAGCTTGGGCTGCAGCTCGAGCGGCAGCTCCGCGAGCTCGTCGATGAAGAGGGTGCCGCCCTGGGCTTCTTCGAGGGCACCCTTGCGTTGCTGCACGGCGCCGGTGAAGGCGCCACGCTCGTGGCCGAAGAGCTCGCTCTCGATGAGGGTCGGCGCGATGGCTCCGCAATCGAAGACGATGAGCTTGTTGTCCTTGCGGGACGACGCGGAGTGGATGGCGCGGGCGACGGCGCCCTTGCCGGTGCCGGTCTCGCCTTGCAGGAGGATGGTCGCTTCGGTGGCGGCGACCTTCTCGAGCACGGTGAAGATCTCGCGCATGCGGAAGGACACGCCCAGCAAGCCCGAGAAGTCGGCGCGGTCGGAAGGGACGAGCTCGATGCGCTCGTAGACCGGCTCGAAGCGGAAGAAGATCTCGCCGGCTTTGATGAGCACGCCGGGGCGCAAATAGACCTCTTTGATGCGCGCGTTGTCGAGGAAGGTGCCGTTGGTGCTGCCCAGGTCTTGCAGCAGGTAGCTTTGCTCGTCGCGGATGATCGCGAAGTGCTCTTTCGAAACGGTGTTGTCCGTGATCCGCAAGTCGCTGGTTTCACTGGTGCCAACGACCACGCGGCGGCGCGAGAGCTCGAACTCACGGCCTTTGGCGCTGCCCGTCATCTGGACGAGCTTGCACCGCTGCAGCTGAATCTGCGTGCGATCAGCGACGATGGTCGTCTGGCGGGGGCGAGGGAGGGGGCCGCTCGTGCCTGCCTTCGGGTCTGCTTCCATGCGATTACTTGAGGGATTAGCACGACTGTAGCCTCTTGGCCACAGTTAGTGGCCTGCGAATTGCTCCTGGGCCGCCCGGCTCGATCTGTCACGCAGGCGCCATATTGCGCCGCACGGGTGGCCTTGCTAGGCACCCCGCATGTCGAATGCCTCGAAAGCCGCCGCACATTTTGATGCCAACAGCCGCGAGTACTTGGAGGATCTGAAGGCGCTCGTCGCCATCCCCAGCATCTCGTTCCCTGGCTTCGATCACAGCTTCATGAAGGTGTCCGCTCAAGCGACCGCGGATCTCCTGAAGAAGCGTGGCTTCGACAACGTCGAGATCCTCCCCCTCGACGACGCGCACCCGTACGTTTTCGCGGAGGTCAAGGCGGACCCTAAGGCGCCGACTCTACTTCTCTACGCGCACCACGACGTGCAGCCCGCGGGCGATGCGTCGCAGTGGACCTCGCCGCCGTTCACGCCCACCGAGCGCAATGGCCGCCTCTATGGCCGCGGTACCTCCGACGACAAGGTCGGCATCTCCATCCACGCCTCGGCCGTCGACAGCTGGCGCAAGGGGGGCGGCGGCAAGCTCCCCGTGAACTTGAAGTTCCTCATCGAGGGCGAGGAGGAGATCGGCTCCGCGCACCTGATGAAGTTCTTGCATAAGCACCTCGATAAGCTGAAGGCCGACGCCATCATCATCACCGACACGGCCAACATCGACACCGGCATCCCGTCGCTCACCAACTCGCTGCGCGGCATGGCGGCGGTCGACGTCGAGGTGAAGGTCCTCAAGGGCCCGCTGCACTCCGGCATGTGGGGCGGTCCGCTCCCCGACGCCGCGATGGCGCTCGCGAAGATGCTGGCGCGTCTCACCAACGACGATGGCAGCGTGAACCTCCCGGGCTTCTACGAGAAGGTCATGCCGATGAACGCCGCCGAGCGCGCCTCGCTCGAGACGCTGCCCATCGACAAGGCGGGCTTCCGCAAGATGGCCGGCATCCTCGACGGCGTGCCGCTCACCACCGAGGGCAACCCGTACGAGGCGATCTGGCGCAAGCCGACCATCGCCATCAACGCCATGCAGGCGTCCTCGCGAGCGGACGCGCGCAACATCCTCGTCGAGAGCGCTTGGGCCCGCGTCGGTATTCGCCTCGTGCCCGATCAAGATCCGCAGGCGGCGCAAGACGCGCTGGTCACGGCGCTCGAGAAGGACCCACCGTTCGGCGCGCAGGTCACCGTCACCCGCCATCAGGCCTCGCCCGCCTGGCACTGCTCGACGGAGCACCCGGCCTTCAAGGCCGCCTCGCGCTCGCTCGAGCAAGGCTTTGGCCGCGCGCCGACCATCCTCGGCGCGGGTGGCTCGATCCCGTTCGTCGGTCCGTTCTGCGAGGCGCTGGGCGGGGTGCCGGCCATCATGCTCGGCATCGAGGACCCGTACTCGTACATCCACGGCATCGACGAGTCGCAGTCGATCAGCGACTGGGAGAAGGTCACGAAGTCGACCATTCACCTCTACGAAGAGCTCGCGCGAACGCTCGCGAAGTGAAGCTCCTCTGCTGGAACGTCAACTCGGTGAAGGCGCGCGAGGAGCGCTTCTTCCTGGCGTTGGCGCGGCATCAGCCGGACGTCGTGTGCCTGCAGGAAACGAAGGTTCCCGACGGCGCCTTCCCGACGGCGCGGCTGCTCGAGCTCGGCTACCACGCGGCGCTGCACGGCCAGAAGGCCTACAACGGCGTCGCTCTGCTATCGAAGACACCCATCGAGGACGTGCGCATCGGCTTCGGGGACGGCAACGCCGATACGCAATCGCGGTACGTGAGCGGCCTGGTGAACGGGGTGCGCATCGCCAGCGTCTACGTGCCGAACGGCAGCTCCGTCGACTCCGACAAGTGGCGCTACAAGATGGAGTGGCTGAAGCGCTTCGAGGCGTACCTCGCGGCGAACCACGCGCCGGCCGAGCCCATCTTGCTGTGCGGTGACTACAACATCGCGCCCGACGCGCGTGACGTGGCGCGGCCGTTCGAGTGGGAGCACACCGTCCTCTATCACCCGGAGGCGCGCGCCGCCTTGCAGTCGCTGATGGCGTTCGGGCTCGTCGATGTCTTCCGCAAGGCGCGGGAAGAGGGCGGCTTGTTCTCGTGGTGGGACTACCGCAACCTCGGCTTCCAGCGGAACAACGGCCTGCGCATCGATCTGGTGTTGGGCACGAACGCCATCGCGGAGCGCGTGCGCGCGGCTTCGATCGACCGCGACGAGCGCTATCCCAAGGCGCACACCACGCCGCCGAGTGATCACGCGCCGGTCATCATCGAGCTGGCGTAGCGGGACGCTTCCTCCTACGGTTGGGCATCCATGATCGATACGTTGCTCGACCTCTGGCAGCGCTTCACGGCCATCCCGCATCTCTCCGGTTACCTGACCGGAGCCTGGACCGCGTACATCGTGGTGCTGTGCATCTGGGTCGTGCTGCAGAAGCGCGACCCGTCGGCGACGCTCGCCTGGATCATGGTGTTGGGCCTGGTGCCGTACGTCGGCTTCGGCATCTACTTCGTGTTCGGCCCGCAACGCGTGCACCGGCAGCGCCTGCGCCGTGGCCGCTCGCGGCGCGGCTTGGAGGCCTACAGCGATGTGTGTCCGCCCGACGCCGACTGCGTCGAGCTCGCAAAGCTGGGACAGGCGACGACCGGCCTGCCGCCGAGCAGCGCGGCGCGCATCGACCTGCTCATCGACGGTGCCGCGACCTTCGACGCGCTGGTGGAGGCCGTGGCCGGCGCCAAGCATCACGTGCACCTCGAGTACTACATCTACGAGCCCGATGAGACCGGCCGCCGCTTGCGCGATGCGCTGGTGGAGCGCGCCAAGGCGGGCGTGAGCGTGAAGCTCCTCCTCGACGGCGTGGGCTCCTCGCGCCTCCATCACCGCTTCTTGAAGCCGCTGCTCGAGGCGGGAGGGCAGGTCGCCTGGTTTCATCCCATCCGCTTCCGCGGATTCCGCCGCCCGTGGGTCAACATGCGCTCGCACCGCAAGTTGGTGATCATCGACGGCATCCTCGGCTTCACGGGCGGCGTGAACGTCACCGATGACGAGAACGAGCGCATCAAGCCGGATGCTTATCGCGACCTTCACCTGCGCATCGAAGGCGCGGTGGTGCGCTCGATGCAGCTCACCTTCGTCGAGGATTGGGTCTACGGCTCCGGCTCGGGCATCGAGGTCTTCGACAAGGTCGAGCTGTGGGGCGTCGATCAGGCTCCGACCGGCCCGGTGGCGGCGCAGCTCTTGGTGTCGGGGCCCGACTCCTCGTGGGAGTCGATTCACCGCCTGCACGTCGGCGCGATCTACGAAGCACGCAAGCGCGTGTGGCTGGTGACGCCTTACTTCGTGCCCGGCGAGGCGGCGCTCATGTCGCTGACGTCGGCGGCGTTGGGAGGGCTCGACGTGCGCGTGCTCGTGCCCAAGCGCAGCGACTCGCTGTTCGTCACCTGGGCCGCGCGCTCGTATTACGATGAGCTGCTCGCCGCGGGCGTGCGCATCTACGAGTATGGCCCGCGCATGCTGCACACCAAGGCGCTGCTCGCCGACGACGTGGCCATCGTCGGCAGCTGCAACTTCGACTACCGCAGCTTCCGGCTGAACTTCGAAGCCTCGATGATGATCCGCGATGACGGCTTCACCAAGCGGCTCACGAGCTTCGTCGCGGGCGAGCTGCTGCACGCCAAGGAGGTCTCTCCGGAGCGCGAGGTCTCGTTGCTGCGCCAGCGCCTCCCGGAGGCAGCGGCGCGCTTGTTCTCGCCGCTGCTCTGAGCGTTACTCGCAGCGCGGCAAAGCGCGCCTCGCGCAGGTGCTGATGCGGAGGGCCGCGGCCGGGTGCACGTTCAGCGCGGCGGCCGTGCGGCGCTGGCTCGTCATGTGGCTCTGCTCGTTGATCATGCGGTCGATGGTCGAGAGCGCCGCGAGGCCGGCCGTGGGCCCTTCGGCCGCCGCCTGCGCGTTGTAGGCGCGGATGATCTCCTCGCCTTCGCTGTCGGAGATGGACGAGTCACTCAGGGCCGCGGAGATGGTTTCGATGAGTCGCATGGTGCGGGATATCGGCCGGGCCGCGCACGCCGTCGTGAGATTGCGCGTGGAACGAGCCTGTCAAAACGTCAGGGCCAGCTCGATTTCGGCGCGCACGTCCGCGTCGCTCTCACCGCGCAACGCGTCTTCCAAAGCGGACTTCGCCGCGCGCTCGCGAGCGGCATAGCGGCCGAGCGCCCATGCGGCGTGGCCGCGTACGAGAGGAGAGATGTGCGTGGCCAACGCCTTGACGAGCGGCGGGATGGCGCGGACGTCGTTGCAGTTGCCGAGCGCGATGCAGGCGTTGCGGTGCAGCTGATTGCGGCTGACGCGGCGCATGGCGGTGCCGTTCACGAAGCGGCGGTGCGCCTTGGATCCGACCTCGAGCATGCCGGCGAGGTCGAGGCTCGTGAAGCGCGGCTGCATCTCCGGGGCGACGGCACGCTCTTGCTTGGAGGCGTTGAACGGGCAGACCTCCTGGCAGATGTCGCAGCCGTAGACCCAGGTGCCGATGAGCGGCCGCAGCTCGCGGGGAACGGCGCCGCGCAGCTCGATGGTGAGGTACGAGATGCAGCGCCGCGCGTCGAGCACCTGCGCGTCGACGATGGCGCCGGTGGGACAGGCCTGGATGCACTTGGTGCAGCTGCCGCAGCGTGACCGCTCGGGCGTATCGGGTGTGAGCGTGAGGTCGACGAGCAGCTCGCCCAGGGAAAAGTAGCTGCCGATGCCTGGCGCGATGGCCATGGTCGACTTGGCGATGAAGCCGACGCCGGCGCGCTCCGCGGCTTCACGCTCGAGGATGGCGGAGCTATCGACGCACGGGCGCGCCAGGACGGGGCCCCCGACGAGCTCGACCAGCTTGTCCGCGAGCGCGCGTAGCTTGTCGCGCATGACCGCGTGATAGTCGCCGCCGAGCGCATAGCGGGCGACCCGGCCGTGCATCGCGGGGGCCTCCGGCAACTCGCGGGTATAAGGCAGGGCGACGACGATCAGCGTCTTCGCCTGCTCGAGCAGGCTCTTGGGCTCGGCGCGGCTTGGGTGCTGCGCCATGTAAGCCATCTCGCCGTGGCGGCCGTGCTTGATCCAGTCCGCTAAAGCGTCTGCGCCGCGCACGAACGGCTCGACGGGCGAGAAGCCCACCCGCACGAAGCCAAGCTCGAGCGCCGCGTCGCGCACCTGGTCAGCCAAGGACATTGTGCCGCATGTCTACGTGAGGCCTCGGCCTTTGTCAGCGACCCGTGGTAGCGGTCCGTCCATGAGCATCCAGGGCCTGACCTTCGTCGAAGACCAAGTGAAGATGCCGGTGATGACGTTGCCCGTGCGGACCACCATCATCGACGTCAGCGGCGGCCGCGTCATGTTCTCACCCGGCTCGATGATGAGCGGGGAGCAGCTCGGGCGCGCGGGGGAGGTCACCGACATCGTGGCGCCGAGCTTCTGGCACACCGACGGCGGCCCGGTCGCCGCGAAAGCCCACCCCAACGCCCGGCTCTGGGGGCCGCCGGGCATGCGCGACAAGCATCCCGGCCACCAGTGGTCGGTGCTCGGCGAGGATCCGTGGCCGTACGGCGGGGAGCTGAGCGTCATCGCGGTCGGTGGCATGCCGAAGGTGCGCGAGCACTTGCTCTACCACGCGCCGTCGAGGTCGCTCTGCGTGGTGGACCTCTTCTTCAACCTCGTCGATGCGAAGGGCCTAGGGGCGCGGCTCTTCCTGGGCATGTCCGGCAGCTACCGGCGCTTCGCGCTCAGCCGCCTCTTCAAGATGCTCGTGAAGGATAAGTCCGCTTTCGTGGCCTCGATGAAGCCGCTGGCCGCGTTGGACATCGCGAACATCGTCCCCGCGCACGGCGCCGTCGTGTCCACCAACGCCAAGCAACAGCTGCTCGACGCATTCCGCGCGCGCAAGCTGCCGATTGACTAGACCAAGCGCCGACCGTTATTGCGGCGTCGCCGGCGCGCCATCGCGGGTCTGCTTCGCCGGCACGGTCTCGCCGAGCTGGCCGCAGGCCGCCGAGATGTCGCGGCCGCGGGGGCGGCGGAGCAGGGCGTTCATGCCGTGGTTCTTGAGCTCGCGCTCGAAGGCGAGGACGTCGTTCCACTCGGGCGGCGTAAGCTCGGTGCGGTCGTGCGCGTTGAGCGGCAGCAAGTTGATCTTCACCGGGATGCCACGCAGCAGGTGCGGCAGGCGGCGCGCGTCCTCGATGCGGTCGTTCACGCCGCCGAGCAGCACGTACTCGATGGTGATGCGGCGGCGCGGCTGCAGCGGGTAGGCGCGCAGCGCGGCGATGAGCTCTTCGAGCGGCCACTTCTTGGTGATGGGCATCACCTGCTGGCGGATGGCGTTGGTCGAGGCGTTGAGCGAGATGGCGAGCTGCGTGGGGAGGTCGCGCCCCAGGTCGTAGATGCGGGGCACGATGCCGCTGGTGCTGACCGTGATGCGCTTCGATGGGAAGGCCGCGCCCATCGGGTCGAGCAGGATCTTGATGGCGCGCGTGACGTGCTCGTAGTTGAGCAGCGGCTCGCCCATGCCCATGAAGACGATGTTGGTGACCCCGGCCGCCTCGCCGAGCGGCGCAACGTCATCGCGGACAGCCATGACCTGGCCGACGATCTCCGCGGCCGACAGGTTGCGGTTCCGCTTGAGCGACGCCGTGAAGCAGAACTTGCAGCCGACGGCGCAGCCCGTCTGACTCGAGACGCAGAGCGTGTTGGTGCGTGAGCCGCGCGCGACCTCGGGGATGTAGACTGCTTCGAAGATCGAGCCGTCGGTCGCCTTGAGCTTGTACTTGCGGGTGCCGTCCGTCGACGCCTGCACCTGGTCGATCACCGGGCGGCCGATGTCGAAGGTCTCCTCGAGAGCGCCGCGCAGCTTCTTGCTGATGTCCGTGAGATCGGCGAACGATTGGACGCGGCGGTGGAAGAGGCCGGAGAAGATCTGACGCCCGCGATAGCGTGGCTCACCAGCCGCCTCGGCGAAGCGCTCGAGCTCGGCCATGGGCACGCCCATGAGGTTGGGCTTGCCGTCGGGCGGCGGGGCCGAGAGCGCGTCGAGCGACTCCAAGGCCTTCAGGACGAGCTCTGCGTGGATGGACGACATGGCGCGGCGGATTAAACCACGTTTGCGCGCGGCTCGGCTATTCCCCACGGACCGGCCAACCCGGCAGGCCCAAAAACGCGAAAACCCGGTGGCGCTCGCCTTCGCGTCGCCACCGGGCTTCGTACGTTGCTAGACGCTCGAGACCTTACTGGCAGGACGCGAAGGTCGACGTGAAGCAGCCAGTCTTCTCGATGGCGTTCGACGCGTTGACGCGCCAGGTGTCGATGTTGGCGATGATGTCGCCGTTCTCATCGAAGTCGACCGCGCCCGAGGCGCCGTCGTAGTCCATCGCGCCGGCCTTGCGGGCGTTCTTGGTGGCGGCCCAGTTGTCGCCCGAGAAGAGCGTGCCCGAGTGGGTGTTGGTCAGACCGACCTTCACCTGCTGGCGATCTTCCGGGTTCGCCGACAGCTGCATCGCTAGCGCGATCAACATGGCCGCGTCGTAGTGATTGGAGCCGTAGGTCTGGGGCGCCTCGCCGTAGGTGGCCGTGTAACGATCCACGAAGCTGTCGGCCGCGGCGCTGGTCGGCGTCGCGGGCACGGTGCCCTTCGCGGTGGTGAACACGCTCTTGTCGGCGACGCCGTCGACGAACGCCTGCTGGCGCAGAGCGTCGCCGTAGTACCAGCGCGTCGGCGCGTAGCCGTTCGTGTCGGCGGTGTTCATGAGGGTCGCGCCCTCCGGCGGGAAGCCGATGATGATACCGGCGCCGGCGCCAGCTTCGTTGTAGGTGTTCGCGGCGTCGATGACCGCCGCGGCGTTATTACCCGGGTTAAAGCCAGCCGCGAAAGCGGAGCTCGACGAGTTACCGCCACCGGCGCTGAAGGCCGCCGCGAACGAGTCCTTGAAGCCGGTGCCGTAGGCGTCGCTGAGGTTCATCACGAAGGCGCGGTCGAAGCCGTCGGCCTTCACGATGCCCGCGAGCACCGCGCCTTGCGCGGCGTCCGAGGGAGCAACGCGGCTGACCCAGCCGTCGTCGTTGAGGGTGGTGAGGGCAGGGGAGGTGGCGCTACCTGCGATGAGCGAGACGCCACCCTGGGCGGCGACCGGCGCTTCCGCGAGGACCTCGGCGCTACGCGAGCCGCCGATGATGCCCGTGATAGCGGGTGTCACACCGAGGAGCTCGGTGACCGCTGCCGCGGCGTTGGCTTCCAAGCTCGCGGTGTCGCAACGGATCAAGCCGACCTTGCGGCCGTGGATGCCGACCTTGTCCTTGTTGATGTCGAGGATGGCCTGGTTGATCGCCTGTTCACGCGGAGTTCCGGTGGTGTTGGTACCGCTGAACGACAAAATGGCGCCGATGTAGTAATAACCTTGCGCGGCAACCGTGCAAGACGTGAGACCCTGGGGTTGCCGGATCTCATCGAAATCAGGTTCATCGTCACCGCAACCGACCACGCCAACGGTAAGTGCGGCAGCCACTGCGACTGCACTAATACGATCCCACAAACGACTACTCATGAATGGCAGCTCCTGGAGATTATGTTGCGCGAGTGATGCGGCGCTTGCACACTGCTAGCACGTGTTCGGCCAGCGAAGCACGAATTCTCCTCTGCTACATCACGCCTCGCCAGAATCTTTCGACGAATCACCACGTAAAAATATTCGTAAACAAAACTCTCACCACTCGATCTTGGTAGTCTGCTATAGGGGGCAACCCCCGGAGCCGCGCGTTGATGATGATACCCTCGTACCTTTCTCGTCTCGTCATTCCCCTCACAACCTTGACCGCTTCGGCTTTGGTGACCTCGATAGCGTTGCCGGCAGCCGCGGAGGAGCAATCGGCGGCCGCGCAGAGCGAGAGCTCCGGACAAATCGAAGGCGCGATCACGCTCGACACCGAGCTGCTGCTGAACGCGCCGGTCATCACCGCCACGGGGCGTGAGCAATCGCGCGCGCTGGCGCCGGCGAACGTCGTCACCTGGGAGTCGGACGAGCTCCGCCGCCACGGCTGGACGACGCTCGCGCAAGTCCTCGCCAACACGCCCGGCTTGTACGTCATCGACGACATGGTCATCCCGTCGCTCGGCGTGCGCGGCGTCGGCGCCGGTCTTCGTGGTGGTACGCGCCTCGTGCGCATCATGATCAACGGCGTGCAGGTCAACTTCCGCCCCGACCTCACCGCGTTCCTCGGCTCCGAGTACATTCCCTTCTCGGTCGTCGAGCGCATCGAGATCGCCAAGGGCCCGCTGTCGGCGCTCTACGGCGCCAACGCCTTCCTCGCGACGGTCAACATCATCACCAAGAAGCCGGTGAACGGCCTCGCCGGTCAGCTCGGCGGCAACGCGCAGATCGTCAACGGCAACGCGGGCCTCGGCTTCAACGGTGAGGCTGGCTTCGGCAACGAGATGTTCTCCGCGATGGCGGCCTACAGCAACAACACCATCGACCGCAGCGGCTTGGTGCTGCACCGCACCTTCGAGAACCAAGATCCGACGGGCGCGAACTACGCTGGGTTCTTCGATCAGAAGAGCCAGAACGACAAGACGAAGCCGCAGTCGCTCTACGCGCTGCTCGAAGGCCGCTTCGGCAAGGCCGGCATCCTGCAGCTGCAGGGCGGCCGTCAGGCGCTCGACGCGGTCGCCGAGTTCCAGCCCAACTCGGTGCTCACCCACGCGAGCCGTCAGAAGCTCGCCAACAACTGGGGCAGCGCCTCGTACATCTACGGTTACGGCGAGTCGATGACCTTGTCGGTCACCGGCGGCTTCTCGAGCGGCGGCCCGGGCGACGGCGACCGCTTGTTCGTCAGCAGCGACCCGCGCTTCAGCTACACGCGCAACGGTCTCAGCTACAACGCCTTCGACGTCGGCGCGGCGGGCGAGTTCAGCTTACCGGCGCACCTCGAGCTCAAGGTCGGTGGCGACTACACCTCCGAGTCGCACGACGTGCTCTTCTACACGCAGCGCTACGAGCAGCGTATCGGTACCATCAGCCCTGGCTTCGAGAACGAGCGTGGTGTCGCCCAGTCGCGTGACCTCACCAACCTCGGCATCTACGCGCAGCTCGGTGGTAACCCCATCGACGCGCTGCCCGACCTCTACGTCCTCGGTAACATCCGCTATGACGACCCGAACTTGTTCGACCAGCAGCTCAGCTGGCGCACCGGTCTCGCGTATCAGTGGAGCGACCGCGTCACCACCAAGCTGTTCTTTGGCCGCGCCTTCCAGGTGCCGTCGGCGGTGCAGCTCTTCGCGCAGCCCGGCTTCGGCTCGTCGTTCAACGTCATCGGTAACCGCGCGCTCGTCGGTCAGCCGGCGCTCAACCCGCAGTCGGTCATCTCGGCGGAGCTCGCGACCACCATCGCGGTCTCGACGACGCTCGCCATCGACAGCGCGCTCTACTACCAGCAGATCCGCAACAAGATCGAGTTCGTCCAGCTCTCGAACAACTTCACGCCGCGCAACCTCTCGGACCAGGACTTCGTCGGTGGCGAGCTCGGTCTGCGTGGCAGCTCGAGCCGCTTTGGCGGTTACGCCTATGGCAGCGTGCAGCTCACCAAGAACGAGAACGAGCGTGAGTCGGGCGGCGGCTTCGGCTTCAAGGCGCCGGCCGAGTTCCCGCTCGCGACCTTGTTCGGCGGCGCGACCGTGCGCCTCCCCGAGGCTTACATGGCGGTGGACCTCACCGGGCGCATCGTCGGCCCGCGTGGCGCGTCGCAGAGCAACTACCTGCTCAACAACCGCACCAACTACAACTTGCGCTCGTACGCGACCTTCGATCTGACGCTGACGTCACTCGACCTCACGCCCTTCGGCGAAGGCTACGAGACCCGCATCACCGCCAGCGCCCGCAACTTGCTGGGCGTACGTTATAGCGAGCCGAGCCACGGTGGCTTCGACTTGCCGACGGTTGGCCGCACGTTCTTCTTCTCGTTGGCTCAGACCTTCTGAGCGAGGTTTCCCCATGCGCATTCGTTCAACACTTTCAATTCTCGCCCTGGCGCTGACCGCCGCGTGCGGCGACGACGTTCAAGAGGGCCTCGTCATTGGCGCCCTCATCGACCAAACCGGCAGCAACTCCGAGACCTCGTGGGTGCAGGCGGCGCAGCTCGCGGTGCGGCAGGTGAACGAGGCGCTCGACAGCGAAGGCTCGTCGATGCACTTCGTGCTCCTACCGAGTGATTCGGAGAACAACCCCGTCAAGGCGCAGACCCGCGCGCTCGATCTCGTGAACGGGCGTGACGCCAAGGCGCTCATGGCCGACACCACGCAGGTCACCGAGGCCGTCGGCCGTCTCATCTACGCCAATCAGATCGACGTGGCGGTGCAGTGCTCGAGCTGCGAGAGCCGCGACTTCCTGAATCCCGCCTACGTGAATCCAGGCGACAGTCAGCTGCAGCAGGTCCGCAACGACCCGCGCGGTACCTTGTTCCGCACCAGCTTGTCGACGGACCCGATGGCTTACGTCGCCTTCGATATCCTGAGGCAGCTCCAGGGGAGCCTCGACCGCAACAACGACGGCTTCATCAAGCTCGAGTTCTACGGCAGCGACGAAGCCTACGGTCACGCCGCGGTGGCGTCGCTCGAGGACGCGGCCGCCGTGATGTTCGCGGACTACAAGTCGGAGATCTTCGCGGACAACAAGTTTGCCTACGAGCGCGTCTTCCACGCCGCCGATGCGCCGACGCGCGTCAACTACGCGGCGGACCTCACCAACCTCACCAACACGAACATCACCGATCCGCCGACGCCCGATACGCACAGCCCGGACTGGATCATCATGGCGAGCTACGCCGGCAACGCGGCGTCGTTCCGTGAGACGTACGTGCAGTTCCAGAACCCCAGCTTCCCGGGCCTTCTGTTCTTCCCGACCTTCCGCCAGAGCAACACGCTCGCGCAGCTGGGCAGCGGCGTGAACGCCACGCAGGGCCTGTCGATGCTGGTCACGGCGGACAATGATGCCGGTAGCGTCTTCGCCCAGGACTTTCAGCGCGAGTACGGCTTCGCGCCGCACTTCCTCGACGCCGCCTACTACGACAACGCGGTGACCCTCATGCTCGCCGCGGTGATCGGTGGTGGCGCGAACGGCACCTCCGACAACGTGTCCGCCGCGGCGATCCGCGCGGCGCTCCCGAGCACCAGCGCGGCGGGTGGGGCACGCGCCATTCCTGGCGTCGACGGCTTGCGTACCGCGGTACGGAACATCCGCGCTGGCGCCGCCATCAACTACGATGGCGCCTCGGGGCCGATGGACTACGACGCGAACGGCAGCGTCAAGAACAAGCTGACCCGGTTCACCGGTGTTGGCGGTGAGTTCATCGACACCGGCAGCAAGTACGACTGCATCGCCAACAGCGGTCCGACCTGTGGCGTGCAGCCGTTCGTCGCTCCGTAAGTCTCGCGAGGGTTTGGGGGGGGCCCGGCTACTTGTTGGCCGCGAGCGCCCCACCTTCCACGTAGGTGAAGGTGCGGGTCCCGGCGAGGATGCGGCGGACGTAGGCGCGCGTCTCTTCGTACGGGATCTCCTCGACGAAGATGTCGACCGGCAAGTCACCCTGCGCCTGGCGCCAGCGGGTGACGGCGCCAGGGCCGGCGTTGTAGGCCGCCAAAGCGTACTCGGAGCGGCCACCGAAGGCGCGTAGCATGCGGCCCAGGTACTTCAGGCCAATGCGCATGTTGAGCTCGGGGTCGTAGAGGTCGGTGGTGTCGAGACTGTTGCGCTTGTCCTCGCGGACGAGCTCGCGGGCGGTGGGGACCATGAGCTGCATGAGCCCCACGGCGCCGACGCCGGAGATGGCCTTGGGGTTGAATGCGCTCTCCTGACGGATGAGCGCGATGACCAGCGGGAAGTCCATCTTGGTCTCGGCGGTGACGCGGCGGGCGAGCTCGATGATGCGGCTCGGGAAGACGCGGCCCAGCACCTCGCGGCCATCGGGGCTCTCTGGGAAGCGTGATTGGCGCTGCCAGCGCACGCGCGCGAGCAGCTTGTCGGCGTTCAAGTCACGCAAGGCGCTCTCGAGCATGCGCAGCTCGTGTGGGCCGAGCTTCGAGAGCTTGGCGTCGATGGAGGGCAGGGCCTTCAGGGCGCGGCGGCTCATGCCGGCCTGCGTGAGCTGAGCGATGTAGTCGACGCTCTCGTCGATGGCGATGGGGCCGGACGGATAGACCGCGTCGCTGATGTTCGGGTGTTGCGTGAGACGGGCGGCGCGGTGCGCGTAGTAGTCGAGCGGGAAGGCGGCGACGAGGAACGCGAGCTCGTGGTTGGCGGTCGTGGTGTCGCCGATCTCCTGGGCGGCGCGCGCCCCCCAGTAGAGACTCTGCGCCGCGAAGGGACCGTACTCGGACTCGGTGAACAGCGTGCGGAAGAACTGCCGGGCCTTGGTGTAATCACCGGTGCGGAAGGCCACCCAGCCCAGCCCCCAGAGCGCCTGCTCGCGCGCGATGCCGGTGGGGTTGGCGACGAGCTGCGCTTCGAAGCGCTTACGGGCCTCGGGGTAGTGCCGGAACTCGATCGCGGTCTGGCCGGCGAGGGCTAAGGCCTCGTGCGCCAGGTGATCGTCCGCGTTGGCGGCCACGCTGTCGAAGTGGCGCATGGCGGCGTTGTAGTTGCCGCGGCGGCGCTCGGCCTCGCCCAGGCTGCGCGCGATCTGCCGCTTCAGCGGAGCGTAGCGTGTCATGCCGTACGCGGCGCTCAGGATACGTGCTGCTTCGTCGTGGGATTCGCGGCGCAAGAGGCGCACACCACGGGCGTGACGCGCCTCGGCGGCGAGCATGCTGCCGCGCGGCGCCTTGGCGACGAGCCCGCCGATGAGCGTGTCGATGTCGGTCTGGGCGCGGGTGATGCGGTGGGTCGCTTGTGGCATGAGGCGCTCGATGACCGCGCGCTCGGCGCCACGGTAGGGACCCCCGGAGCCCGGTGGGACCGCCGCCAGCTCGCGCAAGGCATAGAGGCCCCAGATGCCGTCGCACTCACCCCACCACAAGCGGCGCAAGTCCGCGATAGCGGCGGCGTCACGGCCGGTCGCGAGGCTCGCCGCGCCGCGCAGGTAAAGGAGCTCGGGCTTCTCGATGCGGCCGATGTTGTCGTCGTCGTTCTGGTCCGCGTCGCCCAGCACGCCCAGGAGCTCGGCGTTGCGGCCAGCTTGGTGCAGCGCCCACGCCTGCAAGGTGCGGGCGGCGCTCGCATGTGGGCCCTCGGGGGCGAGGGTCGCGAGCAGGTCGGCGGCCGCGTCGGCGCGGCCCAAGTCGAGCAGGCCTTCGGCGCGGGCCAAGGTGCGCAGGCTCTCGTCGTCGTCACGCGGCGGCTTTTGCGGCTCGCCCTTGGGTTGGGTTTGTTTTGGCGGAGTGACGGCCGGCGACTGGGCGGACGACGGCCTGAACGGCACGAATACGCCGAGTAACCCGCCGATGAGCACCATCGTCTTGATGGGCGGGGGAGCCTTTGGTGACCGAGCTTCCGTCACACCGCGATCGTAGCAAGGGGACCCCGGCCCTCCCAAAAAACACACAAAGACTTGCATGAAATTTTTGGCAGGTGGGCATGCGTGCCACCATCACCCACATGATTGACGTCGCGGTCTTGGATGTACCTCGCGCTCGCTTGTGGACGGCGATTGGGCTCACAGCAATCGTCGTCGCGCTCAATGTCTTTCTGGCAGTGACCTGAGAGACATGCGTCAACGTGGCGTCGGGCTTGGTGTTCCAAAACCCCAGCTTGACGCACGGTAGACCTCGGGTTAGACCCGGGAAGCTGCGAAGTTTGATGTTTCCCTTCCGCGACAGACGGAGCCAACGGTTCATGTCTCGTACCGATAAGCGCAAGCAGAGCCTTTATTTCCCAGAAGACATGCTGAAAGAGATTCAGATCGAAGCGAACCGGCAAGACCGCTCGCTTTCGTGGATCGTTCAGCAGGCTTGGCGCATTGCGCGCAACGAAATCATGCGTTTCCCGTCGGTCAATGATCACACCGACGGTGAGCGCAGCGAGTAACCATCGACCACCAGCGTTGACGGCAGGGTCCTGACGGGGCTCCGCTTCAGCGTGTTCTCATGGGGAGTGATTCCAATGGCCCAGGGCGAAACGCGACGTCAGAATCTTTATTTCCCTTCCGACATGCTCAGCGAGCTGCAGAAGGAATCGACCCGTCAGGACCGGTCGATCTCCTGGCTCATCCAGCAGGCCTGGAAGATCGCCCGCGCCGAATTGAAGCGCGTCCCTTCGACGACTGACTACTTGCCGTCCGACAACGCCGACGGCCAAGGCGAAGCCGAGCGCTGAAAGTCCGCTACAGCGGGCGTGACGCCATGATCTCTTCGCGTCACGCACCGCTTGTTTCAGCGGCGCAGAGTGGGCTATAGCGCTGCTCAACGCATGAGCGTCTCACTCCGCACCCATATCTTCCTCGACGCGCTCCAGCCGCAGCTCACGGGTCACATCTGCTCGACCTGCCGAGGCTTCTGGCCGGTGCCGTACGAGGCTTGTTTGTTCGTCGAGGTCGCGCCGGGCATGGCGATTCACCGCCTGCTCGACCGTGCCTTGAAGACCACCCAGGTCCACCCGGCGACCATCGTCGTCGAGCGCGCCTACGGCATGGTGATGCTGCACGCCGAAGACAAAGGCCAAGTGCAGCTCGCTGGCCAGGCGATCCTCGATGACCTCGGCGTCAAGGAGACCGACCGCGTGAAGCCGAAGATCGTGACCAACACGATCATCCGCTCCATCGAGCCCGACCACGCGCAGGTCATCAACAAGCTGCGCTTCGGCTCGATGATCAACCCCGGCGAATCGCTCCTCATCATGGAGACGGTGCCCGCGGCCTACATCGCCTTCGCGGCCAACGAAGCCGAGAAGGCCGCCAACGTGCAGCTGCTCGAGTGCACCAGCTTCGGCGCCTTCGGCCGTCTGTACATGGGCGGCACCGAGGCAGAGATCGACGAAGCGGCGAAGGCGGCGAGCGCCGCCATCGCGACCATCACCGGCAAAGAACCGAAAGAATAATTCGCTCCGCTAACGCGGACATGAGGTAGAGACAATGGCAGAAGCGTTGGGCATGATCGAAACCAAGGGATTCACGGCGATGGTCGAGGCCGCCGACGCCATGGTGAAGGCGGCGCGCGTCGAGCTCGTGGGTTACGAGCGCATCGGCGGCGGTTACGTGACCGCCATCGTGCGCGGTGACGTCGCGGCCGTCAAAGCGGCCACCGACGCCGGCGCCCGCGCCGCGGAGCGCGTCGGCGAGATGGTCAGCGTGCACGTCATCCCGCGTCCGCACGTCAACATCGACGAAGTCCTGCCGCTCGGCCGTAAGGGCAGCGAAGGCACCGGCGGCAAGAAGTAACAGCCATGCTCATCGCGCGCGTCATCGGTACCGTCGTCGCCAGCCGTAAGGAGGCCGAGCTCGAGGGCTTGAAGCTCCTCTTGCTGCAAGGCGCCGATCCCGACGGCCGCGCCAAGGGCTCGCACATCGTCGCCGCCGACGCCGTTGGCGCGGGTCTCGGCGACGTGGTGCTCTACTGCTCCGGCAGCTCGGCCCGGCAAACGGCGGTCACCAAGGACCGCCCGGTCGACGCCGTGGTCATGGCCATCGTCGACATGATCAGCGTCGAAGGCGCCGACAAGCCGATGGGTGACAAGCGCGGCATCGCCTACCACAAAGGTCATGACGGCTGATGCCGTACATCAGTGAAGAGAAGCTCTCGGAGCTGGTCGAAAAAGTCGTCGAGCGCCTCGCGAACGAAGGCGGCCGCGAGACGCAGCTGCGCAAGACGCCCGCGAGCGTCAATCCGCCGTTCGGCTGTGACCCGCTGAAGCGGGGCGAGCGCACGCAGAGCGAGCAGGGCGCCGCGCGTGTCGGTGGCATGCAGGGCGCGGCGTCTGGTAGCGGCGCGCGCGGTGGCTTGGGCCGCGGCGTGTTCAGCGACCTCGACAGCGCCGTCAGCTCGGCACAGCGCGCCTTCCAGTCGTACCAGGGCATGGGCTTGAAGGGCCGCTTCGCCGTCATCGCGGCCATGCGCGAGCGGGCTCACCGTGAGGTCGAGAACATCTCGCGTATGGCGGTCGAGGAGACCGGCCTCGGCCGCTACGACCAGAAGCTCATCAAGAACCGCCTGGTCATCGACAAGACGCCCGGTCCCGAGATCTTGGACCCCTGGGCCCAGACCGGTGACGACGGCTTGATGATCGAGGAGTACGCGCCCTTCGGCATCATCGGCGCCATCGCTCCCACCACGAACCCGACCGAGACCGTCATCTGCAACGCCATCGGCATGCTCGCCGCCGGCAACGCGGTCATCTTCAACGCGCATCCGTCCGCTAAAAAGGTCAGCGCCTACACCGTTCAGTTCTTGAACGAAGCCATCGTGAGCGCTGGCGGCCCGGAGAACCTCATCTGCTGCACCGCCGAGCCGACCATCGAGCTCGCGCAGCAGCTCATGCGCCACCCGGGCATCCGCTTGCTCGTCGTCACTGGCGGCCCTGGCGTCGTCAAGGAGGCCATGAACAGCGGCAAGAAGGTCATCGCCGCCGGCCCCGGTAATCCGCCGGCGGTGGTCGACGACAGCGCCGACCTCGAACAGGCCGCCGAAGGCCTCGTCAAGGGCATCTCACTCGACAACAACATCGTCTGCACCGCGGAGAAGGAGATCATCGCGGTCGCCTCGATCGCCGACGAGCTCAAGCGCGCGATGGCGCGTTACGGCGCTTACGAGGTGAAGGGCGACGAGCTCACGCGCCTCGAGAAGCTCATCGTCGTCGATGGCCATCCCAACAAGAAGTTCGTCGGCAAGGACGCCGCGGTCATCTTGAAGGAGATCGGCGTCAACGCGCCGCAGAACACGCTCATCGCTTACGCCGAGGTGCCGGAGAATCACCCGTTCGTGCAGCTCGAGCTGCTGACGCCGGTGACCGGCTTGGTGCGCGTGCGCAACGTCGACGACGCCATCGCCATGGCGGTTCGCTGCGAGCACGGTAACGGCCACACGGCCTGCATGTACTCGCGTAACATCGCCGCGCTGCACGCGATGGCGTGCGTCATCAACACGTCGATCTTCACCAAGAACGCGCCGACCTACGCGGGGCTGGGCCTCGGGGGCGAGGGCTACACCTCGTTCACCATCTCGAGCCCGACCGGCGAGGGGCTCACCAACGCCCGTCACTTCTCGCGCCGCCGCCGCTGCACCTTGAAGGACTACTTCCGCATCGTCTAATTCGCAGCGAGCCCGCCTTCCAACGCGGGGCCCTCCAGGGCGGGCACGGTCACCGGCTTCGGACGCATGGCGTCACGCAGGGCGCGGTAGAGCTCGCGGCTCTTGCCGTGGCTCTCGAAGCGATAGCGCGGCACGTCGTCCTTGAAGTACGTCTTCATGAGCTCGGCGGCGCACTCGGGGCCGGCGGCGGCGTTGCTCTCGTCCCCGGTGTCAGCTCTTCACTTTTCGAGGATCTGCGCGAGGCCCAGGGCATAGCCGACGTCGCCGCTGACCTGGATGCGGCTGTGGAGGAGCTGCGAGAGCCGTCCGCCAGCTAGGAGGAGCTTCCAGAGCTCCGTGTCCGTGACGCGGATCTTGGTCGTGGGCCCGCTGCCGGCGCCGACCCGCAGCGTGACCTCGGCCTCGTCACCCGCGTCGTCCTCGTAGACGTGCACGAGCTTACCGGGCTTCTTGCGGAGGGCGTCCAGGTCGATGCGGCGCAGGTGCTCGACGAGCTTCACTCCGCCGAGCCGCGGCTCCACGGTCTTGAAGACGCGCGGCAGCATGGCGATGGCGATGCGCCAACTCGTAAGGTCGGTGTCGAAGCTGATGAGCGGGGACGTGGCTCGGCCGTCGCGCACCGCGAGGCCGGCGTCGCCGACGGACACCTCGTAGTCAGCATCACCGCCGACGTTGATGCCGACCGTGATCGCGGGCACGCCGGAGACCTGGCCGACGAGCGCCAGCCAGAGCTCCGGTACATAGGAATGGTAGAACTCACGCGGCGTGATGCCGCGCTTGGGCACCGGCAACTTCACCAGGGGATGCCGACCGTCTCGAAATTGGTGAGGGCGTGGAGCTGCTCGAAGCGCTTGCGGATCTCCGCCGCCTCGAGCGACTCGTAGCGCTCGAGCCCGAAGCCCTCGACCGCGAACGAGCCGAGCGAGCTCCCCATGACGATGGCCTGGCGCAGGGCGCGCGGGTCGACCGAGTCGAGGCGGGCGACGTGACCTAAGAGGCCACCGGCGAACGAGTCGCCAGCGCCGGTCGGGTCGAGGGCGGTCTCGAGCATGTACGCGGGGGCGACGAAAATGCCGTCGCTGGTGAACAGCGTGGCGCCATACTCGCCGCGCTTCACGACGATGATCTTGGGACCCATGGCCGCGATAGCGACAGCGGCCTTGCGCAGGTTCCACTCGCCCGAGAGCATGCGCGCTTCGCCCTCGTTCACCGAGAGCATGTGCACGTGCTTGAGCGTCTTCCTGAGCTCGGCGTTGGCGTTCTGGATCCAGTAGTTCATGGTGTCGGCGGCGACCAGCTTCGGCGCGTCGAGCTGCTCGACCACGTGGCGCTGCAATTGCGGATCGAAGTTGCCGAGCACGACGTACGGGAGCGGCTTGTAGGCCGAGGGGATCTTGGGCTCGAAGCTCGCGAGCACGTTGAGCTGCGTCTCGAGGGTGTGCGCGACGTTCAGGTTCTCGTCGTAGCGGCCGCTCCAGAAGAAGGTCTTGCCGCCTCTCTGACGCTCGATGCCGGCGGTGTCGATGCCACGCGATTGGAACTTCTCGAGCACGTCCTCGGGGAAGTCGTCGCCGATGACGCTCACGAGGTGGGGCTTGGTGAAGTAAGAAGCGGAGTGCCCGAGGAAGCTCGCCGAGCCGCCAACGGTCTTGTCACGCTTGCCGAACGGGGTTTCGATGGCGTCGAACGCCACGGTGCCTACGACCAAAAGACTCATGGGGTCGCGGTCGTAGCATGATTGACGCTGGGGACGCCACCCGCGGGCCCAACCGGCGCCCTCCGCGCTGGAGCCGCTGGGTCAGTCGGTCGCGTCGGTCACGGCTGGCGAGGGTTCCGGCGCCTTCTTGCGGGCGAGCTCGCGGCGGGCCTCGTCCACCACCTTGCGGATCTTCGGCGACGTGAAGACCGGGTCGAGCTGCGCGTCGGGCTTCATCTCGATCCACTTGGAGAAGTAGTCGAGGGCCGGGCCGTTTTGATCGAAGGCGACGGCGCAGTACCCGCAGTACTCGATGACCCGCGTGCGCTCGTCACGGTTCAAGCGAGGCTCGCCCAAGAGGCGCTCGAGGTCTCGGCACGACTCGTCGAACTCACCCGCGTGGTACTGCTTGATGGCGCGGCGGATGCGCGCCGCCGGCGTCTTGTCGTTGGCCTCCTCGGGGGGAGGGACGGCGGCGAGCGGTGGGTCGGCGGGTCTCTTCTCGGGGTCCACGGTCTCGTCGGGGGCGGGCGTCGTGGCCGCGCCCTTGGGCATGGGCGACTTCTTCTTGAGGTCGAGCGTGTCCTTGTCGACGATGGGCACGAGGAGCTTCGTGCCGGGCGTCACCGACGTCGAGGCGAGCGCGTTGTACTCCTGCAGCAGCTTCATCTGCTTGGTGCCGTGGAAGTAGAGCTTGGTGATCCCGGCCAGGCTCTCGCTGGCGGCGACCGTGTGCTTGAGCACGAAGGGCATGATCAGCTCGCGACCGACCTCGAGGTCGTTGATGTCGGTGATGCCGTTCGCCGTCATGATGAAGCGGTAGCGCTCCTTGTCACCGAGCTCGCGCTTGGCGATGGAGGCGAGCGAGTCACCCTTGCGGATCTTGTAGACCCAGCTGCCGGGTACGACGTAGCTCTTGCCCGGCTTTGCGTCTGCTTCAGCGGACAGTCCGTTGCGGCCGGTGATGTAGGAGGCCTTCCAGCTCGAGCCGTAAAAGTAGCGCGCGACCTGTTGCAGCGTCTCGCCGTCGCGCAGGGTGTGCGTCACCTCGGCGGCGCTCGCGGGCGCCGCGCTCAGCAGGGCGATGAAGGCGAGCGCTCTCATCGTTTTCTCGCGAGCTCCACGCGGACGCTCTGGGTCACGCCGGGCTCGACGTCGACGATCTCGCGCTGCGGCTCGAAGTAGTCGTTGCGGAACTCGATGGAGTGGCGGCCAGGCGGCAAGATGATGGGCTTGGCGAAGGGCGTGGTGTCGTAGGTCTCGCCGTTCACCAGGACCTCGGCCCACGGCACCGCGTTCACGCGCACGAAGCCGTTCTCGATGCCCAGGTCCGCGACGTCGACGATGCCCGCCCAGCCCGCGAACAAGGCGAGCAATGCCGCGTTGGCGATGAGCAGGGGCCGGAGCACGACGGCTGCCGGCGATAGCGTACCGGTGTCGACGGCCTTCGATACGAGCGACTTCAAGTCCTCTTCGCGGACGTAGGTGGACGCCTCGTTGGCGCTCATCAGCTCGCGGTTGAGCAAGAAGATGACCAGGCGGCCGGCGTAGTTGATGCGCACGGTGCTGGCGACGTAGCTCTCGAGGTCGCGCCGCAGGTGCTCGGTGGTGCGGTAGCGCTTGTTGGGATCCTTGTTGAGGCACTTCTTGACGATGCGCTGCAGGCGCCACGGGATGTCGGGGTAGAGCTTGCGCGGCCGCACGTAGGGCTCGTTCAAGATGCGCTGCATGACGCTCTTCGAGTCGTCCTCGATGAACGGCTTCTTCCCGGTGAGCATCTGGTAGAGCACGATGCCGAACGAGAAGATGTCGGAGCGGAAGTCGACGCGCTCGCCCATGATCTGCTCGGGCGACATGTACGCTGGCGTGCCGATGGCGGTGCCGGGCCGCGTGAGGTCGTCGTTCGCGAGATCGCGGGCGATGCCGAAGTCCATCAGCTTCACCTCGCCTTGCTTGGTGATCATCAGGTTCGACGGCTTGAAGTCGCGGTGGATGACTCCGCGATAGTGGGCGTATTCGAGGGCGCGCGCGGCTTGCAGCGCGATGATGGCGGCGATCTCGGGGGGTAAGCGGCCGACGCGGCCGATCAGATCGTAGACGTCGATGCCCTCGACGAACTCCATGACGATGTACATGGAGGAGGAGCGCGGGATGAAATCGTAGATGTGGACGATGTTCTGGTGGGCGAGGGCGGCGACGCTCTTCGCCTCGCGCTCGAAGCGCGTGACCAGTGACAGATCGGTGGCGAGCTCCTTGCGCAGCTCCTTGATGGCGACCAGGCGGTTGAGCGCCGGCTGCTCGGCCTTCCAGACCACCGCCATGCCGCCCGAGCCAATCTCCGAAATCACGGAATAGGCTCCGATTTTCTTGCCCTCGATGGTCATGGCGACACCCTACGGTAGCCGGAAGGGGCGTGTGGGTTCAACGCGAAGACAAGATGGTCAATGGTTGCTGTCCCCATTTAGAGGGACGAGGGGCACGCGAGCGTTTTCGTGTCCATCTTGCGGGTTGCTTGGTCGACCATGACGGCCAGCTCGTAACGCCCGCCGCCACGGGTGGTCTTGGCGGTGACGCGGCACTCCCACCACATCTCGAGGAAGCGGGGCGGGTGCAGCTGGGAGCGCTTGGGATCGTAGGGTGCGCAGCTGCCTGTCAGGCTGCGCTCCTCGCCTTCGGAGCCATTGGCGATGAGCGTCGCGAGGTAGTCACCCAGGGTCTCGCTGGCGACGCAGCCATCGTGATGGACCGCGGTTCCGAGCTTCAGTGCCTGCTGCTTGAAGAGGATCTGCAGCAGCTCTTTGAAATCGGGCGGAGTGGGGTCTTCGATGATCTGAGGCTTGGCCAATGCCTCGCGGCCGCAGACACATAGGCCTGCCGCCGCGAGCATGATGATCAGAACAGTCGAGCGCATGCGCACCGACTGTGTAGCGCAAGTTGGTTACGAGCGCTTGTAGTCGTTCAGCTCGAGGCCGCTGAAGAAGTGGCTGATCTCGAACTTGGCGGTCTCGGGGGCGTCGCTGCCGTGGGCGGCGTTCTTCTCGATGTTCGTGGCGTAGAGCTTGCGGATGGTGCCCGCGTCCGCTTTGGCGGGATCGGTGGCGCCCATCAAGGTGCGGTTCTTCTTGATGGCGTCTTCACCTTCGAGGACGCTGACGAAGCACGGGCCGCTGCACATGAAGTCGACGAGGCTCTGGAAGAAGGGGCGCTCGCGGTGCACGCCGTAGAACTGGCCCGCCTTCTCGGGGGTCAGGTGCATGAGCTTGCCGGCCACGATCTTGAGACCGTTCTTCTCGAAGATGGCGAGGATGTTGCCGATGTTGCCGGCGGCAACGGCGTCGGGCTTGACGATGGAGAGGGTGCGTTCGATAGCCATGGTTTTGCGTCCCTTTTGGAGAAAAGTTGGGGCGCTCAATGGCTCATGACGGGAGCTTGGTCAAGAGACGGTGAAGCGCCGGGTGTCCACGCGCGCGAATGCTGGGGCGCACAGGGCCCGGCGAGCTTCTGCCGTTCAGGCAATCGCTACGGAACGATGCCGGCGCACTCATCGGCGCACTGGAAGACGGCTTCCGAGCACGAGGTGTCACCGTCGATGCACGACTCGCAGGCATCGGCGCGTCGCTCGTAACCAGAGACGTTGTCCGAGTTGTCTTCGCAGCGATCTTGGCAGGCGCTGACGTCGTAGCTCGAGTCGACGCAGTCATCGTACTTCTTGCAGATCTTGAAGCAGTCGATCTTCTCCTCGGCCTCACCGCAAGCGAACGCCGAGAAACCCAGAGCAAGACAGGTGGCAACAGCCAACACAGCAAAACGCATTCTAAATATCCTCCATTGACCGCGTGAGCGGTCGTTGGATGGTGAAGCAAGCGGCGGGCCAACGCGCTGAGGCGCTTTATTTCAACGTCCGCTGTGGGGCGCATGCGTTAGCGGGTGGGGAAACTTGCACCATGTGGGGCGCCGCTGCGCCTCTTCAGCTCCATGAGCGCGAGCTGATTGCGGTGTACTTCGTCGGGGCCGTCGGCGAGGCGGAGGGCGCGGGCGACGGCGTAGGCTTGGGCGAGGCCGAAGTCGTCGCAGAGGCCGGCGCCGCCGTGGGCTTGAATGGCCCAGTCGATGACCTGGCAGGCCATGCCGGGGGCGACGATCTTGATGGCCGCGATAGCGGGTGCGGCTTGCTTGTTGCCGAGCGCGTCGATCTGGCGGGCGGCGTCGAGGACCAGCAGGCGCGCTTGGTCGATGCGCACGCGTGACTCGGCGATACGCTCCAGCGTCACGCTCTGCTCGGCGAGCGGCTTGCCGAAGGCCTTGCGTGAGCTCACGCGGTCGCACATCCGCTCGAGCGCGCGCTCCGAAAGGCCAATGAGACGCATGCAATGATGGATGCGGCCGGGACCCAAGCGACCTTGCGCGATCTCGAAGCCGCGGCCTTCACCCAGGATGATGTGGTCCACGGGGACGCGCACGTTGGTGAAGCTGACCTCGGCGTGGCCATGGGGCGCGTCGTCGAAACCGAACACGCGCAACGCGCGGTGCACCGTGACGCCGGGCGCGTCGGCGGGCACGAGGATCATCGATTGGCGCCGGTGCCGGTCAGCGGCGGCCGGGTCGCTCTGGCCCATGAAGATGTAGAAGGCGCAGCGCGGATCGTTGGCGCCGCTGGTCCACCACTTGCGGCCGTTCACCACGTAGCTGTCGCCATCGCGGACAATCGAGCCCTCGATGTTGGTCGCGTCGCTCGAGGCGACAGCCGGCTCGGTCATGGCGAAGGCGCTGCGGATGACGCCTTCGCGCAGGGGCGTAAGCCAGCGCTGCTTTTGAGCGTCGCTGCCGTAGCGGGCGAGCACTTCCATGTTGCCGGTGTCGGGCGCCGAGCAGTTGAAGACCTCGGCGGACCAGGGCACCCGGCCCATCAGCTCGCAGAGCGGGGCGTACTCGGCGTTGGCGAGCGTCTCGAAGAGGTTCCACAGGCCCTCGGCGCGGGCGGCCGCCTTCAACGGCTCCATGCCCGGCCATGGGGTCCAGCGCTGGTCGCTGACCGCGTGCCGGGCGAAGGCGTCCTCGTTGGGGTAGACATGCTTGTCCATGAAAGCGGACAAGCGCCGAATGAGCTCCATGTCTACCTCCGCGGACGAGGTCTCTAGCGCGCCATCGCCTTCTTCAAGGTCTCGGCGAGCTTCGACGGATCGCGCGTGGTCATGATGCCAGCGGCCTCCATCGCGGCGAACTTGCCCTCGGCGGTGTCCTCGCCGCCCGAGATGATGGCGCCCGCGTGACCCATGCGCTTGCCTGGCGGAGCGGTGGCGCCCGCGATGAAGCCGGCGATCGGCTTCTTCATGTTCGCCTTGGCCCACTTGGCGCCCTGGATCTCGGCCTGACCGCCGATCTCGCCGATCATGATGACGCCGTCGGTGTCGGGATCATCGTTGAACAGCTTCAGGCAGTCGACGAAGTTGGTGCCGTTGACCGGGTCACCGCCGATGCCGATGCAGGTCGACTGACCCATGCCCATCTGCGTGAGCTGATAGACGGCCTCGTAGGTGAGGGTGCCGGAGCGCGAGACGACGGCGATGCGGCCGGGCTTGTGAATGAAGCCGGGCATGATGCCGATCTTGCACTGCCCAGGCGTGATGATGCCGGGGCAGTTCGGTCCGATGAGGCGGACGGGCATGTCCGAGATGGCGCGCTTCACGCGGACCATGTCGAGGATCGGAATGCCTTCGGTGATGCAGACGATGAGCGGCACGCCGGCCTCGGCGGCTTCCATGATCGCATCGGCCGCGAATGGCGGCGGCACGTAGATGACCGTGGCGTTCGCGCCGGTGGCCTTCACCGCCTGCGCGACGGTGTCGAAGAGCGGCACCTTGCCCTCGAACTTCTCGCCACCCTTACCCGGGGTGACGCCGCCGACCACGTTGGTGCCGTACTCGATCATCTGCTTGGCGTGGAAGGAGCCAGCCTGACCCGTGATGCCTTGGATGAGGAGGCGGGTGTTCTTGTCGACCAGGACGCTCATTTCTTACCTCCTGCCGCGGCCACGGCTTTCGTGGCGGCGTCCAGCATGTCGTTCGCCGGGGTGATGGCGAGGCCGCTCTCGGCCAGGATCTTCTTACCGAGCTCGACGTTGGTGCCTTCGAGACGAACCACGAGCGGCAGCTTCAAGCCGACTTGCTTGGCGGCGGTGACGATGCCCTCGGCGATGACGTCGCACTTGGCGATGCCACCGAAGATGTTCACGAGGATGGCCTTCACGTTCTTGTCGGCGAGGATGATCTTGAACGCCGTGGTGACCTGCGCGGCGGTCGCGCCGCCACCGACGTCGAGGAAGTTCGCGGGCGCGCCGCCGGCGTACTTGATGATGTCCATGGTGGCCATGGCGAGACCGGCGCCGTTCACCAGGCAGCCGATGCTGCCGTCGAGGGCGACGTAGGAGAGGTTTGCGTCCTTGGCGTCGCGCTCCTTCGGATCCTCTTCGTCGACGTCGCGGTACGCCGCGATCTCCTTGTGACGGAAGAGGGCGTTCTCGTCGAAGTTGAGCTTCGCATCGAGGGCCATGACGTCGCCGCTCTTGGTGATGATGAGCGGGTTCACCTCGACCATCGCGGCGTCGGTGCCCACGAAGCACTCGTAGAGCTTGTTGAAGACCGCGGCGCCTTGCTTGGCGGTGTCGCCCGTCATGCCGAGCTCGTAGGCGAGCGAGCGGCCCGCGAACGGCATCATGCCGGTGGCCGGCTCGATGAACTGCTTCAAGATCTTGTCCGGGTGCTTCTCGGCGACCTCTTCGATGTCCATGCCGCCTTCGGTCGACGCGATGAGCGCGATGCGGCTGCTATCGCGGTCGAGGACGACGGCGACGTAGAGCTCCTTGGCGATCTCGCTGGCCTGCTCCACCAAGACTTGCTTGACCTTCTGGCCTTCGGCGCCGGTCTGCTTGGTCCGCAGGTGATTGCCGAGGAGCTGCTTGGTGTAGTCGGCGGCCTCCTGGGCGTTTCCGACGACCTTGACGCCGCGCACCTCGGGCTTCTCGATGAGCGTGCCCTTGCCGCGGCCGCCGGCGTGGATCTGCGCCTTGACGACGACCTTACCGCCCAGCTCGGCGGCGACCTTCTGCGCCTCTTCCGGGGTCTTGGCGGCTCCGCCCTTGGGGACCGGAATTCCGAACTTTCTGAAGATCTCTTTGCCTTGGAACTCGTGAATCTTCACGTGACAGCCCTCGCGTCGTTCAAGTCGAATGCCATTACGCTCAAGGCGTCTTTCGGCGCAAGGGCACGTGGGCTAGATCGGGCAAAGCGATGCAAGATGCCGACGCTTTTCGCAGTGTGCACACCGCGAGCTTGCCTGCTCTGCTGCATGATCTCGGGGCTTCGGTCTTGGTCAGCACCTATCAGGCGGGCCGCGTCGTGGTGCTGCGCGGCGACGGTGAGCTCCTGGGGACGCACTTCAAGCCGTTCCCGAAGCCCATGGGCATGGCGGTGCAGGGGGCGCGCCTCGTCATCGGCACCGAGGTCGAGGTGCGCGAGCTGCACGACGTGCCGGCGGCGGGCGAGGGCCGGGTCGATGCGTGCTTCATGCCGATGCGCAGCTGGGTGACGGGCAACGTGCAGATCCACGAGGTCGGCATTGGCGCGACCATCTGGTTCGTGAACACGCGCTTCTCGTGCCTTGCGACCGTGAGCAGCGAGGGGAGCTTCATGCCGCGCTGGATGCCGCGGTTCGTGAGCGCGCTGGCGCCAGAGGATCGCTGCCACCTGAACGGCCTCGCGATGGCCGGGGGCGCGCCGTATTACGTGACCGCGCTCGCCGAGACCGACACGGCGCACGGCTGGCGTCCGCTCAAGCGGCATGGGGGAGTGATCATCGACGTGCGGTCGGGCGAGACCGTGGCGCGCGGGTTGTGCATGCCACACGCGCCGCGCTGGCATGACGGCAAGCTCTGGGTGCTGCAGTCGGGGCTCGGCGCGTTGGGTGTCGTCGACACGCGCAGCGGCGCTTACGACGAGGTCGCGCGCTTCCCGGGCTTTACGCGGGGGCTCGACTTCATCGGGCCGTATGCCTTCGTGGGCCTGTCGCAAGTCCGCGAAAGCGTCCATTTTGGCGAGCTCCCCATCACGGAGCTGCCGCTGGAGCAGCGCGCCTGTGGCGTTTGGGTGGTGGACACGCGCAGCGGCGAGACGGTCGGATGGGTGCGCTTCGAGGGCGCCGTCCAAGAGGTCTTCTCGGTGCTGGCGCTGCCGGGCCGGTGCTTCCCGGAGATGGGCCACGACGCCCCCGAGCTGGTGGCGCGTACATTCGTGATGCCGCAAGGTAGCGACCTGCGATAATCAGCGCAAAGGGGGCATCGATGTTCGTCACACCGGTTCTGCGCGGCGGCGTTACCCGCTTCGTCATCTCGACCGCGTTCGGCGCCTTGCTCGCGTCGCGTGTCGCTAAGGCCGCGACCTTCGAAGTCGTCAACGTGAACCCCGACGGCGCCGGGAGCCTCGCGCAGGCGGTCATCGACGCCAATGCCGCCGCTGGAGCGGACGTCATCACCTTCGCGTCGGGCGTCACTGGCACCATCACGCCCTCGGCGACGCTCGCCATCACGGACTCCGTGGAGATCCAAGGGCCAGGCACGGCGGCGCTCGCGGTCAGTGGCGGCAACGCGCGCCGGGTCTTCGAGCTGGGAAAGGACGACACCTCGCTCGCCGTGACCATCCGTGGGCTCACCGTGACGCAAGGCTTCTCGGAGGACGACGGCGGTGGTCTCGCGTCACGGGGCACGGCGCTGATGCTCGAGGACGTCGTGTTCTCGGACAACCGCGCGTACTCGGGCGGCGCCATCTATGCGACTGGCCGCACTCCCGAGTCGCTGGTCATCCGCCGGGCCCGCCTGTCCGGCAACCGCGCCGAGTCGATGGGTGGCGCCGCGTACTTCGAGTCAACGGGCGGCGCCATCCTCGTCGACGCCTCCATCATCGCGGACAACGTGGGTCGGGCGGGAGGTGGTGTGGCCGCGCTCGACTTCGGCCGCGTCTTCGAGGTCCGCGATAGCGTGGTGACCGGCAACGTGGTGCGGGACGGCGGGGGTGGTCTCTATGCGGGGTATGTCAACGGGGTCCGTGAGTTTCGCGTGGTGCGCTCGGAGATCTCTCACAACGTGGCGGGGAGGGGCGGCGGGATCGGCGCCCTTCTCGAAGGCTTCGTGGTGGACCGGTCGACGATTCATGGCAACACGGCGGGCAAAGGTGGTGGGGTATGGCTCTCCGGCGCGCGGGCGAGCGTGCGCAGCTCGACCATCACCAACAACCGCGGCATCGAGAGCGGCGCGGCCGCGCTCTTGGAGTCGTGCATCGGTGTCGCGTTGGAGCACACGACCATCGCCGACAATCTCGGGCCCGCCGCCGACGGCTTCGCGGGCGTGGTCGTCACGGGCAACCCCGAGAGCATCGCCACCGCGGCGAGCTCCGTCTTGGCGGGTACGACGCCCGACACGGCGGACGTGTTGCCGCCGGTCAAGAAGTACCTGAACGCCCGCTTCACGTTCCTCGGCGCGAGCGACGCCAAGTACTGGAACGATGAGGGTGGCAACGTCATCGGCGCCGATCCCAAGCTGCGCGCCCTCGGCAACTACGGCGGCCCCACGCCGACCCGGCCGCCCGAGAGCGGCAGCCCGCTCATCGATGCCGGCGATCCCACGTTCGCGGATGCCGCCGCCGTCGATCAGCGCGGTGAAGCGCGTGTCGCCAATGGGCGCATCGACATCGGCGCGGTCGAGCTGCGCGATTGCGACCGTAACGACGCGTGCGAGGGGGATGGCCCCGCCGACCCCGGCCCGACCGGCGAAGGTGGCGGCAAGAAGGACGGCGGAGGCTGCGCGGCGACGACGCCGGCGAGCGCGGGCTGGATGGCGGCCCTCGCCGCGCTCACGCGCTGGTGGCGGCGCCGCTAGACATTCGCGCCTACGCGGGGTTGTCGGTGGGGGACGGATTGTCCCCATTCTTCCCGAGGACGCGTGGCCTGCAGTGGGCAGACTGAGGCGTTCATTCTACATGTCACGCTGTCCGCGCTAGCGTATTTCGCTCCGTTGCGCGCCGAACCGCGCTTGGCATGCCGCTCGCAAAAGCGCTCGGCAAATGAAGCACCGTACCCTCACTGCCTGCGCCGTGCTCGGGCTGTCCGTTATGGCGTGTGACGGCGTCATTGGCGACACCGGCACGCTCGGGGTGCTTGGCGAGGAGCGCCAGTCGCTGTGCACCGGTACGCCCAGCGTCGCCGCTTCTCCGATGCGCCGCCTGAGCAACACCGAGTATCGCTTCACCGTCGCCGATCTGCTCGGCATGCCCGAGCTCGCGGCGCGGGTCACGGCGGACTTCGTCGAAGACACCGAGTCGCTTGGCTATCGCAACGCCGCGGAGTTCTTGAACATCTCTTCCGATACCGCGCGCCAGTACAGCGACGCCGCCGACGTGCTGTCCGTCGAAGCGGTCGCGAGCCGTTGGAACGATCTGGTGCGCTGCAATAGCGGTGAGGCCGAGCGCGACTGCGCCCGCCGCTTCATCACCAGCTTCGGCGAGCGAGCCTATCGCCGCCCGCTCACCCAGGCGGAGGTCAGCGAAGTGCTCACCAAGAGCTACGACGCGGCCCGTAGTGGTGGCTACGACTTCCGCAGCGGCATCGAGTGGGTGATCTTCGGTGTGTTGCAGTCACCACAGTTCCTGCACCGCGTCGAGCTCGTGCGGAGCGACGGCCAGGCTGTCCGCGTTGGCGGATACGAGATGGCGTCACGTCTGTCCTATCTCATCTGGGGCTCGATGCCGGACGAGGCCTTGCTTACGGCCGCCCGCAATGGCGATCTGGACACCGACGAAGGCGTGGCGATGCAAGCCGACCGCCTTCTCGCGGACGAGAAGTCGCGCCGCATGTACGACTTCTTCGTCGAGTGGCTCGACCTCGACCGCTTCAAGGTCGGTAACCGCAGCTCGGGTGTCTACGGCGCGCTCGACGCCAATCTCACGACGCTCGTCCGGCGTGAGACCGAGGAGCTCGTCAACCACGTCATGTGGGAAGAGAACGGCACGCTCGAGGATCTGCTCACCGCGCCCTACACGTACATGAACCAGGCGCTGGCGCGGCACTACGGCGTCTCTGGTGTGAGCGGCGACGCTTTCGTGCGCGTCGAGCTCGATCCGACGAAGCGCATGGGGCTGCTGATGCAGACCAGCATGCTCACCGCGCATGACAAGGAGGCGCGAACCTCCATCGTGCGCCGTGGCGTGAAGATCCGGACCGACGTCTTGTGCGGCACCGTCGGCGCGCCGCCGGACGACGCCGTCCTGGATCTCGCGCCGACCACCCCTGGGCAGACGCAGCGCCAGATGCTCGAGGAGCACCGCACCAACGTGACTTGCAACGCCTGTCACACGCTCATGGATCCGCTGGGCCAGGTCTTCGAGAGCATCGACGCGGTGGGCCGTCTGCGCAGCCACGACGAAGCCGGCAATCAGGTGGACACGAACAGCGAGCTCACCTTCACCGACGTGGATGGCCCGGTGAGCAGCCCGGTCGAGCTGGTGGAGCGCTTGGCGCAGTCCGACGAGGTGCGGGCGTGCTTCACCAAGCAGCTGTTCCGTTACGCGTATGGCCGCCAAGAGACCAAGGCCGACGGCTGCTCGCAGGAGCGATTGCTCGAGGATTTCGTGGCCAGTGGCTACAGCCTGCGCGGGGCGATCTCGGCCCTGACCCGCACCGACGCATTTCTGTACCGCGTGGCGAAGTGAGGAGCGTCCATGATCAAACCACTCAATCGACGCGCTTTTCTCCGTGGAGCCTCGGGTGTGGCGATGGCGCTGCCGTTCCTCGACGCCATGACGCCCTTGTCCGCTAGCGCGGCCGTCGACCCCGGGCGCCCGCGCCGCATCATCTTCGTGTTCAAGCCGAACGGCGACGACCCGTCGGCGCGCATGAGCAACAGCAGCGAGACCGGCTTCGCGTTCAACGCGGTGCGTGGGGCGCTCACGCCGTACCGCTCCGACCTCATCGTCATGGAGAACGTCGACAAGCGCCACGGCCGCCTTCCCAACGGCGAGCGTGCCGACGGCCATCAGCAGGGCGGCAGCGCCTTGGGACCGTGGAAGTCGGGCGAGGGCTCGTTTCCCATTGGTGGCGCCGATGGTCAGTTCATCGGCTACATCAAGGGCCCGACCATCGACGTCGAGCTCGGCCGCCGCGTGCGCGAGCAGGTCCCGTCGATGCCGCGCAGCCACCTCTACATGCGCGTCGGCGACACCGGGAACAACATCTGGAACGTCCACTCGCACAACGGTCCGGTGGGCAGCCAGGCTCCGGCGAACCCGTCCACCAATCCGTACACGCTCTATCAGTCGCTCTTCGGCAACCTGCAGGCCGGCGAGGAGCCGGATCCCGCCATCGTCCGCCGCGTCGCCAAGCAGCAGTCGGCGCTCGACTTGGTGAGCAGCGAGCTGACCAGCTTGAAGACGCGCCTCGGCGCCGCCGACCGCGCGCGCCTCGACCGTCACACCGAAGCGATGCGCGACATCGAGCGGTCCTTGGTGATGCCCGAGGTGACCAACGCTTGCGCGCCGTTCTACGTGGGCACGCAGCGTGACCCCTACGCGGGCGCGAACTACGCGGCCATCGGTGAGCTCTTCTTCAAGATCTCCGCTTTAGCGTTCGCTTGTGACACGACGCGCGTCGTGAACTTCAACTGGAGCGGCAACACCAACAACCGCAGCTACGCGCACCTCGGGCTCACGAATCCAGGCTCGGGCCACCACGACCTGTCGCACCTCAACAACGAGCCGGCTTTCGCGGACATCCGCAAGATCAACACCGAGCTGTGGACCCAGACGGTGAAGCTCTACGATCTGCTCAAGAACACCGATGACGGCGACGGCACGTTATGGGACCACACCTTGGTCGTCCACTGGAACGAGCTGGGCCGCGGCTACAGCCATAGCAACAACGACAACATGGTCATCTTCGCCGGGGTGGCGCACGATTACTTCCGGCGTGGGCGGTATTTGAACCTGCAGAGCGCCGCGACCCGTGGCTTCAGCGACGTGTTGGTCTCCTGCATGCATTACATGGGTTACGAGGACGTCCGCACCTTCGGCGAGCCGGAGCTCGCGACTGGCGGACCGGTCACCGGCCTCACCTGACGTTGGGGTTGCGGCGCCGCATTCAGGGCGATAGGTTCCGGCCCCATGTCGAGCTTCCCGATTACGCCTGATGGCCTCGAGCGCATGAAAAGCGAGCTGCACAACCTCAAGACGCACGAGCGCCCGAAAATCAGCAAAGAGATCGGTGAAGCGCGCGAGCTTGGCGACCTGTCGGAGAACTTCGAGTACCACGCCGCTAAAGACCGCCAGGGTCTGGTCGAGGCGAAGATCCGCGACCTCGAGGACAAGGTGGCGCGCGCGCAGGTGATCGATCCCACGAAGCTGGGCGGTGAGCGCGTCGTGTTTGGCGCTACCGTGACCATCGAGGATGTCGAGGACGGCTCGGCCAAGCAGTACACCATCCTCGGCGAGTACGAGGCTGATGTAGAGAACGGGAAGATCAACGTCAATTCGCCATTGGCGCGCGCCCTCATCGGTAAGGAAGTCGGTGACGAGGTGAAGATCCCCGGTAAGGGCGGGCAGCGTACCGTCGAGATCAGCGCGATCAGCTTCAAGTGACGGCGTGAGTAACGAGAAGGCGACGGAGCTAGAGACGCTCCTCGCACCCTTGCGTAACCCGCTGACCTTCGCGGCTCGCAATGACTTCGAGAACGTCGAGCGCATCAAGGATCTGGAGAAGACCTTGCTGGCGGCCGCGCGGCGGTTGGTGGGGGTTGTGCGCGATGGCGGAGTTAGGGCGAGGCTTGGGAGTATCGTGGAGGTGTTGGAGGGGAAGGGGGGGCGGAAGGAGAAGGTGAGGAGGGTGTTGGAGGAGGTGGAGGCGATTGCGGAGGGGAGGGAGCCGATTGCCGATAGCCGAAGGCTGATAGCCGATGGCCGAGGACCGATAGCCGAGAGCCGATTGCCGAAGGCCGATGACCGAAGGCCGATCGCCGATGGCCGAAAGCCGATTGCCGATAGCCGACCGCCGATCGCCGATGACCGAGCGCCGCCCGCCGAGCGCCGTGTCTCGAAGAAGCCCGAGTCCCTCTCGCTCAAGTCCGAGGTCCAGTACGTCAAGGGTATTGGGCCGGGGATTGCCAAGCTCTTGAACGACAAGGGCATCGCGACCGTCGAGGATCTCATCCGCTTTCTTCCCCGCCGTTACGAGGATCGCTCCCTCCGGGGCAGCATCCGCGATCTGACTCCCGGGGAAGGTGCGACGATTCAAGGGACCATCCTCGCCAAGTCCGCCAAGAATTTCCGCGGCCGCCGCTCGCTCGAGGTGGCGATTGGTGACGATACCGGGACGCTGCGGCTCACTTGGTTCCGCTCGCTGGGGGCTGACTGGGCGGAGCGCTTCGCGAAGGGGAAGCGTGTCCAGGTCTCGGGGGTGGTCAAGGTGTTCCGTGGCCAGCTGCAGATGGCGCATCCCGAGACACGTATCCTCGACGACGATGGCCCCGCTCCCGAGGCGCCCACCGAGCTCGTTCCTATTTACAGCGAGATCGAAGGCCTGCGCCCGCAGCAGCTGCGCCGCGTGCTCGACAACGTGTTGCCGCTCGCAAGCCACCTCGACGACTGCATCCCGACCGCCATCGCGGAGCGCCACCACCTCCCGGATCTCGGCACCTCGGTGCAACTCCTGCACCGCCCGCCGCGCGCGACCGACCTCCAAGCGCTGCTCGACATGGCCACGCCCTGGCACAAGCGCCTCATCTACGAGGAGCTCTTCCTGCTCCAGCTCGTCGTCCTGCAGCGCAAGGCCAAGGCCGCCGCCGAAGCGGGCAGGGCGGTGAGCTTCGGCGCGTCTCTCGCCGACGAAGCCGTGAAGCTCTTCCCGTTCGCGCTCACCAAGGCGCAGAGCCGCGTCCTGCGTGACATCGAGCACGACATGGGCAAAGCCGTGCCGATGCATCGCTTGCTGCAAGGCGACGTCGGCAGCGGTAAGACGGCCGTCGCCATGTCCGCTGCGGCGGCCATCGCTCATGCCGGCATGCAGGTCGCCATCATGGCCCCGACCGAGCTCCTCGCCGAGCAGCACGCCCGCACCGCGCTCGCCAGTCTCCCGAAGGCCGGCATCCGCGTCGATGTGCTCACGGGCTCGGTCACGGCGGCCGAGCGGCGGCGCATCCTCGGTGGTCTCGCGAGCGGCAACATCCAGGTCGTCGTCGGCACCCACGCGCTCATCCAGGCCGACGTGCGCTTCCACAAGCTCGCCCTCGGCATCATCGACGAGCAACACCGCTTTGGCGTACTGCAGCGCGCCCGCCTGCTCGAGCAGGGTCGCGAATCCCTCGGGGCCACGCCGCACGTGCTGGTCATGACCGCGACGCCGATCCCACGCACGCTCGCGCTCACGGTGTACGGCGACCTCGACGTCTCGATCATCGACGAGCTGCCCCCGGGCCGCACGCCGGTGAAGACGGTGCTCTACCGTGAGAAGCAGCGCGACCAAGTGTACCGCCGCGTCCGCCACGCCGTGGAGCAGGGCCGCCAAGCCTACGTCGTGTTCCCGCTGGTCGAGGAGTCGGACAAGGAAGGCATGGCGGAGATCCGCGCGGTCACGAGCGAAGCCGAGGACCTCGCGAATGGCGCGCTCCACGGTCTGCGCATTGGCCTCTTGCACGGCCGGCTCGACGCCGCCGCCAAGGAGCAGGTGATGCGCGCCTTCCTCAACAAGCAGATCGACGTGCTGGTGGCGACCACCGTCGTCGAGGTCGGCATCGACGTCCCGAACGCGACGGTGATGGTCATCGAGCACGCCGAGCGCTTCGGTCTGTCGCAGCTCCATCAGCTCCGTGGCCGCGTCGGCCGTGGCGCGCACGCCAGCGAGTGCTTGCTGCTCACCTCGGGCACGTCGAGCGACGACGCGTGGCGCCGCTTGGGCGTCATGGAGGAGACGGCCGACGGCTTCAAGATCGCCGAAGCGGACCTCGAGATCCGCGGCCCCGGCGACTTCATCGGCACGCGCCAGTCCGGCTTG
>JBDHVB010000004.1:0-55221 GCA_039809465.1 Myxococcota bacterium
CGACCACCGAGCCCAACAACGATCTCAATCAGAAGGTCGTGAAGAGCGGTCTCGGCAGCGCGCTGCAGTGGGATGCGGGCGAGCTCTTGCGCGTCATGTCCGGCACGAGCCGCACCATCTACACGGCGCTCCCCGGCGCGGACGGCGCCATCAATCAGCGCGTCGGCTTCGTGAGCGGCAACGCCGCGACGCTCGCGACGCACATGGCGACCGACACCGCCACGGCGACGGACGTCATCAGCTTCGTCCGCAACGGCATGGGGCACGTCTTGGGCACCAAGCTCTGGGACGTTGGTCACTCGTCGCCGGTCTACCTCGGTCCGCCGCAGACCGGCGTCACCGACAAGTCACTCACCGAGGACGGCTACGCGAACTTCGCCACCGCCAATCAGAATCGCCAGCGCACCGTCTTCCTCGGCACCAACGACGGCATGGTCCACGCCTTCAACGCGGTGACCGGCGCCGAGATGTGGGCCTTCGTGCCGTACAACTTGCTCGCGAAGCTCAAGCTCCAGCGCGCCACCGACGCCGACGGCAACGCCTACTTCAATCACCAGAACCTGGTCGACGGCTCGGTCGTGGTGCGCGACGTGTACGACCGCCGTGCTGGCCGCTGGCGCACGATCCTCATCACCGGCCAGGCGCTCGGCACCGGCCGCGCCGACAACAACTATTACTTCGGTCTCGACGTCACCGATCCGACCAACCCGCAGCCCTTGTGGGAGTTCACCGACGACTGGGCGGCGCTCGACAAGAGCTGCACTGGTAAGTTTTCGCGGACGACGTGCGTCACCACGCCGCAGAACCCGAGCTGCCAGTGCGGCTCGCCTTCGGCTGGCAACTGCGGCGGCGCGTGCCTGCTGCCGAACCACGCGTTCGTCGAGCAAGCGAACGACAACATCGTCATCGAGGCCGAGAACTTCAACACCATGACGTCGCTCGACAGCAAGCACGCCTGGCAGGTCCGCAGCGTGATGAGCGGCTTCACCGGCAGCGGCTACATCGAAGCGCTCCCCGCCGACAAAGACACGTGCAGCACCTTTACGACGTGCGGCGCGACCGCGACCTATCAGTTCCAGACCGACAAATCCGCCAACAATTACCGCGTCATGATCCGCTATAGCGCGCCAAACAACAAGAGCGACTCGTTCCGCGTGCGCATCGGCTCGCAGCTGAACGCGACGCCGACGGGCTTGACGACCGGCAACAACTGGAACTGGTGGACGTCGAGCTCCTTCAACTTGTCGGTCAGCGACTTCGACCTCGAGCTCTTCATGGCGAAGGACGGCATCAAGATCGACCGAATCATCGTCGCGCGCTCGACCACCACCTCGACGAGCACGAATCAGCTCTGCTTGAACCAGTGCATCCCGAACGATCCGATCACCACCTGCACCACCGAGAGCTTCGACCCGGCGGACGAGTCGTTCGAGTGCGGCGCGGGCACGAACTTGAAGTGCTGCCAGGATCCATCGGCCCAGTGGTACTGCTCGCCGGTCGGTCAGGCCTGCGAAGATCTCGACACGGTGCTGGGTCAGACCTGGTCGCCGCCAGTGGTCGCGCCGCTCAAGGTCGCTGGCAGCCGCAGCTGGAACGTCATCTTCGGCTCGGGCTACAGCAATCGCGTTGGTGTCCCGGCGTCGGTCGGCCGCAGCGTCTACGCCATCGACGCGGTCACCGGCGTGATGGTCGGCAAGTGGAACTACGATGACCTGCCGTACAACGCGACGACCAATCCGTCGACGATCGACAACACCATCCCTGGCGGCGTTGCGGTCTACGACTGGACGACGAGCGGCACCGACGAGATCCCCGATGGCTACGCCGACGCGATCTACGTTGGCGATCTCGAGGGCCGGCTCTGGAAGATCGACGTGCATGCCTCGGGCGTGCCGAGCGGCTCGGCTGGTACGGTGCCGCTCAACAACTGGCCGACCTGCGTGCTCTTCGACGCGGGGACGCCGAACGGCGGCGCGACCCGCACCTGGGCGCCGATCATCACGACGCCCGCGGTCACCTTGGTGAAGGCCGACGACTTGCCGCCCGGCTACAGCGCGCGCCGCCCGGTCGTCTACTTCGGCACCGGTGGTGACGACCGCTCGCCGAACAACCTCATGTATCGCTTCTACGCGGTGCGCGACACGCGCGAGTGCCCGGCGTCCACGACCCCGGTCAAGACGGGCGCCAAGACCTCGGTCAACATCTTCAGCACCACGGAGAACCCCAAGCGCACCGAGTGGATCGTCGGCGACAACACCGACATCAACAACGCGGCACTCACTGGGGTGTATGTCGGCTCGGAGGGCACGGCCGGTCAGCGTTACTGGTCCGACCCGGTGATCTCCGACGACTCGGTGGTCTACTTCGCGTCGCTCGGCGGCAGCATCGAGTCGGTGAACCCCTGCAACAACCTGGCGGACAGCTCGCTGCTCTACGGCTACGCCATCCGCGACTTCTCGATCGCCGACGGTACACGCTTCACGGCGGGGAGCTCGACCATCCGCGTTGGCGGACAGAACAAGCAGTTCTTGCGCAGCGCCTCGAAGATCCGCCGCTCGATCCTCATCACGCAGCAGGCGCCCACCGCGGGCGTGCCGCAACCGACGAACGTGACGCCCGGCGCGGCGACCGACAACGTCAACAAGGTCTTCATCCAGACCTTCGACGGCGAGATCCGCGCCTTCGATAAACCGACGGTGAGCGAGACCAACACCATCCGCGTGCTGCGCTGGCGCGAGATCCCCATCAAGTGAGCGCGCCCATGCGACATCAACGCGGCTTCACGCTCATCGAGGTGATGATCACCCTCGCCATCCTTGGGATCATGGCGGGGTTGGCTGTCAGCTATAACGGAAGCTTCTTCCGCAAGAACAGACTCAATCAGCTGGCGCGCGGCGTGTACTCGGTGGTGAGCACCGCCCGCGCCGAGGCCGTGCGGCGCTCGAAGCGCGTCATCGTCTCGTTCGAGGACGCCCGCGTGATTGCCTTCATCGATCTGTCGCCCACGCCCAACTGGAAGTTCGACGATGCGACCGACACGTTGATCATGCAGTTCAGGTACGCCGAAGCGAGCATGGCCTCGGCCGTGGACGTGACGACCACGGAGCTCAGCAGCTCGGTGAACGGCGTCGGCAGCGTGAGCCTGATGATCGTCTTCAACTCCCGCGGCCAAAGCGTGAAGGTGAGCTCGGCCAACACCAATGAACAGCCCGCGGAGGTCGGCGTGACCTTCAAGCACACGGGCATTCCGAGCGCTCAGAACATCTTTCGGCGCATCTCCACCACCGCCGCGGGCGCCATCCGCGTCACCTCACGTTGAGCGCGATGGGAAGACCCACGTGACATCGGAGCCTTTGCCGTGTTAGCCGACAGGCAACGCGGTTCGTCTTCGCGAGCACGCGTCACGCATGGCCAACGATAGTGTCGTCGAGACCTTTGCTCGCCTCGTCGAGTTCATCGCCAAGAAGTTCTTGCGCGGTGAGGTGACGCTCGCCGATCTGCTGAACCTCGACGACAAGGAGATCGAGGTCATCTTCTTGATGGGCCACTACCTGTACAACTACGGCAAGTACCAGGCGGCCCTGAACGTCTTCAGCGTGCTGACGCTCTACAAGCCCTTCGTGTCGCGCTATTGGCGCGCTGCCGGCGCCGCCAACCAAGCCCTCAAGAAGTGGAACGAGGCCATCGTCGCCTACGACATGGCGCTCACCACGAACCTGAACGACGTCATCAGCTACACCTATCGCGGTGAGTCGAAAATCAGCGCTGGCATGGCCGACGAGGGGGTCGCCGACTTGCGCACCGCGGTCGAAGTCGGCACGAATCAACCGTTCTACAACCAGTGGGTCAACCGGGCGCGTACGCTTCTTAAGGTGCGAGGTATCGAGGCTTAGTGCTATCCTGAAGCGGATCGGTCGTCTCGAAGGGGTTGCTGATGGCAACGCGTGGTGCGGATAAGGTCAACACCCCAATCATCCCGACGAAGGCCGATCTCAAGCCCGATCTGGCGCAGGTCGAGGCTCAGAAGGCCAAGGACGCCAACGCCAAGCGCGTCGCCTCGCAGGATGCCGCCCGTGTCGCTCAGCAGGCCGGTTTTCAGCGCCTGGGCGCCAACAAGAAGCGTAGCTTCGACATCGGCGATTCGTCGCGATCGCCCATCCCGATCCCCGACGACGCCGAGGACACCGACGTCTGGACGCAAGAGCGCCTCGATCGCGCCCAAGAGAACCTCACGATGGCGAGCGCGCAGTTCGCTGACGCAGCGCGTAGCCCGGAGGCCGGCGGCAGCCTCGCCGAAGCCGTGGTCGGCAGCTCGTTCCTCCCGATCGAAGAGGACGTGGCCAAGCTCCAGGCGATCTCGGAGCGCCAGCCACCCGAGCCGCAGGCCCTGGAAGACGTCACCACCGACGTAAAGCGTCTCTTCAATATCGAGCTCAAAGACGAGGTTCCGCTGGGCCACAAAGTCCTGGCGACGGGCCTGGTCGTGGCAGGTGAGGCGGGGTGTGTGCAGGTGGAGGAGGGTGGGTTAAACGAGCGTACTTTGGCCAACGGACTGCAAAAAGTTACCGAAAGAGGTAACCACGCAGTGGGTGAAGCGCAAAAGATGAGCAAGGGCATCAACCGCGAGTTGAACGTGCAAAGGACGTTCGTGTTCAAACGGTAGATGTGCTTCCTCGGGGTAACACCCGGGGGCGTGACGCGCTGGCATCAAAAACAAGCCAGCCACGGGACAAGCCAGCGGGTAAAGTTTGGAAGTCCATTTCTCGACCACCTTTCGGTGTCGAGGCTCTGCGGTGGCCGCGATGGAGCGGCGCACCGGCAACGATTCGAAGTTTGTAGTTTGGTTTTGTTTAGCTCGTAGGCCTCTAAAGCCACCGGGCATTTGCTTTTAACAATTTTAGGGAGTTTCCGATGAGCGCGACTAGCGGTCTTCATGGCCAGCGCCAGGTTCTCAGCTCGCAAGAGCTCGTTTCTCAGCAGATTCAGGGTGTTAGCCAGCAAATCCAGGGCCTCAGCGCCGACCTTCAGGCACTGGGCAATGCGATTCAAAACCTCGTTGCCGAGCTCAGCGCTCTGCAGCCGCCGACTCACCCGGGCGCCGACGCTTCGGACGGTGCGCTGGAGGCTTATGCCCGCGCCCTTCAGGAGTATCAGGCCAAGCGCGACGCCCTGCGTGCCCGCATCGATGACTTGAACGCCCGCAGCCACGCGATCGCCAATAAGATCGGCGATCTGCAGGACAAGATCCGCCGCCTCGAGTCGAACGACATGCCGCAGGCGCAGCGTAACGACCAGGAGCGCAACGAGCAGGAGCTCAAGGCCGCGCGCGAGAAGTACGAGAACATCGCCAAGGCCGCCGAGTCGTCGACTTCGAAGCTCGACGCCGACGAGGCCGCCAAGCGCGAGACCACCAAGAAGCAGATGCGCGTGTCGAGCACGAACAGCACCGTGCGGGCGCAAGACACCACGTCGAGCTCCGACCAGCGTCTCACGCTGCGCGTGCAGTGGCGCACCAGCGAGGTGAAGATCAGCGAGACCTCGGATCTCAAGACCCTGGTTCGCGCCTTCAGCTTGGCGCTCACCACCGTTGGTGACGGCAGCGACTTCGCTCGCCGCGCCAATCCGGCCATCGCGATGCCCAGCTCGCCTGGCTCCGGTCTTCCGCCGGTCGGCACGCCTTAGTCGTTCGGATGCCGTAGGGCCGGTACAGCCGCCGGTCCGATGGTGTCGCCTATGACGGATACAGGGCAGGCGCGCTCGTTAGAGTTCGCCAAAACGGCCGAGAGCCCACGGCCACGTTCGAAGTAAATTTTAGTTCAACTTTTGGGAGATTCAGATGTCTAACAATGTTCGTACTCAGTCCTACTCGAGCGCCGCGGATGGCGTGCGTTACGCGTTCCGGGACGTCAACGGCGACGGTCTCTTCGACCAGGCTCGCCTCACCGCGACCGACGCGCAGGGCAAGGTCATCGGCAGCACCGGCTGGGAAGACCTCGCCGACGCCAACACCTTCAACACCTACAAGAACGAGCTCGCGCAGCTCGGGCTCAGCATCGCTGACGAAGGTGGCAACGAGTTCCTCCAGAAGCTCGATCCGGCCGCGCGCGGCACGTTGAGCTCGATCGCCTCGGGGCTCGCGACCGGTGGCAGCAACTCGCAGATCCAAGGCCGCTGGGCCGAGTTTGTCTCGGGGCTCCAGGTGAACGGCTCCGAGGACGTCAACGCCCTCGTGCAGCAGGTGCTCCGCGAGGCGTACCTGTCGAGTACCCAGGACCTGAACTTCTACGCGCAGAAAGTTCAGTTCTACAACGATCTCAAGAAGCAGATTCGTAACGATATTACGGAGATGCGCAAGATCCTCTCGTCCCAAGCCGGTGCCGAGGATAATGCGCCGATCGACTTGACCGCTGCGCTCATGGCCAACGGCCAAGATCCGGACGAGCTCTTGTACCCATGGTCGGGCACCCCCGCTATCGATACGCAGACTGGTCAGTTCGTCGCCGTTCGTGAGTACGAGGCAGGCCTCGAGGATGTGGATCCCGCACCGGGTCTGCAGACCACCAAGGAAGGCCTGTCGAACTACATCGACGACCTCGAGCAGAAGCTGAACTCGGTCGGTGACGACGCGCAGCTCGCGAACGTCGACCTGCAGAACATGCTGCAGAAGCAGCAGCAGACCCTGCAGATGATGTCGAACATCTCGAAGATGCTGCACGACACCGCGATGGCGGTCCTCCGCAAGATCAGCGGTTAATCTTAGGCAGACGGCGCGCCGTGCCCGTACGGCGCGCTGTTTCTCTCAGCATTTCGGTACTTTACGCACTGGCTGGGCCGCGCATCGAGCGTCGCCCGGCCAGTGCCATATTTGCAGTCTTTGGTAGCGTCATAGCTCGCCAATTTCGGCAGTTGCCGGGTATGGTCAACCGCAATGCCAGTTGAAGGTATCGACGCACAGGTCCAGGCCTTAATCTCCGATGCTCAGCTGCAGTATCAACGCAGCGCTTTGGGCAGTGAAGCCGAAGCCGCAGCGCGCCGCGAGGTCGAAAAGAAGGCCGCGCAGAAGAAGGACATTCTCAAGGAGAGTGTCGTTCAGCGCGAAACCTTCCAGCGCAACGAGCGCGTCGACGCGCGCATGCAGCAGATCCTCACCGGCCAGGCCGGCAACGAGGCTCGTGACGCGCTCAACGGCTGGCAAAACAACCGTGGCCTCCAAGAGAAGCTGACCGACGCGCAGCGCAACCTGTTCCGCGAAGCCATGGCGGCGAACCCCAAGAAGGGGACCGAGGCTGGTCAGGCGATGAACCGCTTGGCGAACGCGCCGTCGTTCAAGCAGGCCATCCAGACGGCGCCGCAGGCTGCCACCGTGCACGCCGCCGTCATCGACAACCCGAAGACCGAGAAGCTCATCTCCGACGTCTTGCAGACGCGCTTCATGCAGTCCACGAAAGCGGATCAGAAGGCGAAGAACGAGTTCTTGCGCTTCGCCATGGCCCGCCAGGCCGACGGCAAGATGGACTCGCTCAAGAAGGCCGGCGACATGCTGGGCACGCTCGCCAACAAGGGCTTGAGCGGTAACGCGCAGCGCGCCGCCATGAACATGGCCGCCCGCCGCCCCGGCGACACCAGCGCCATGGGCAACGTCGACTCGTTCGTGCAGCAGCCGCAGGTCGGCAAGCTCCCGAGCTTCGCGCGCGGCAAGTCCACCGAGCTCTTGGCCAAGGCGAACGGCACCGGCGAGGTCCGCGAGGGCTTCGAGCAGCTCGCGGGCCACTCGCGCTTCAAGACGCAGAGCGCCTCCAACAAGGGTCGCTTCTTCGCGACCATCGGCAGCGGCAAGCCCAGCGAGTTCCGCGCCATCACCGACAAGCTGCTCACCACCTTGCAGAGCCCGCAGTTCCCGGCGCGCGAAGGTCAGGTGCAGAAGTTGTTGGCGAGGGTCGCGACCCAGGTACAGCGCAATGGCGCGGGCAGCGTCGATCCCGAGCAGGTGGTCAAGCAGGCGAAGACCTCGTCGCTCCCCAAGTCGCCGCGCATGCAGTCGACGGAGGGGCTGGATCCCGACGAGGCCAACAAGGTGCGCTCGCAGAACCGCGCCAAGATCATCCAGTTCTACACGCAGCTCTCGCGTGTCTACGAGCAGGCCGAGAAGCGACTCGGCAGCGCCAAGTACTTCGAGGACGTGAACAGCCTGCAGACGCTGCGCAAGCCCGAAGACATCGACATGTCCGCTTTATCGGACGACGACCGTGCGCTGGTCATGGCCAAGAACGGCGAGATGGGCGAGAAGCTCGACGGTCTGCAGAAGCTGCAGCGCCAAAAGGCCCGTGAGCTGCGCACCAAGCGCATGCCGGCGGCGAAGCGCCGCGCTATCGCCAACGAGCGCCGCGCCATCGGCCGCAAGCCCAAGTACTTCAACCCGAACACCGCGTCGTCCATCGGCCGTCAGTCCGCTACAGCAGCCTATCAAAAAGCGGCGGCGGGCCCGCAGCAATCGGCCGAGATGCAAGAGCGGATGGCCTCGACGCCGTTCCGCGGCCAGCTCGCCGATCGTCAGATCGGTGGCCGCGTCGGCTCGATGGACATCCAGCGTCACGTCGCCACCGCGCTCCAGGGCGTGCAGCCGAATGGCGTCAACGCGGGGGAGATCGCGCAATCGATCGCCGAGCAAGTGGCGCGGCAGGTCGCCGAGCAGGTTGGACGCCAGGTCGCCCAGCAGGTCACGCAGCAGCTCATGGGCCAGCGTGGCACGCGCGCGCGTCGTGCCGAGGGTGACATCACCGCCGTCGAGCACGCTCCGGCCGAGCCCACGTACACCGAAGTCTCGCCACGGGGAGCGCAAGAAGGCGCGCAGGCTCGCGAGGGCACGCAGACCCGCGCGCAGCGTCCGCAGTCACCACGCCAGCAGGGCAAGGTCGACGGCTGGGGCATCCCGCGCACCTTCGAGCGCGATCTCGGCGGCGTCGACCGCCAAGCCGTCCGCGAGCCTGGCGCCGAAGCGCTGCCGCACGAGTCGTCGTACGGCGCTCCCCCCGTCGAAGTGGAGCAACCCTACACCGGCAAGCCGCTCGTCAAAGACGGCAGCTCCGTCCGCGGTATGGACGCGCTCCTCACCCAGGCCTGGAAGACCATGACCCGCACCGAGCTCGCCCTCCTGCGCAACCTCGGCTGGAACCAGCAAACCTGGGACACCAAAGACACCCCCGCCGCCAAATGGCCCATGGTCATGGTCACCCCCTACGTGAGCCTCTCCCCCCTCCAACGCGAATCCGTCCGCAAGCTCGGCATGACCGCCCGCGACTGGGACAAACGCGTCCAAGCCTTCACCATGGGCAAAAACGCCTAGTCATTATCGGCTTGTGCCGCCTTGGCTCCTCCGGGGGCGGCCGGCCCTTCGGTGCAGCAGGCTCCCGGGCCTCAAGCTGAGAACAAGCCCTCGAGCCCCGAGGGCCGCGCCCGAACACTCCGAAAGCACCGGGTGCTTTCTTGAGGCCGTCCGCCATTCTTATCTCCCTCCCCCTAGCCCGTTCGCCGCCAAGCACTCTGGTTCTCCGTCCCTCGAATACTCCCGTCTCCGAATGTTCCCGGTCGCTTCTATGCGCAGTCGCTTCCATGCCGCTGCTTCCAATGAATCGCGGTTCACCGCATCGATGCGGCGCTAAAGCCACTCCACCCCCGCAACCACCGGGAGCTTTCGGCCCCCATTGGCGCCGTCGGGTGCTCTCTAATGGCGAATCGCTATCGACGAATGTTCCCGGTCGCTTCCTTGAGCCCAGGTGCTTTCCATGAATCCCGGTTCACCGCATCGATGCGGCGGAGGGGGCGTGGAGGTGGGGTGACTTTGTGGGGAGTTGGATGTCGCAACTCGGGAGGGGGGAGGCCGATAACGCGACACGACGTGAGACATTGGGCGGCTCTATGAATTGGCGGACGCATCTGGGGAATCTGGCGAGTGGGGCGCAGGCGCTGGCTCAGAGCGCCATCGAGCAGATCGAGCAGGGTGTGCCGGCGGCGAAGCGGGTGGCTGGGCACGTGCGGGCCGTTGCGGTGACGGTGGCCGACGAATTCGTGAAGGTGGCGGAGCGCGCTCAGGGGGCTTCGTCCTCCGAGCATGCGGCCGAAACGTCGGCCCCCACAGCCGTGCCCGCCAAGGATCCAATTTCCGTGCGCAATCAGAACAGCGCCGTCATCGACCTGACCGGAATGCCCATTACAGCGGACGACGCACGCGAGCTCCTCCGCAGGCCAGCGGGCCTAGACCAGGCTGTCATCGATGCCGTGGTCGGTCATGCCGTCCCCAGCGCCGAGCAGGCCGAGGAGATCCGGGGCTACATCGCCGGCACTCCTGTGACCATCTTCGAAGTTAGCGCCCGTGTCGAGGCGAACGCCGCGGCGCTGCGAGAGCGCGGTCATCTCGATGGCTGCAAGACGTTGTGGGAAGGTGTGCGCGACGCGACCGCGATTCTGCTGGCGTATGACAAAGCGAACGGCACCGACTTCGCGGCTTCCAGCTGGCTCAGCATGATGCGTGTTTGGGACAAGTCGGCCATTGCTCAAACCAACACCGCTGCCGCTGGCGCCGCGGCGATGGCCATTCATCTCGCCTCCGAATCACCGCGTGCTCACCATCACGTGAGCGATGTCTGCGCCCAGCTGCTCGCGACCGCGCACGTCAGCGGTTGGCCGAGCATCCTCTTCGACGACGCGGGTGGCATCGATAAGCTCGCGAGCTTGGTGCGCAGCGCCGCGGCGTATCCCGACCTGCGTGCCGGCGCGGCCAAGAGCGCCTTCAGTGTCACCGGCGCCATGATGCTCACGCCGGTGACGGACGCCGAAGCTGCTCTTCCACGCATGAACCCGTCGGCTCTCCGCGCCGAAGTGGGGCTCGCCATCTGCGATGTTCTCGATCAGCTTGGCGGCACCTCGCACGATGCCATGCGCGCCGCGGTGCATGAGCTCGCGGCATCCCCGGCCGCAAACCCCGGGGCCCTCGAGCTGCGCGAGCTCGATCGCCTCCCCTCTTGGCTCGTAAGCAACGATCTGACCTTCGGCAACGACGCCCAACGCTACGCGCGCGACACGATGTCCGAAGCCCAAGCGCTCGAGCTCGCCGCCTATGTCGCAGACACCAAGGGTGACATTGGCGCCATCGAGAAGCGCCTGCGGGCTCTATGGATCGCGCCGCGCGTCTGCGCCGACCTCGCCGAGCGCTTCGGCGTCGAGGCAAAGCCACCCATCAACGGTCTGCGGCACGGGAGCTTCATCGGCGATGGGGTCGAAGTCGCTCAGAATCTCGAGCGTGCACTGCGCATGCTCGCGAGCTTCGACGAGAAACACGGCACGCGTCACGGCGCGGACGCCGCCACGGCGCTGCTCGCGCAAACCACCCTGGGCCCGCGGCATCGTGATCTCGTCGGAGCCGTGCGTGAAGTTTTCGCATCCGCGACGGCGGACGACAAGAAGCTCTTCTTCGCCAAGGTGACGGACCTCATCGAGGCGAACGCCTGGCCAAGCGCTGCGCGGGCTCTCCCGGAAATGAGCTCCATCATCGGTGGTCTGGCCGGCGCGGCGTCGGCGAGCTCGGACTTTGCGACCAGCGTCTTCGTCACGGGCTTCAAGCTGGTGACGACCGAGAGCCACGCGCCGTACGATCCGAATGACTCCGATCAGCTCGGACGCTCCGCGATGGCGGGCATGATCGCGAGCCTTGCGGAGAGCATCGGCCGCACGACGGACGCCGCCATCTATCGGTCGCTCGAGGAGCGTCTGCACAACGAGCACACCGGCAACGCGGTGTGAGCCAGTGACGCGAGGGACTTGGCGCGCCAGCTCTTGGCTCCGTGCGACGTGTCGCTGAGGACCGCGATGCCACGGAAGAGCATGACCGAGACGAAGCCGAAGCCCTGAGCACGAAAGCGAAGCCGGGGGGCCCTCGAACGAGAACCCCCCGGCTAGCTCCTCTAGGTGTATCGGACGACGCGCGTGGTGTTCCGCGTGACTGGTTGATTCACACGCGTCGCCCGTCCGCCTACCGAGTCATCGTGAAGGTGACTTGGGCGGTGCCTTGCGCAGCCGCGGGGAACTTCATGGCAGTGATCAACGCTTGGAGCTCTTTCGCGCTCGCGGCGTCGATATTGCCACGCTCGATCTTCATCTGAATCGCCGTGCCTTCGGTGGTCACGAACCAGCGGAGCACGAGGGTGCCCGTGAACCCAGCCTTGGCGAGCACGGCCTCGAGCCGCGCCTTGTTGGCCTCGAGCACGCGGCCCACTTCGTCGCGCGAGACTCCAGGGCCTACGACCAGCAAGCCGTTCGCGTACTTCTTCTCGCCGCGCTCGACAGCCTTGTCCGCTTTGGCGTCCTCGTCCTTGACGCCGCGTACGCTGAGATCGCGGTGTCTCTCCTTCTCCTCGATGGGGAACGGACGTCGCGCGACCGATGGCGCGGTCTGTGCCTGTCCCATCGCGCCACGACCCGAGCCCATGCCGTAGAGCATGCCGCCCGATGGACCGGCAGCGGACTTGCGCTTCATCGGCGTCGCGGCGTACTCGCCACCAGCCATAGCCAGGTCGACACCCTCGGGAGCGTACACCGGCTGCTCGACGGTCTGCAGCTTGCCGTTCACTTTGGTCGCCGTATCGACCGCGACGAAGCTCGTGTAAGCGGTCACCAGACGGTGCGACAAGCCGACCGCCGTGATCTGATCGATGACCTTCTGATCCGGCCCGCTCCAGAGCTCACGCTCCAATGACTCGACCTTCGAGCGCGCCCACAACGAACCGAGCGCTTGGTTGTCACGCGCCGCCGGCGACAGCGACGCCTTCGAGGTGAGCTCCATGAGCTTGCCTTGAGCCTCGCCACGCACGGTGATGGTGGTGTCCGCTTTACCGGTGAAGCGGCCGTGGATGATGGTCGGCCGTGACGCGAACATGTCCGGGATGCGCGACGGATAGACGTCGCTGACCTTCGCGTTACCCCAATCGATCTGGATGTTCTCCATGATCGGCGCGTCGATGAGACGGAAGAAGGTGTTCACCGCGAGCACCGGATCCTCGCGCGTCGTCGCGTAGACGGTCGCGCCTTCGCCAGCCTTGCCGAGGCCATCGAGCAGCATGCGGTTGACGCTCGAGCCGACACCGAAGCCGAACACGCGGGCCTGGGCTTTGGTCTCTTTCTGCATCGCCACCAACTTGGCCGCCTTGTTCAGGATCTGCTGCTCGTTGCCGACGTAGCCGTCCGTCAAAAAGAACACGTAGCGGTGACGGTCACGCTCGACGCTCGGCCGCAACGCCGCGTCGACAGCGTCCGCCATCTCGGTGCCGCCGCCGGCGCTCAGCCCGTCGATGTACTTCAAGCCTTCGAGGACGTTGGCGTCGTTCGCGGGTAACGGCGCGCTGAAAGCCTGGCCAGTGCGCGACGCGAACACCAGCACGTTGAAGGTGTCGACCGGCCGCAGCTTGCGCAGCGCTTCACGCATCGCGTCCTTGCACATCGCCAAGGGTACGCCGTGCATCGAGCCCGAGACATCCACCACGAAGATGATCTCGCGCTTACCGACGAGCTTCTCGATGTCCATTTTGGCGGGCTGCAACACCAGCGCGAACTCGCCGCCCTCCCCATTGCCGTGCGTGAGCAAGGCGAGCTGCGGGAGCTTGCCGGCCACGGTGTAGTGCAACACGAAGTCACGATTCGGCAGCTTGTCACGCGGCGACAGCTTCAGACGCAGACCACCGTCCTCGAGCGTCTCGGAGATGGTGGCGTGTGTCGGCACGTCGTAGCTCAGCACCGGGAAGCCCGGGCGCACCGTGACCTCCATGCCGATGTCATGACCGTTACGCTCGCCTTCGCCGAAGTACGGCGGTGAGATGCGCGCGATGTCCGGCGTGTTGCCCTTGTAGCGTGGCCCCACGACCATGGGGAACACGAGCTCGTAGGTGCCGTTGTCGTAGGTGAGCGTCTGCACGTAGCTCACGACGACCTCGATGCGCGAGCCGGGCGCGATGTTCGCCACCGACTGTGTGAAGACGTTCGGACGCTCCTGCTCGAGCAGCGCCGCGGTGTGACCTTGTTGCTTCGCGGTCTCGTAGGTCTTGCGTGCGTCGTCGCGCTTTTTGATCTCGGCGCGGATCTCGCGGTCGCCGATGCGGATGCGCATGTCATCGACCGCCGAGTTTTCGGGGAGCGGGAACACGTAGATCGCTTCCAACGGATTCTTCGACGGGTTGGAGTAGATCTGCTTGACCTCGACGCGCGCGACGAAGCCCGTGATGTCCGCCTTGACGTCCGTATGCTCGAGCGGCAACGGGGTCTTCTCGCCACCGGCGATGCGCAACTGCGGCACCTCGCCGGGGTCGGTGTAAACGGGACTGGCGATTTGAAGCGGCGCGGCAAGACTGCACGCCAAAGCGAGCACGGCGAGACTCATAACGTGACCTCCACGACGTTGGTCGTGCGAGGCTCTACGTTTGGGAACGCGTCAAAAGGCCAACCGTGATGCAGGTCACGCGGGTGGCGCGCCGCCGCCTGGGCCGTTGCGGTGCAAACCAATCAGCAATTCGCTGCGTTGCACCCACGGGGCGAACTGCGGGTACTGGGCGCCGATCTGTAGGACGCGCTCGAGGTCGGAGAGGCCGGCCGGCACGTTGCCCGACAAGATCTGCGATTCGCCGCGGTAGACGAAGCTGACGACGTCGTTCTCGTCATTGGCGATGGCCATGTCGTAGGCGGCGATGGCCTCGATGTAGTCCTTGAGCTGCTGATTGACCGCGCCCAGGGCTCGCCAATAGTGGGCGGTGTAGGGGGCGTACGCGGTCAGGCCGGTAAAAATATCCTTGGCGGCGTCGTATTTACCGTAGGTAAAGAAGTTGTAGCCCAGCGCGTAGATGGTCTCCATCTCTTCGTCGCTGATGCCTTCGAGCTCTTGCAACGTGATGAGACCGTTCATGAACCCATGGATCATGAACTCGAGGTACTGAGCGGCCGTGTTCTCGATCTCGACGTACTGGCTCATCGCAGGAGCAATCTTATCGCACCTTGGCCCCCCTTACGCCAAGCGTGCCCTTGCAGGCCTCGCGATAGCCCTTTTGGCCGCCTGTCGGGCCCCCATCAGCCTGGATTGGTCGGCCTCGCTCGAAGAAGGCGGTCTCAGCTCGCCCCTGGTCACGGCCGGTTACATCGCCGTGGGGACCGAGACCTCCCTGCAGGTCATCGACCACGGCGGCAAGCGCCTTTGCCGCGTCGACTTGGGGGGCCGCGTCTTCACCCCGCGCCCCCTCCCCGGCGACCGTTTGCTGGTCGCCGCCGGCAGCAACGTCATCGTCACGGATACGGGCTGCAACGTTCTGTGGAAGCGTGACATCGGTGATCGCGTAGCGTCCGCTCCAGCGGTCAGTGACGAGCTCGCGGTCGTCGCTACCGTGACCGGCAGGCTCATGGGCGTGAGCCTCGCCGACGGCTCGAGCAAGTGGAGCTTCAGCGGCCCCAACCAACCCGCGAGCTTCATCGGGCCAGCGTCGGTCTCGGTGCTCGACTCCCTCGGGCCCGGCGAGGTCACCGTCGCCGATGGCAGCGCCTACGTGGTCGACGTCAGAGGCGAGCTGTTCGCGGTGCGCGTCGCCGACGGCCAGCCACTATGGAGCGTGCGCCTGGCCGATGCCGCCGCGAGCACACCGGTGGTCGCCAATGGCCGCGTCATCTCGGGCGCCGACGATGGGGGACTGCACGCGCTCGACACCGCCACGCACGCGCTCATCTGGCTGCTCGCGACCGACGACCGTGTCCGCGGCACGCCGCTCTTCGATCAAGGCGTGGTCTACGCCGGCAGCGACGACCGTCACGTCTACGCGATTGACGGCGATAGCGGAGCGCTCAAGTGGCTCACCGACGTCGAAGGCCCGGTACGCGCACGCCCCGCCGGCTTCCGCAACCTCGTCATCGTCGCCGGCGGCTACGGCGATGGCCGGCTCTACGCGTTGAACCGCGATGACGGCGCGCGCTTCTGGCAAGGCGAGACGGACAGCGGCGTCGTCACCGACTTGGCGGTCCACGGCGACACCGTTTACGCGACGAGCGTCGAAGGCTCTCTCTATGCCTTCCGCGTCTTGCGCACCTTCGACCGCTAACCCGCCTCTGAGGTCAATGCCGTTCCCTCGTCGTGCTCTTCGAAGCGCCGCGCGATGTTCTGCTCTACCTGTTGCGACAGACGAAACCTTTGGGGGTTTCGTCTACCGCGAACGGTGACGGAGGGGGCTGTGCAGCTTACGTGAGCATCCGGCGTCGAAAATGGCTTTAACTGATTGGCATTAGGGCTAGGCGGCGAGCGCGTTGTCGAACTCGTCGCGCTGCGACCTATGCGTGTAGTCCGCAGCAACGGAGCGGTGGTATAGGCGCCACGGCTCGTTCTTCCAGCTTTTGTCGAGGACAGATGATACCGCACGGGTACGGACTCCTGGTCTGCACAGTCGCTCTCCTCCCATTCAGCGCTTCCGCCACGGAGGTGATCTATGTCGGCTTGTCGCGCCACCCCGTGGTGGTTCAGCAGCTCACCGAGCTGACCAATGGACAGCGACCAGAGCATGGCGCCCCTCTTTCCACGGCCGACATTCAAGCGCGACTCTCCGGCATCCGCGATGCCGAAGTAGCCGACGTTCAAGAGCTCAGAGCGCGCTTGGATAAAGCGAGCCAGCTCGAGTCCGAGTTCGACACCCAAGGCGCACAGCGGCTGCGCAGCGAGGTGCTTGCGGTCTACGAGCGAACGCCATTGCCCACGAACGACCTCGGCGTAACCGCGGCGACCGCGTTGCAAGACAGAGCAGCATCGTTCTTGGCCGAGGGCGAAGCCGCGAAAGCACAGCAAGATCTCGTCGATGCCTTGCGCAGATTTCCGGACGTTCCTCTCGATACGCGACGTCATCCACCTCAAATGCTAGAGGCTTTCAAGCGCGCATACGCCACGGTCCAGAAACTACCACGTCGGTCGTTGACCGTTGCCACGACGCGCCCCGGAGTAGTCCGCTTAGACGGACGAATCCTTGGTGCCACCGACGGTAGCCAGACCTTCGATGTTCCAGCCGGTCGCTACAAAATCTGGATAAGCGATGTCTCGCAGACGTCACTCGCCCATCCCATCGATGTCACGAGCGCAACGTCCATCAAGATCGACTTCGCGTTGGAAGGCCTTCTCTCCTGGGAGCCAGTGCTGACAGCCCGTTGCGCTCCCGGATGCACCAACGTCTTGCAGGCGCTCGCGCAACAGACAGGGGCCCAGCGCGTCATCGGCGTACGCGAACAGCAGACAATCGGCCTCGAGCTGATCGTCGTCACCGCCGAAGGAGGCAGCACGGTCGAACCAGTCCACCGCCCCATTGCCTACGCATCGACGAGCGCAGCACCTGCGGACGTGCGTCGTGGTCTTTCACCTTGGTCATTCGTGCCAGCAGGAGTTGGACAATTCGTGCAGCGTCGACCGCTCGTCGGCTCGATCTTCGCCACCGCGACCGCCGGCGCAGTTGCGTGGCACGTCATCGCCGTTCAGAGCCGGCACCAAGGTCACGAAGACGACTCGCGCACTCAACAGAACCTCAGCGCAGGCGTTCTGATTGGCGTGGCCGTGGCGGGCGTCATCGAGGCGATCGTCCATGACCTCAGCGGAGACGCGCCATGAGATCCGCATGGTTCGCTCCAGCAACCATCCTGGCGCTTGCCGGTTGTTTCGATTTCACGGCCGAGCCCTATGGCGGTGAGGGCCAACCCTGCTTCGTCGAAGGAACCTGCGCTGACGACCTCTTGTGCGGTGAACAGGGTCTCTGCATCGATCCGTGTACGCTGACTGACTGTAGTGGGCGAGGGACGTGTTTCCGCGAAAGGGGTCGGCCGCGGTGCCGCTGTGACGAGCAATACGTCGAGCTCGATGGCGACTGTATCGGTCCCGGACAAGTCGGCGAGCTATGTCTCACCGACTTCACATGCGATGGCGATCTGTTCTGCGACGGCAATGCAATATGCATCGAATGCGAAGCGAATGTTCAACAGGCCTGCGCAGCTGGTCACATCCGCGCGATCGATAGCTGCGGACGCGCATCGAGCATCCATGAAAACTGTGGCGTCAACGGCTGCGTTGGTGCGGACGACATTTGCTTGCCGCCGTCTTGGAACGAGAACCTATCTTTCCAGGCCCTCGGCGCTGGAGGCTCTGGGCGTACGTTCTCCTTCGCTCCGAGTGGATTGCTTTTGATTGGGTCGGAGATGCCACAGGCGCCCGACGGTCAGCGAGATATCTATTTGTGGAGCTACGATGTGAACGCTAGCGTCACCGAGCTGGTCGCAGGAAGTGCAAGCGGTGGAGGCATCAGCGCAAGTGAAACGGACTCCATCGGCGTTTCAGCCGTGCAGAACAACGCTGGTGTCACCTATGCTGCATGGCTTGAGGAAACGCGAAATGACGGCGTCGACCGCTATTACAGACCAAAGTTCACACGGTACGTATCTGGCTCTTGGGAGCCTATCGACTGCACTGGCGCAAGTGAGGAGAACATAGATGCCCGCGTCCGCGTGGCTGTCAGCCCCGATGGCGCTCACGCCTATCTCGCCTGGATCCCGCTCGAGACCACCTCAATGCTTTGGGAGTATAGAGAGGGCAATTGCGAATCCATTTCGGGAGGCGCTGATTGGCTCAGCGGAGACAAGATCCGGGGCATTGCAGTTGGCCCCGACAATGTTCTGAAAGTCGGTGGCCAATCGAGCTCACCGAATGAGCTAGCATTCGTGTCGCGTCGTGTCTCGAATCAATGGCAGCGCGTGGTGCTGAGCGACACGCGTTTCAGCCCCAGCTACGTAACATTCGCCTTGGACAAGGATGGCGATCCGATCGTCGCACTTCTGGACCCGGGAGTCGGTAACGGCGACATATTTGCGTTCGCATACGAGAATCAACGCTGGCGGCAACTGGGCGGCAACATCTCCAACACAGCTAACGAATCGAGTTTGCCCGAGATCATCGTCGATGACAGTGACTCACCTCTTGTTGTTTGGACAGAGCGGGTAGTTCCCCAGCAGGTTTACATTAAGCGATGGAATGGTCGCGACTGGGTCGGGTACGGCGACCTCGACTCTGACCGAACGCGCGTGACGAACGGTGAGACAAGTGTCACCAATCCCGCGCTCGCCACGATTTTGAGAACACTATGCGTGCTTTGGCGCGAGGCGGGCGGTGGGTTGTCCGCACGTTGTACACACTAAAGCTCTACTGGCATAACTGATTGTTCGGAACGCAATGGTCTTCCTCACAGCAACGCGTCGATCCGGAACAATAAAAAGTCTGACAGACACCGCCCTGGCATGTCGATTGACTTGTGCAATCACTAGGATCGTTGCATGCCGTTCCATCCGCCACAGCAGTCACATCCGGCGGACAATCCACCCCCCCGTTGCAGTACTCCGGCGGATTGCAGCCGAAGCTCCCACCCGCACGGCACACCGCCGACGAGCGCGCATCCGCCGGGCACGATACTCCGCCATTGCAGACCTCCGCGATGTCGCACACGCCCGCCGCGGGTCGGCAGACCGTTCCGCTAGTCACGCGGCCGTCGGGGCAATCGGGGGAGCTGCCGGAGCAGGTGTCGGCGAGGTCGCAGTCGCCTTGGGAGGAGCGGCAGACGTTGCCGCTGGAGTAGATGTTCGTCGGGCAGTCGTTGGCGCCGTTGCAGGCTTCCGCGGGGTCGCATGGGCCGGCGGAGGCGCGGCACTCGGTGCCGCTCGGTAGCTTTGCGTCCGCCGGGCACGCCGCCGACGAGCCGCTGCACACTTCGGCTGCGTCGCACGCACCCGCTGCTCCACGGCACACGGTGCCCGCCACGGCGAGCACGGGCGTCGGGCAGGCGGGCGATGACCCCGTGCAAATCTCCGCGGGATCACACGGCCCGGTCGATGGGTTGCACACGGCGCCGCCGGCGTACGCATCGGCCGGACATGCCGCCGTGCTCCCCGTGCAGAACTCGGTGAGGTCGCATGGGCCAGCCGCGCCACGGCACTGCGTGCTGGGAGGAGCATAGGCGTTCGCGGGGCACGCCACGGAGTTGCCCTGGCACACCTCGGCGACGTCGCACACGTCGGTCGCGGCTCTGCAGACGACGCCGCTCGCGTAGCCATCCGGCGGGCATGCGGGGGACGAGCCCGTGCATGTCTCGGCCACGTCGCACGCGCCGCCCGAGCCACGGCACACGACGTCCACGGAAGCGAACAGGTTGGCCGGGCAGGCGGCCTCCGTGCCGGTGCAGTACTCGGCGCTATCGCAGACACCAGCGGCGTCACGGCAGAGCGTTCCCGGAGCGACGTGCCCGTCGGCGGGACACGTGTCGCTCACGCCGTCGCAGGTTTCGGCGATGTCGCACGCTCCAGCGGCGGCGCGGCAAATGGTGCCCGCGGCTTTGCCTGCGCAGGGGCGCGGGTCGCTGCAGCTCGGCGCGCAGACACCGTCGCAGCACTGCTCACTTCCCTGGCACAGGCGCGTGCGCACACAGCGGTTGTCGGAGCACTCGGCGACCTCGCAGGGATTGGGGACACAGTTGTCGGCGCTGCAGGGCTCGGGAGTGCAGCCGGTCTGTGGGTCGGCTTCGAGGGAGGTCGGGTCGCAACGGGTCACGCCGCACAAGCTGTCGTCGCGGGTGATGATGCAGCGGCCAACTTCGCAGCGCTCGTGGGTGCAGGCGACGCCGTCGGTGCAGTCGTTCTCGATGTCGCACTCGATCTCACGCGGCACGCAGCCGGTGCCGGGGATGCAGCGCTCTTCGTCCGTGCAAGCGCCGTCGTCACGCTTTTGCAGACACACTCCGCCAAGACAGACAGCGGTCGCGCAGCCGCCGAGCGAGGCGCAGTCGCCGTTCACCGAGCACACCGCCGGCGGGCACTCTTCGGGACGCGCTCCCGAGCACAAGATGCTCACGCAACGTCCGCCCTCACACTCTTGGTCGGCGCCGCACTCGCGGCCCTCGCAGCTGCGCGTGACGTAGACGGGAATGGTGACGTCGCCGAAGGCGCTGAAGATCAAACGGCGCCGGGCACGGATCTCGCCGCGCAAGCTCAACGACACCTGCAGCTCGTGCTGACGCTCGGGCGCGAGCTCGGTGAACTGCCCCACGGCGAGCGGCGTGATGAGATCGTTCGTGACGTTGACGTCGACCGAACGGTTCACCGCGTCGAGGCTGACGATGATCTGGTCGACCTCGTAGCCGGGCACATAGTCCGTTGAAACGGTCACCGAGGCGACGAGCGCCGATCCGCTCGAGCAGTCACGCTCGCAGACGGCGCTGCAGCACAGCTGACCGCCGGGACAATTGGCGTCGGTCACGCAGGGCGAGCCCGTGCTGTCGAAGATGCCGCACGCCACCGCCACGCAGCAAAGCAGCGCTGCCGCCAGGACCACCAGGCGCAGTTTTGGGCTCGCGAGCGACATGCGTTTGGCCATTCTAACAGGTCGGCCACGGAAAGACGTGCGCTCCCATGTCAGGCTGCCTAGGAAAGCCTAATCACTCTCGAAGGCGATGAGCTCGCTGCGGAGAGCGTGGGCGTTCGCGTGGCCGTGCGGAAAATGGCCATAATCGATGGTCGCGACCCGAGCGAAGTGGATGTCCTCCGCCAAAGCGTCCAGCGTGTCACCGGTGATGAACGGGTCGTCGTTCGAGCGCAGAAAGAGCGCGGGCGCGTCGATGTCGAGCTTCTTGTGATGCGACGGCACCGTCAGACCCACCAAGCTCGCGAGGATGACACGGCGATACAGCGCGCGGACCCTGGGCATAGCGCCCGCGTAAGCAGGGTCCGCGACGGTCCCCAGCTCGCCCGCCCGCGCCCGCAACATCGGCCAGGTCACCGCCTGCATCTTCCAGGGATGCCGGTTCACCAGCACGTTGAAGTCGCGCAGCGCCGTATTGAAGACCACGAGCTTGCACGGCGGTAACGCCCGGCGCCGCGTGAGCTTCTGCATGGCCAGGAGCACGAGCGGCCCACCGAAGTCGTGGCAGATGACCGTCGACGGCTTGCGCATGACGATCTCGGTCTCCACCAAGGACGCCATCGCGGACAAGGTCAGCCGCTGCGTGTCGAGCAGGACGCGCGAAAACGGAACGACTTCGTTGCGCCGATCCTCGGGCAAGAAGTCGAGCCACGGCTCGGGAGCACAGGGAAACCCCGGGAACACGAGCCGTAGCTTGCGCATCTCCCCGCGATGCTACCGCCTAAGCCAGGCTCGCATCGAGAGTGATCTTCGTGGCCGCGAGCGCCTTGCCCACCGGGCAGCTCTTCTTGGTCTCCTCGGCGATGCTCTTGAGCTTGGCCGCGTCGATGCCCTTCAAGCCCACCTTGGTGGTGAGCGCGATGCCGCTGATGGCGAAGCCGCCTTCGACCTTGTCGAGGGTCACCGCCGCGTCGGTGGCGATCTTCACGTCGGTGGCGCCCGCTTGGGCCAAGCCGACCGACAGGGCCATCGAGAAGCAGCCAGCCAGCGCCGCGCCGATCATCTCCTCGGGGTTCGTGCCTTTCTCGCCCTCGAAGCGGCTCTTGAAGCCAAAAGGCGCTGCGGGGCCGTTCGCGGGTTTCATCTCGCCCGTGCCGGTCTTGAGGTCGCCATTCCAGGTCGCAGAAGCGTTCGAAATCGACATTTGCTCATCCTTTGGTTGTTGAAGCGCAGCAAAGCTGGGGTCGCGCCGGCTTCGCGTCCAGCCCTCAACGTTAACTGGCACCGACCTGCCTTTTGCATCTACGATGGCGGCTCCCTTCATGCGTACCGCCCAATCGCTCGCCGCCGTCGCCCTCTTGGCCACCATGAGCCTCGCGGCACCGGTCCAGGCGCAGACCGCGGACGTCTCGCGCTTCCGCACGCCGATCACGGCGCGTGGCGGTATCGGCATCGAAGGCGCCCAGACGCTGTCACCGGGCTCGCTCGCCGCGGGCTTGCTGCTTGATTACGCGCACAACCCGGTGGTGTGGCGCTACTCGTTCGGCGCCTACGAGCCGGTGTTGCAGCACCAGTACATCCTCGACGCGACCATGGCCGTCGGCATCATTCACGGCATCGACGTCGGCGTCGTGGTGCCGATCATCCTCACCCAGAACGGTCCGAACGGCGCTGGGCTCGGAGATCTTTCGGGCTCGGGCATCGGCGACATCCGCCTGGTGCCGCGCGTCGCGCTCACCAACGAGAACGGGTGGGGCTTCAGCTCGGCGTTCATCCCCGAGATCACCTTCCCCACCGGCAACGACGCGCGCTTCACCGGTGAGGCTGGCGTCTCGTTCCGCCCGCGCTTGGTCGCGAGCCTCCCCTTCAGCTTCCTCCGCTTCAACGGATCGCTCGCCTACCGCGCCCGTAAGAACGTCGACGTGGTGCCCGAGGGCGTTGGCCCGGCGACCGCCGCGCGTCAGGGTGTCGAGGTCGGTAACGAGATCGAGTTCCAGTTCGGCATCGACGCCGAGGTCGCCGACGCGCCCATTCCCGTGCACGTTTTAGCGGAGCTCTCGGGCTACACCGCCGCGGCCCACGCCTTCAGCGGCGACGGTTTGTTCGGTCTCGAGCTCATGGGAGGCGCCCGCGCCCGTTTCGCGGACCTCGTCGATGTGACCGCGGGTATCGGTGCCGGCACCAGCCAGGGCATCGGCACTCCGATGTGGCGCGGCATCCTCGCGGTGAACATCCAGCGCAGTGACGACGACCGCGATCATGACGGCATCCCCGACCGCATCGACGCTTGCCCGGACGATCCAGAGGACATGGACGGCTTCGAGGATCTCGACGGCTGCCCCGATCCGGACAACGACGGCGACGGCATCGTCGACCAGAAGGATCGCTGCCCGAACGAGCCCGAGACCGTGAACGGTATCGCGGACAAGGACGGTTGCCCGGACGGCTCCATCACCGACAAGGACGGCGATGGTATCCCGGACGCCATCGACAAGTGCCCGCTCGACCCCGAGGACATCGACGGCTTCCAGGACGAAGACGGTTGCCCGGATCCGGACAACGACCGCGACGGCATCGTCGACGAGCTCGACCAGTGTCCGCACGAGCGCGAGACCATCAACGGTATCAACGACTACGACGGCTGCCCCGACGAAGGCGCCGGCGCCACCGAGTACGTCGAGAACGAGCGCATCCTCATCAACCAGACGGTCAACTTCGAGACTGGCAAGTCCATCATCAAGGAGGACTCGAAGTCGCTGCTCGATCAGGTGGCGCTGCAGATCCTCGCGCACGACGAGATCAAGAGCGTCCGCGTCGAAGGTCACACCGACAGCGTCGGCAACGACGAGGACAACCTCATCTTGAGCCAGGACCGCGCCGACTCGGTCCGCCGCTACCTCATCAACCGTGGCGTTCCGCAGGATAAGCTGATCGCCACCGGTTACGGCGAGACCAAGCCGATCGACACCAACAACACCTCGGCCGGGCGCGCACGTAACCGCCGCGTCGAGTTCGTCATCATCGAGAGCCCGGGCAACTGATGCGCTTGCGGCGGGTCCGCGTCGCATCGCTCGCGGCCGACGAGCTGGTGCTGGTGTCCGCTCAAGCGCACTACGTACGCGACGTGTTGCGCCTCGCCGTGGGGACGCCGCTCGAGCTCTTCGATGGTCGTGGCGCCTCCGCGCGCGCCACCCTCACGCAGGTCGACGCCGAGGTGCGGGCGCGGGTGGACGAGCGTTATCCGGCCGCGGTCGGGCCCGAGCTCATCATCGCCATGGCGACGCCCAAGGGTGACCGCGCCGATTGGGCCGTCGAGAAGCTCACCGAGCTGGGGGTGACGCGCCTCGTCTGGCTGGTGTGCGAGCGCAGCGTCGTGGTGCCGCGCGAGGACGGAAAGCGCCTGGCGCGCTGGGAGCGCATCGCCGAGGCCGCGGCGGGCCAATCGCGCCGTAACGACGTGCCGGTCATCGTGCCGCCCATGCCCTTCGCCGAGGCCGTCGCCGAGCTGGGTGGTGGGGTCATCGCGCACATGGACGGGGGGCCGGTCGCCACGGTGTTCGGGGCGCGCGCCGACCTGCCGCTGACCGCCCTCATCGGCCCGGAAGGTGGCTTCACCGCGGGCGAGCTAGCAATGGCCGAAGCCGCGGGCTACAGTCGCGTCGGCCTCGCGCGCCATGTGCTGCGCAGCGAGACCGCCGCCATGGCCGCCGCCGTGGCCATGGGTAACGTCGCTCGGGAGCCAGTCCAGGTCTAGGTCATGTCGAACGTAAGCTGCCCCCACTGCGGAACCGCGAACCCGAGCAACGCCGCCTATTGCGCGCGCTGCCAGCGCCCACTCAGCGGCGGGAAGGCCTCGAGCCCTCTGCCTCCGGCCTCGCAAGTCGCCCAACAGATCTTGCAGAAGCGGCCGCCAGTGCCCACCGCCGCCGCGCCCAAGCCGCTTGCTTCCGCCGCTGAAGTCGCGGCGCGGCTCGCGGCCCGCCGTGCCGAGGAGAATCCGTTCGAGCGGACAGTGATCGAGCGCGTCCCGCAGCCCGCCAATCAGCGCAGCGTGCTCGCGGCCGGTCCGGCCAAGGCGCCGCCGCCGAAGCTCGACATCGACTCCGGGGACGACGACATCAGCAACGAGCCGACCCGCGTGTTCGCCGTGCCGAAGACGATGCACGACGAGCCCACCCGCAACGCGCGCGAGATGTTCAACGAGCCGACGCGCAATATGAACCTCGAGCGCCGCGCCACGGTGCAGGCACCACGCGAGCCGATCTCCACCCAGAAGAGCGCGGTGCTCCCAGCTCCGCCAAAGCCCGCCGCGGCTCCGTCGTTGCCGCAGCCCGCAGTGGCCCGCGACGTTCATCCATCGCAGCGCGAGCCTGCCGCGGTGAAGCCGTCCACCGCCAGGCGCCCCGCTCCTCCGGCAGAGCTGCAAGAGCGCCGCGGCGCCCCCCAACCGCACTTGCGTGAGGGCGCGGTTCCGCCGCAGCGGCCAGCACCGCAACCTCCGGAGGCCACGGCCGTTGGCATCGAGTACGCCGCGGGGTGGCGCCTGCTGTTGTCGCACGTCGTGGACTTCGCGCTGCTGTGCATCGTCTGCGTGCTGTTCGCGAAAGCGGACGCGAGCCTCACCGGCCCGCACGACATCGACACGAGCGGCGTTTGGGATTGGATCGGCAGCCACCCGGGGTCGGCGCTGCGCGCGGGCATCCTCACCGTGCTCGTCGGCACCGCCTACCACATCGTCATGGCCCAGCTCTCTGGCCGCACCTTGGGCCGCATGGTCGCGGGGACGACGCTGGCCCGGCGCTCGGGTAAGCCGCTCAACACCTTCGTCATCGTGGTGCGCGCGCTCGCGAGCTTCGCGTCGCTGCTGCTCTTCGGCGCGGGCTTCTTCTGGTCGATCGTCGACCGCCGCGGCCGTGGTTTCCATGACCTGGTCGCCGGGACCATGGTCGTGCGTCACCAGGGTTAGCTTCGCTAAACCCAATTACGGATGCCTACGGGATTTGGTGTTGCGACTCTCCACGCCTGAGCCCGGCAGTTTGAACGTGCCCCTCGCGAAGAAGAGCTCTTTAGAGTCGACTATTATTTCCGCGGCTTGAAGCCTAGCCTGCTCGATTAGTCCCGCAATGTCTTGTCTCGAAAGCGGATATGGATCACCCAATTCCTGCTTTTCGAAGAGGACATAGGCATACAGCATCTGCTCGGAGTGAAACCCTCCTGCCGCATAGACATCTGAGCGAGAGATCAGGGCAGGCAGCAAGTTGCCTTCAACGAGCGCAGGGCCATCGATCATGGAGAACGCCGCATCGAGCGACGCCAGCCGGTCGGGAACCTCCGGACAAAATCGCGGACCCGCTGCAATTGCTGGTAATAGGGTCCGCGAGAGTGCGAATCGTACGGTTGCAGCATCTAGCATCGCTAGCGCGACGACGGCGACGTAAGTTGCCCACGAGGGTACACGTTCATTTTTGAAGCCTTGAGCAACAATTCCGACCACGATGGGAACTAACGGCGCGAGATAGTGTGCGCCCCATGCCGCTCCCATGAATCGAATCGCCAGCAGGGGTGCGGAAAGCGCGATAAGCCTAAGTTGCGTGGCATCTATCCGGCGCAAAGACAAAGCTACGACCACGACTACAGGCATCGCGAAGTCCCAAAGGCCATGGCTCAAGCTTGGCGACACAAGTGTGCGCTGTGGGTTCTCGAAGAAGCCGACAAAAAGAGCGGCTCCGTAGTTGCTGCTGGGGCCCAATATCAACGGGCGGGCGATGAATGCCAAAAGCGCCCAGGATACACTCAAACAAAGAATAGAACGGGTCTGACGCCAAACCAACACGCCGAGCATGATGCCGGAAAAAGCAAACTCTTCCTTGCATGCGAAGAGAAGAGCAAGCGCGACTAGCGCTAGCCGCCATCGCTCAAGCATGACGGTCGCGACGACGAACATCATTGCAGCGAGCGCCCACGTCGTCGGGTGAATTGGAAAGCGGAACGCGTGCAAGGTACCCGGCTCCCATAGCAAGAGGAGAGCAAGGAAAAACACATGAGCAGGTCTCAGCCGGTCAGCGATAGAAAGCCACGCTAGTGGTGCGATGGCGAGACAAAGAAAAATGAACTCGACCAGAACGAGGTTCGCTGGTGTTGCGTTCGTCGGAATGAGCGGAGCTGCCAGCAATAAAATCGGGTCGAAATGGTCGTTGAAAATTCGAAGCTGGCGACCGCTCAGATACGGGTTGAGATCATGAAATGAGATATGTGCCAACGCTTGACCGTAAATGCCAAGATCTTCATGATGGTAGCAGTGCGACCGAGCCGCCCTCATCACTGGGTAGGCGACGGCTATAGCGAACACCAGTAACGGCGCAAGCGTCGCTATCCATCGCTTAGCATTTTCGGATATCCGCACGATTGTGAGTCGCTATTCGATCGACGCGGCGACATCCAGTCGATTACGCCAGATATTTGGACCGCTTGTGTGACGGGTGAAGTCGTAAACCAGAACGACTCGCCATCTCGCCGCTGTGCGACCTGCAAAGCGTCGGGACAACGTCACTCGCAAACCCCTAACGGACGTCGAACACATATCGCTGGTCACCGACCACACCGTTTGACTCCTGGCGGATCGTGACTTCTAAACGATCACGCACGTCGACTGCATCCATCGAAAAAAGTATCTCGCCGCTGCATGAGCATTGGGCTCGCGAGCGGCCGCTCTGATCACAGAGTTCGATGAACAGCTTCGTCGATGAGTCATTAGCTACACTATAGACGCAGACTGTATCTTCACATGTTCTGGTCAAGCTAAAATGCAGTATTGTTGACGCGTTGTCACGCTCGAGCCAGACGGGCTCAGTTTCTCCCTCGGGTATACGACATTGGCCGGCAGCTATGACGAATGGCTCAACGTTGCTCCACGGCGAGGGAACTGCTGTTCCACCACACGAGCTCGCCATTAAAGACAAAATACACTGGGCGACGCACGAGGCGATAAAACGTCTAACGAACTTAACCGACATATTCATCGCCCCATGCGCGAAATTCTAGATCTCAAAATCGTATGATTCTACGCGGCCTGGCTGACCAGAAAATATAGTCTGAACGTTTACAAATCCCATCAACTTCAAGCTGCCCGTGGGGGTCACGATAAAATGGCTTCCAACAGCACCCGCAAGTCTGTTTTCTTCATTCAAAAGATCGTGATTCACCAAATAATCCGCAGCGCGATTACGGACTTGGTGCGTGGTAAGACGCGATTTTAAAATGCTGTTGCTGTAACGGACGCGCGACCACGTACCTACAACCTTCTGCAACCTGCCATCGAGAGCGAATGTTAGAACCAGCTTATTGCCAGCTACTTCGACGCCCCCGATATAGCGGTAGACGAAAGCCTTTCGGCCGATAATCGTTGTAGTCTTGGGTTGCCCCTCATAACCGCCAGTGATGGCGTAGTCGTGTACATCAATCACGGCTTGAGAAAGATCTACATCAGCAGCTCCTAGGACATCAGCGGCGCGCGCCTCTGTTTCCTCCATTGTAATCTTCGGCATATTTGTGAAGATCTTGTCTGCGGCGTTCGATTGACGCGAAGAGAATATGATGTCATTACCATTGTCGTAGACTCGGATCTCGGCGTCAGGCCCAGTAATCACCAATGCGTCGGCTGTCGCTTCCTGATGAACGAGTGCAACTCTCGCTTGACGAGCGATTTCTGTACTTAGCTTTTCCAAGTCAAGCGCGCGATCGTCAACCGTAGGAAGTTGTCCAAGCGGCGACAACATGAGGTGAGACACGTCCATGTTCTTTGAGATCTCTGCTGGCGACATGGCAGCGGAGAGGATAGTGACGAGGTAAGGGCCGATAGCTAGGGTAAACATGGTTTAAGCTCCTCTCAGCAGGTTAGCTTTGAGCCAGCTGAGGCGGGTTGGCAGTTGCAAACCTGATAGTAGGCCGAATAGCCATCGAAAGCGGAATTTGAAAAGTCGTTAAGTCCTCGATTATGAAATATATCGTTCACCTCTGAAACAGGTGCGTATACGAGACTCGTCGCGCACTGCTTTTTGTTTCCTCCTACCGTATAGGTGAAGTAATCCACCCAGTTGTCACCAACTCCCGCCGTCTGCGAGTCACGAGCGTACTTGTACAGCCAGTCGCCGTTGCTCTTCGCATCATAGGCGTTACCATGATAGCCATTGAGTACTTTGAACTTGTTGCCGGTGCGGATCGCGTCATAGGTGCCGGACTGATAAGCTTCTCTCTGAAGGGACTGGCAAGTATGCATTAATGCAACTCTTGTATTGGAGCCCCACAGCACCTCGTTCGGCATAATTACGGTGCATTGGTTGGCCGTGCCGCCCATCACGAAGTAGTAGTTATCAACAGTTGGAAAATCAAACCAGACTCCGTGACCGTTGAAGAGCATGACGTCGACAGAATCGGAGAATCCAATATCTTGTCCGTAGCTAACTTTGCTTATATCAGTAAACATCCGGGCTTGTACGCTCTCGCTCATGTAGAAGCCGATGTTTATGGCAGGCCAAGATTTGCTCGTCAGTCCGTCCTTGAAACGTTGGCAGTTATATTGAACGTTGGGCAAGGTCGCTTGGCCGCAGCTATTATTCGGCGTGCCAAAAATCCAAGCCGTAGGATAGGCGTTGGCCGTTCCGCTAAAGCAAAGCCATGATGCGAAGAGAATAATGCCAAGACGAGCACGATGACGAAGCATGATGCCTCCGTTTAGTTGGAGGAAAAGATATTCCTGCATTCTTCGTTTGAATGCACGATGTTTTTTGTATTATAAATAATCATGAGCGAAAACAGGGTGGTCGTGCTTTTGCGCCTCGCTGTGTGTCAGTCGTGATCCCCTTTTTTGATGCGTACCTCACTAGACACCGGGAAAGACTAGCTGCTGCGCCGGCCGCGATTCCGACGTTGGTCCACTGCTGCCGACTCGTACGGCTTGGGTTCACCAAGCAATCAGAGCGAAGAGTCAGCGGTCGGTGCGCGCTCTGCGGAGATTGAGCGTATGGCCAGCGCTTTCGAACATGATGATCTCGAGAGAGCCCTTGGTGTTGTGAGGCCCCTCGGTGCGCTCGCCGCCTAGCCTCCCTCCAACCGCTTCGTCCAATCCTCCACCTGCCGGCTCGCGAGCCTCCGCTCCGCATGTTGCCGCCAGGGAGCGGCGAGGTGCTCGAGGGACGCCATGGCGGACAGCTCGTCGAGGTTCATCATGTCGACGTAGAGGGCTCGCCAGAGGCGGTCGAGGGTCCATGTGGGGGTGGGGCGCTCGAGCACGCGCAGGGTGTCGCCGGCGCTCACGTGGCCGGTTTGCAGGACGCGGTAGTACCAGCCCGTGCGCCCTGTGCGTTGGACGCGCCGCGCGAGGTCGGGGACACCGAACCGCGCGCTGAGCTTCCAGCACGGTTGCCGTCCTTGGCTGACTTGGATGATCGCCTCTCCAAGCGCGAACACGTCTCCGACCGCGACGTCGCTCTCACGCAGGCCGCGCGTCGAGAGGTTCTCGCCGAACGCGCCGGGGGCCTCGAGCAAGGGGTGTCCGCCAAGCTCCTCCCGCCATGCCGCGTAGTGGTCGAGGGCGTAGTGGTGCACCGCCTTGTCAACTCCGCCGTGATGCTTGCGGTCACCTTGCTGATCGCCGGCGAAGCCTTCGCGGCCCAGCCAAATCTTCCCCTCGACTGGGCGCTTCGCGATGCCGCTTGGGGCACCCTTGGGACCAAGCGGCGCGAGCTGGCCGACGAGCAATGCGTCGATGGTCGTCATGACCAAACTCTATACGCAACTTAGACCGAGCCGTAGAGGGCCTCGAGCGTCGCCTGCACCTCGGCGAGCGAACCGACGATCACGTAGGTCGTCGCCGAGAGCGTCGTGCCTGGCGCGATGTTCGACGCCGTCATCAGCGCGCTCATCTTCTGGGTTGCCTGGGCTGGGTCGGCATTGGGGAACGACATGCGGCCGAGCAGCTGGTCCTCGAAGCCCGGCGCCATGGGCAGCGCTGGGACGATCGCCATCGCGTGCTGGCCGTCCGCTGTAGCGAGCACGAAGGGGTTGGGCCGGTGCCTCGGGCCGTAGGCGTCTTGTGAGTAGGCCGCCTGCATCTGACCGTACGAATCGAACATGCTCTGCGGCAGGAGCGCCGTCGAGTCGATGTCGTAGACGTAGTGGTGGTCGAAGTCGCCTTGCAGGTACGCGGTCGGCATCTCCATGCCGACGAACTGCGCACCATCGGGGAAGGTCACGGACGCGTCGTGGCGGATGATGTTGGGATAGAAGATCCCACCGACCATCATGCCGACCTCGACGCTCTTGGTGAGGACCTGGTTCGACATGGGCTGCCCCGAGCCGCCGTTGGTCGCGGCGACGCCCGACGCGGGGACCGTGTCGCCTGCCTGGAGCCACCACGCGGGCTGCGTGGTGACCGTGAGACCCGTCGTCGTGGCGCTCGCGGACAGAACCTTCGAGGACGTGGTTGGGCCGACGCCATCGGCGCTGCTGCCGCCTTCGGTCGGGTTGTTACCCTCGCCGCCGTGGTTCATCTGCCAGGCGACTTGGAGCTGCCGGCCGTGATCGAAGTCGTTGATGTACTCGCGGCCGTCGACGACCAAGCTGTTGATGGCGCCGCCGGTGCGTGGAGCGACGCCCAGCTGAACGACGCCGTTGCCAATCGTGAGGCCGCCCTCGGGGATCGCGCTGGACATGGGGACGCCGGGCCGCCCTCGCGACCGACCTTCGGCGCGCCCGTACATGACGAAGTGCGCGATACCGGCCAAGGCGGAGTCGCTCGTCGCCGCTTTCACGTCGGGGTTGGCGTCGAGGTACGCTTGAATGGAGAAGTCGGGGCTCGCCTGCCTGCGCTCGTTGATGCCGTATGTGAGCCAGTGGTTGATGGCGTCTTGCTCGGTGTAGAGGCCGGCTGCCCGCAGATCGGGATAGCGCGCGAGATAGTCGCGCCAGTTGAAGATCTCGGGGTCGAGAGCCGGCGGCACCGCGGCAGCAGCTGGGGGCGTGGGGGGCTCGCTGACCGGGAGGACGTCGGGGTTGCACGCGCCACCGTCGGTTGCGGGAGCGCCCATCGAGGCGAAGTGGTCGCGCTCGTAGCGGCCGCGCGCCGTGCTGGCGACGTTCGCAGCCGCGATGGCGACGCGCGCGTGCGCCGATTCCAGGGGAGAAAACACACCCGAGACAGTGACAGCCACGAGCACCTCCAACGGCTTCGACCTACACGCCCTCGCGACGGGTGGTGGTCCATGCGCGGGATGACGTGACTGTCATCGTGTCGGGTGAGAACGTTAACCCGATGTGCCCTCGAACTGATCGTTCTTGTCCTTGAAGAGCACGTTGAAGGTGGTGAGCGATCCGTAGCAGCGCGTCACGTACTGCTGCATCTCGACCTTGTCCGTGTCCGACAAGCCGGCGTGGCCGTTGATCTTCTGCTCGAGCACGCGCAGGCGGTCGCGGACCATGACGATCTTGTGAAAGAAGGTCTCGACCGGGATCTCCTTGGCCTGGAGCGAGGCGTCGGCTGGCTTCATGATCACCGTGCCGCCTTCCCACTTCTTGCCGATCGGGGTCTCGCCGGTGAGGCCCTCCTCGCGAATGACGTCGCGGATGAGGGCGCGCAAAGCATTGGTGTCCATCAAGTCCTCGCCTAGGTCGATACTCGAGCCATATTCCTTGGGTTTTTGGACGACGACCTCGGTGTCGTCCTCCCGCGCCTTCCCCATGCCGCGTGGGCGGGCCACTTTCGGCGGGGTCCATGTCGCGCCGGTGCCGCGCTCGACATACTTTGGACAGCGTGGAAGTGAGCGGCCGTAAACTCCGAGCTCCGGACGCATTCGGCAGCGACCTTTTTCAGAGTCGTTGTGGTCGACCAAGAACGCGATGCACGCGCCGCAGGTGCCTGGCGTACCGCTCACGGAGCCAGTATTAGCACCGCCATGACCACAGGGGCCATCATTCTTGCCGCCGGCCAGGGTAAGCGCATGCGCACCACCCTCCCGAAGGTCCTGCATCCCGCGTGCGACTTGCCGCTCGTGGGCCATGTCGTCGCGCTCGCGAAGGACCTCGACTGCTCCCCCATCGTCGTCGTGGTCGACCCCAAGAACGGCAAGCGCGTCGAAGACACCCTGCGCGGCTTGTTCCCCGACACGCAGCTCACGTTCGCTACCCAAGAGAAGCCGATGGGCACGGGCGACGCGGTGCGCAGCGGCCTTGCGTCCGTCAAAGCGGATCGAGTGCTCGTCCTCTACGGCGACGTGCCGCTCCTTGGCAAGGCCACTTGTGAAAAGCTCGTGCCTGCTTTGGAGGGCGCCGAGCTGGCCATGCTCACCGCCAAGCTGAAAGACCCCACGGGCTACGGCCGCGTCGTCCGCGAAAGCGGTGGCAAGATGCGCATCGTCGAGCACAAGGACGCGAGCGAGAAGGAGCGCGGCATCGACGAGGTGAACGTCGGCGTTTACCTGTGCGGCATGAAGCTCATGCAAGACACGGTGGCGTCCTTGAAAGCGGACAACGCTCAGGGCGAGTACTATCTCACCGACATCGTCGCGCGCGCGGGGAGCGTCAAGACCGTCGACGTCACCGACATCGACGAGATGCGCGGTATCAACACGCAGATGGAGCTCGCCGAGGTTGACGCGATCATGCGCCAGCGTCTCGTGCGCAAGCATCAGGAGAACGGTGTCCGCTTTCGCGACCCGGCGAGCGTCCACCTCACTCCGCGCGTGAGCTTTGGCGAAGACGTGGTCGTAGGCCCGGGCGTGCAGTTCTTCGGCACCGTGAAGCTCGGCAACCGCGTTGTGGTCGAAGGACCCACCGTCTTGAAGGACGTCACCATCGGCGACGACACCCGCGTCGAGTCGTTCTGCCACCTGGAGAGCGCCAAGGTCGCCCAGGGCGTCAAAATCGGCCCGTTTGCCCGTTTACGACCCGGCGCCGCGCTCGCCCAAGACGTGCACATCGGCAACTTCGTCGAGGTGAAGAACAGCACCATCGCCAAGGGCTCGAAGGCCAATCACCTGGCATACTTGGGTGACGCCGACATCGGCGCGGGGTCGAACATCGGAGCCGGCACCATCACCTGCAACTACGACGGTGTCGCCAAGCACCGCACCACCATCGGTGACGGCGTGTTCGTCGGCTCGAACAGCACGCTGGTGGCGCCGGTCGCCTTGGGTGACCAGTCATATGTAGCCGCGGGCTCGGTCCTCACCAAGGACGTGCCGGGCGATGCGCTGGCCTTCGGGCGGGCGCGGCAAGAGACGCGTGAAGGATATGCCAAGGCCTTGCGGGACCGTCAGGCGGCCGCCAAGGCGAAGGCCAAGAAGGAGTAGCAAAAGAATATGTGCGGCATCGTCGGTTACGTCGGCAGCCCGGAAGCAACTGATAACGTCCTCGAGGGTCTGCGGCGCCTCGAATATCGCGGCTACGACTCGGCGGGCATCGCCACCGTCTGCGACGGCAAGCTCGACGTCCGGCGCCGCAAGGGCAAGCTGAACGAGCTCGCGAAGCTCCTGAAGGCCGAGCCTTTGAAGGGCGACATCGCCATCGGCCACACCCGCTGGGCGACGCACGGCAAGCCCTCCGACGAGAACGCTCACCCGCACCGCGTCGGCGACGTCGTCGTCGTCCACAACGGCATCATCGAGAACTACCTCGACCTGAAGGCCGAGCTCGCCGCCAAGGGCGCGAAGTTCGAGAGCGAGACCGACACCGAGATCATCGCGCACCTCATCGCCGAAGAGAAGGGCACGCTCGAGGAGCGCGTCCGCAAGGCGCTGACTCGGGTTCGTGGCGCGTATGCTATCGCGGTCATCTCGTCGAGCGAGCCCGACACCATGATCGCCGCCAAGAACGCCTCGCCGCTGATCATCGGCGTGAAGGGCGACGCGGGGCTCATCGCCAGCGACATCCCGGCGCTGCTCTCGCACACCCGCCGCGTCATCGTCCTCGAAGAGGGCGAGATGGCCGTGGTGAAGCCCGGCAGCGTCAAGGTGAGCAAGGTCACCGGCGAGCCCGTCGCCCGCGAGCCGCGCACCATCGAGTGGTCGGCCGTGTCCGCCGAGAAGGGCGGCCACAAGCACTTCATGCACAAGGAGATGCACGAGCAGCCGCGCGCCGTCATCGACACCATCCGCGGCCGCTTGTCGACGCACGAGGCCGCCGTGCAGCTCGAGGGCATCCCCATCGAGAAGCTCGCCAAGGTCCAGCGCATCATGCTGACCGCTTGCGGCACCAGCTGGCACGCCTCGCTCGTCGGCCGCCTCATGCTCGAGGAGCTGGCGCGCATCGGCTGCGAGGTCGAGCTCGCGAGTGAGCTCCGCTATCGCAGCCCGATGATGGGGCCGGAGACGCTGGTCCTCGCGGTGTCGCAGTCCGGCGAGACCGCCGACACGCTCGCCGCCATCAAGGCCGCCAAGGAGAAGGGCTCGCCCATCTTGAGCGTGGTCAACGTCGTCGACAGCTCGATCGCCCGGGAGTCGGACCACGTGCTTTACACGCACGCGGGGCCGGAGATCGGCGTTGCTTCGACCAAGGCCTTCATCACGCAGGTCATCGCGCTGCAGCTGCTCGCTATCGCGTTCGGGAGAGCCCGTGGCCTCGCCGAGCCGCGCGCCAAGCAATTGGTCGATGGGCTGCGCACCGTGCCGTTGCTCATCGAGCAGGCTTTGAAGTCCGAAAAAGCGGTCATGGATGTCGCGCAGAAGATCCGTCACGCGAAGTCGGTGCTCTATTTGGGCCGCGGCTTTGGCTATCCGGTGGCGCTCGAGGGCGCTTTGAAGCTCAAGGAGATCTCGTACATCCACGCCGAGGGCTATGCCGCCGGCGAGATGAAGCACGGCCCGATCGCGCTCATCGAGAAGGGCGTGCCGGTCATCGTCGTCGCGACGCAAGGGCCGCTCTACGACAAGGTCATCTCGAACTTGCAGGAGGTGCGCGCCCGCGAGGGGCACATCATCGCGATCGCGACCGAGGGCGACCATCACATCGGCCGCATGGCCGACGACGTCATCAGCGTCCCGGACTGCGACCCGATGCTGGCGCCGCTCGTGGCGACGATCCCGTTGCAGCTCCTGTCGTACCACGTGGCCGACTTGCGTGGCACCGACATCGATCAGCCGCGCAATCTGGCGAAGAGCGTGACGGTTGAGTGACCGCTAGCCAGTCAACCGAGGCGCAATCTGGCGAAGAGCGTGACGGTTGAGTGACCGCTAGCCAGTCAGCCGCGGCGCAACCTGGCGAAGAGCGTCACCGTGGAGTGACAGGGGGCGGGCATCGGCTTATGTTGGCCTGACGATGTCGTCGGGTGGGCACAAAGTCGAGGAGGTCGTGAAGACGGCGCGCGCGCTCGTGCAAGACGAGGGCGCAGGGCCGGTCACTGGCCATCACGGCGAAGAGCTCGAGATCGGTCACGTGCGGCCGGCGCAAGCGCGCCGTGAAGCCGCCGGCGCCGAGCCCGAGATCATCGGGCCGCGTCAGCATCTTCACGTCGCGCCTGACGCGGACGCGGTCGCGTTCTGGCTGCGGGGCCGCAAGGTCTTCCCATACAACAAGGTCGAGCTGCTCATCGACGGCGAGCAGACCTTCCCGGCGATGCTCGAGGCGATTGCCGCGGCGAAGACGTCGATCGTCTTCGAGAGCTACATCTTCGCGTCCGATGCCACGGGCGAGAGGTTCCTGAAAGCGCTGATCGAGCGCGCCAAAGCGGACGTCAGCGTGCGCGTCATGGTCGATGGCGTCGGCTCATGGGCAACCGATCCGCTCTTCTTCAAGCCGCTGCTCGAGGCCGGTGGGCGCGTCGAGTATTACCAGCCGATCCAACCGTGGCGCCGCCGTTGGGGCATCTGGCGCCGCAATCACCGCAAGCTCCTGGTCATCGACGACGTCGTCGGCTTCATCGGCGGCATCAACATCGGCGACGACTACGCGCCGCTCGCCTGGGGCGGCAAGGCCTGGCACGACGTGCATGCGCGCCTCGAAGGTCCGGTCGTCCGCGAGTTCGTGCGCCTCTTCAATCGGCAATGGCGGACGATGACCGGCGAGCAGTGGAACGCCAGCATGGCGCACCCGCAGCGCCGTGGCAGCACCACGTTGCAGGTGCTCGAGAGCGCTCTCACGCGCCGCTACTCGGTGCGCCGTGCCTACCTGCGCGCCATTCGTAAAGCCAAGCGCACGGTCCGCATCTGCAACTCGTACTTCATTCCCGACCGTCATTTCCGGCACGCGCTGCGTGAAGCCGCGCGGCGCGGCGTGAAGGTGCAGCTCCTGGTCGCCGGCAAGACCGACGTCGTCGCGGTGCGCTATGCCTCGCGTGCGCTGTACGCCCGCCTCATGTACGCCGGCGTCGAGATCTACGAGTGGACCGAGCGCGTCTTGCACGCCAAGACCGCGGTCATCGACGGGGAGTGGTGCACCATCGGCAGCTACAACATCGACGCGCGCAGCCTCTTGCACAACCTCGAGTGCAACGTCGCCTGCGTCGACAAGCGCCTGGGCGCGGCGATGGATCAGGTCTTCGAGCGCGACATGGCCAAGTCGGCGCGCATCGACAGGGACACCTGGCACAGGCGTCCGCTCGCGGAGAAGATCGTCGAGTCGCTCTTCTTCGCCCTGCGCATTTTGTTGTAGTCGCGTTACAGTGCCGTGATGAGCGACACCCCCGTCATCGAAGTCCTCGAGATGCACCGCGAAGAAGTTCCGGCGACTGGCGCCGATGTCTCCATCCTGCTCGCGGACGCCAAGTTCTTCAGCGGCAATGCCGCGCTCCAGCAAGCGGGTGAGGTGCGCAAGCTCGTCGAGACGCTGGTCGCGGCGGGTGTCGCCGAGAGCGATGTCGGCATCGAGTCGGTGCGGGTGACGGCCACCAAGGGCATGCTGCTCAGGAGCTCCTCGGCGACCTATGTGCTAGCTGTCCGCTGCCGCGAACCGAACAAGGTCGCAGCGGTCATCGATGCTTTGGCTTCCGTGAAGAACAGCGGTCTGAGCAACGTCACGTGGCGTTACGACGTACCGGACAGCGTGCGGCAAGAGTGGCTCGCCATCTGCGTACGACGCGCGCGGGGCGCCGCCGAAGCGATGGCCAAGGCGCTGGGGACCGAGATCAAAGGCGTGCATCGCGTCGTCGACGAGACGTATGGTAGTCCGTCATCGCGGCACGATCCCGGGGCCGATTTCGGCTATCGCGGCGCGGGCTCGGCGTTCCCGAGCACGAAGCGCGCCCGCGTCGAGGACGCTCTCGAGGGCGTCGAGCTTGCCCCGAAGGAAGAGAAGATCATGCGGGTGCGCGTGTGGTTTTCCATTGCGTAACCTAGCGATCTGACACGCCTTTCGGACTTTTGGGGCAACTCGGCGATGGGTGGGCTCGATAACCCCAACGCCCTGGCCGAGGTGTGCTGAGATTACAATGTAATCTCCGATGGACCAGCGGCTCTACGAGGACACCCACGATGTCTGAGATGACTCTCCCACGGGTCGCGTCGATCGCGTCCCGCGCCGATGAATTGGAACGCAGCGCCGGCACGACGCGCCGCGAGCAGATGAGCACGCTGCTGCCGCGGGTGGATGACTTGTTGGCGACCGCGGATCGAGAGCTCGAGGCCGCCGCGCGCGAGCTCACGACCGCTGAAGCGAACCCTGGCCTCGATATTGTGCCGCTGCGCGCCCAGGTCACCGACGCGCAGACTGTCCGCAATCGCGTAGCAGCGCTACAGCACCGCATCGCGACCGAAACGCACGCGGTCGAAGTGCGCTACTCGCTCAACTCCGGCATCTGCGGGGTCTACAATCCGAGCACCGGCCGCGTGCAATGGGAGACCGAGGCCCAAGGTGGCATCGCGGGGCTCTACAATCCGGCGACGCACGACGTCGATTGGTATCGCGCCCAGCAGGAGGGTATCGCGGCCGTGCGTGATCCGCGCAGCGGCCAGGTCGAGGTCCGTCGTAACCGCAATGGCGGAGTGGCGGGTGTCGTCGACCCCGCGACCAACAAGGCTCACTTCGAGTCGGCGCTTGGCGCGGGCGTCGGCATGGTCGTCGACCCCGAGACGCGCACCGTGAAGAGCCAGGCGGTCGGTAACAATCCCGTGGTCGGCTACATCAACCCGGACACGGGCCGCTTCGACTTCCAGAGCGCACAGACCGACGGTATGGCCATCGTCTACCGCGATGGCGACACCTACCGCTCGGCCTGCAGCTACGTCCCGCGCATGCAGCTGCCTCGGGATCCGTTCCCGCAGCCCCCCGTGCCGCCGATCCCGACGCCGACACCCGCCCCACGCCGCTAGCACCAATGCCGTCTCTCGCGCCGCAGGTGTGACGCCGGAGTACCAGGCTGGCGCCGCGTTTTTAGCAACGCGGGCGAAAAGAGTGGAAAGATGACGAGCGCTTGGACCACACTCGCGGGATGGAACCAGCAGCCGTTACGACCGTCCCGGGTGGTGTGCAGACCCTTCCCGCAAACGACCCAGTTGCGGCGTTGCTTCACCCGCAGTCGGCTACTCTGGATCGCGGCGGTGAGCACGACAAGGGGCTGATCGCCCTGTATACCCAAGCTGTCGCCAATGGCACGCCTCCGGGGGAGGCGGCGTCGACTCTCCTCGCGCGCTTCCAGCCTGATAAGCGCATGAAGGCAGCCACGGTGCTCGCGCGCCACATGGCAGCGCTTGCACGTGACCCCGCGAAGGCCGCCGAGGCGGAGGCGATTCGCGGCGCGATTACCGCGGCCCTGCAGCCATCGGCGGACCCTCGGCCCGAGACTCCCGCGAGTACGGATCGCCGGCCCGCGCGCACGGATCGTAGGTCCGCCACGCGCGGCGTCAATCGGCCGCAGCCAGGGCAGCAACAGCCGCAGGAGGCCCAGCGCGATCAGCAGCAGCAACAGTCGGGTGGTCTCTTTGGTGCCATCGGGAGCTTCTTCGGAGGCATCTTCAAAGCCATCGGCGACTTCTTCGCGAGACTCTTCGGTGGAGGTCGTCAGCCTCAGCAGACCGAACGCGGCGACCAGCAGCCCGTGAGAGGCAACCGGCCGCAGCCGCAATAGCGGTCAGCGTGTGCCGCTGATCGTGACGTCCGCGATGCGCAGCGTCGGTGCGCCCGACGAGCCGCGCAGCTGCAAGTCGCTGCCGACCGCGTCGACGTTCTGGAGCATCGCGAGATAGTCACCGGCGATCGTCACCTCTTGCACGGGGTGCACGATCTCGCCCTTCTCGATCCACAGCCCGTTGGCGCCGCGCGAGTACTCACCGCTGACGCTGTTCAGGCCGCGGCCGAGACCGCGGGTGAGCACCAGCGCGCGATCGACGTCACGCCAGATGTTCTCCTGGGACACGTCGCCTGGCTGCACGATGAGGTTGAACACGCCGGCGTGGGGCGGCGAGCTGTAACCACGCTTGGCGCTCGCGGTCGGCTTCACCCCGACTTTGCGCGCTGTGTAGCCGTCGTAGAGGAAAGTCGTGAGCACGCCCGCGTCGAGGAGCTTCTTCTTGTAGGTCGCGAGGCCCTCGCCGTCGAAGGGCGAGCTGCCGTTGCCGCGCTTCACGTGCGGGTCGTCGACGAGCGTCAGCGCCGTGCTGCCGATTTGCTTACCGAGCTTGTCCGAGAGGAACGACGCCTTCTTGTAGACCGAGTCGCCGTCGATGGCGGCGAGCATGCTGCCCATGAACCCGGCCGCCATCGCGGGCTCGAGGATGAGATGCGCGACCTGTGTCTTCACGGGCCTCGCGCCGAGCATGCGCGCGGCACGCGTCGCGGCGATGTGGCCAACCTTCTCGGGGGAGTCGAGATCGGCGACGTGCGTGCGCGAGTCGTACCAGACCTCGGTCTGCAGCTGCCCGTCCGCTTCGGCGATGGGATTGCACCACAACGCGATGCCGGTCGAACGAACCGCGCGCAACGCGCCGCTGGTCGTCGCGAGGACCGTGTGCGACTCGCCGCTCGATACACCGCTATCGCGGAACTTGCGCACCCGTGGGTCGGCGGCGCGCGCGGCCTCCTCGAGCTGATGCGCCCAGCGGATCTTCTCCTCGGTGGGGAGCGAGACGACGGCGGGGTCGTAGAGCTCGAGCTCGTCGCCCGCGACCTTCAGGCCCGCTTCGAGCTCGACGAGGCCGTTGTGCGGATCGGGCGCTGCTTCACGCGCCAGCTGGACCGCGCGCTCGACGGCGTAGGTGAGGCTCGCGTCGGCGAAGTCGCTGGTGGTGCAGAAGCCCAAGCGGCCATCGACGAACACGCGCAGGCCCATGCCTTTCGAGGTGGCCTGGGTGAGCGTGACGATGGCGCCGTCGGCGACCTTCACCTCGAACTCGGTGCCGCGCGACACGACCGCGTCCGCGCTCGATGCGCCGAACTTCTTGGCCAGCTCTAGAACACGAGAAGCGACGTCGGTCAGCAAACGCTCGTCAGACACGCGTGCCTCCCACGGTGATGTTGTCCATGCGTACGGTCGGCATACCGACGCCGACGGGAACACTTTGTCCGTCCTTGCCGCAAGTGCCGATACCAGGGTCGAGCTCGGGATTGTCGCCGACCATCGACACGCTCTTCATGGCGTCTGGGCCGACGCCGATGAGCGTCGCGTTCTTCACGGGCGCGGTGATCTTCCCGTTCTCGATCAAATAACCCTCGCGCACCTCGAAGACGAAGTTGCCGTTCGAGATGTCGACCTGCCCGCCGCCGAACGCGGCGCAGTACAGACCTTTGTCGACGCTCTGCACGATCTCGTCGTGGGTGTGCTTGCCCTTGGCCATGAAGGTGTTGGTCATGCGCGGCATGGGCGCGTGACGATACGACTCCCGGCGGCCGCTGCCGGTCGACGCGATGTTCATGATCTGTGCGCTCAAGCGGTCGACCATGAAGCCCTTCAAGATGCCGTTCTCGATGAGGACCTTTTCCTTGGCGACCTCACCTTCGTCGTCGACGTTGATGGTGCCGCGACGACCTTCTTGCTCGCCGCTGTCGATGACGGTGACGAGATCGCTCGCGACACGCTCACCCAGCTTCCCGGCGTAGAGCGAGGTGCCCTTGCGGATGAAGTCGGCCTCGAGGCCATGGCCGACCGCCTCGTGCAGCAAGATGCCGGACCAACCAGGCGAGAGGACGACGGTCTGCGGACCCGCGGGAGCCGCGACGGCGCCGAGCTGAGCCACCGCCATGCGCGCCGCTTCGGTCGCGACCTCCTCGGGTGAGAAGCCCTTGTAGTGCTCGAACGCGACACGGCCGCCACCGCCATGGAAGCCGGTGCGGCGATCACCTTTGCCGTCGTCCACGATGGCGGAGAAGTTCATGCGGCACATGACCTGGCGGTCCTCGGCGAGCTTGCCGTCGGAGGTCGCGATCAGGATGTCCTTGGTTTGGTCGATGAACGAGCCCATCACCTGGGTGACGCGCTTGTCGTAGTCGTGCGCGACCTTGTCGCCACGCAGCAACAGCTCGACCTTGTCACGCGGCGCCACCGCGTCCGGCACGCGCTCGATGGGATAACGATTGGGCAGCTTCACCTGCTGGAGCGACACGGCCTTCGGTGGGTTCTTCCCGCCCCGCGCGATGCTCGCGGCGACCAGCGCCGTCTCCTTGAGCGCTTTCGGGTCGAGGTCATCCGAGTAGGCGTACCCGACCTCGGTCCCCGCGATCACCCGGATGCCGACTCCCAAGGACACGCCATAGGCGGCAGTCCGGATCTTCTTCTCCTCGAGCGCGACGCTGTTGCCACGCGCATGCTCGACATAAACCTCCGCGAAATCGCCCCCCTTGGAGAGGGCGAGGCCGAGTAGCTCTTCAACGAGCCGGAGGGGGACCAGCGATTGGAGGGACATGCCCTTAAGTTAACGTCAGCTCCGCCGAAAGCACCAGGTACTTTCGGACCTCACTGCGTCATGAGGGGTCAACGGCCCCGAAAGCACCGGGTGGTTTCTGCGACGCGGCCGCTCGAGGGGCCACAAGGTAGCGCTCTCCCCGTGGTCCCTGTATGGACTCGGCATGCGACGTTTCGGGCGATTCAACGTCACGGCTGTCGAAGCTGGCCGGTTTGGGCTCGACGGTGGCGCCATGTTCGGCGTGGTCCCCAAGCCGCTCTGGTCCCGGGGCACCCAGGCCGACGAGTCGAACCGCATCGATCTCGCCACCCGCCTCATGGTCGTGGAAGACACCACCGCGACCGGCAAGCGCCGCATCCTCGTGGACACCGGCATCGGCGACAAGTTCCCCGAGAAGCAAAAGAGCCAGTTCAAGATCACCCAGCCCGCGGGCGGCGTCCGAGAGGCGCTCACGACCGCCGGCGTCGACCCCGACAGCATCACTGACGTCATCCTCACGCACCTGCACTTCGATCACGCGGGCGGCGCGACCAGCGAGCGCGACGGCACCTACGAGGCGACCTTCCCAAACGCCACGTACCACCTACAACGCCGCGCCTGGAAATGGGCCGAGCATCCGACTGAACGCGATAGCGGATCCTTCCGCCCCGCCGACTTCCAAGCGCTCGCCGCCAACGGTCAGCTCCACCTGTTCGACGGCCCCCAGGAGCTCTTCCCCGGCGTCTCGCTCATGGTCAGCGAAGGGCACACCGTGGCCCAGCAGCTGGTGCTGCTCGATGGTGACGATGACGGCAAGCTCCTCTATTGCGCCGACGTCATGCCGACGCGCGCCCACCTCAAGCTCGCCTGGGTGATGGGCTACGACCTCTACCCGCTCACCACGCTCGAAGAGAAACGCATGATCCTGGCGCAAGGGCTCGAGGAGGATTGGACCATCTTCTTCGAGCACGACCCCACGCTCACGGCGTGCAAGCTGGCGGAGAAAGACGGCAACGTCGTCGTCGGTGAAGAGCTGACGTTCTGAGCCGGCGCTAGGGAGCGCGGCGCGAAACTTTCGCGGGGCCAGCCCTCCCCGCCACGCGCGTGTATGTCTCGGTTGGAGAGTCGTCGAGCATGGCCGACCCGCCACGCATTCAGCCGCACCAACCTCATCGCTACGACGCTCAGCCCGCGGAAGTAAGTCCAACTCCCACACGCGGCATCGTCTCGAGCACGCTCCGAACCACCGCGTCGATCGCCCTTGGCATGGTGGACGCGGTACCCGGAATGGCGAACAGCCTCGCCAACGTCGTCACCGTTCCCGTAGCGCGGGCGCTCGGGTCCGACTTCAGGTTCAGAACAGAGAACGTGATCTCGGGTATCGTGACCAGCGACCCCGAGATCTTGCGCGGTGCGCGTAGCGCTCAATTTGGGACCGAGCTCGGCGTGTTCGTGGTGTCGTTGGGGACCAGGCCACCTCTTGGGGTCGGCACACGCGCTCCCCCCATCCGGCCTGCTGCTCCGGCGCCAGCACCAGCGGTCGTGCCGAGCACCGCGGTCCGCCCAGTAGGAAGCATTCTTGGCACGGCCCTCGACGTGATGGCGAACCCTCAGCTCCTCGCTGGGAGAAACTTGCACGAAGTTCGCCTGATGATCGGGAGGACACCGGGGTGGACGCACGGTGTGATGACGCGCAGCAGGTTCCATCTCGGGTGGACATTCAGGGAGACGAACGCCGCTGGTAATCTCACCGGCCGCATGATCCAGTACCACCCCGGCAGCTCGCGTCACTTCCGAGGCGCTCCATACTGGAAGGTCTCCGGTGTCCCTGACCAGCCGCCGATTCGTATCCCAGCCGCGGCAGCTCCATGAGATCGTTCACGTGACGCCTCAACAGCAGCTCGACATGCTCGTCGATGGCCTCCGGCTCCTCGCCGCGCCCGCGCGCGAACAGATCGCCGCGCTTCCCGACTACGTCATCGTCACCCATGAAGTGATCTCTGCCTTCAGCAACGCATACCTGCTCGTGCCTCAGCTCCAGGGCTCGGGGCACCTCGACGCGCCTGCCGTGCTTGCCCTCGAGAAAGTGGACGCCCACATCGAAGCCGCGCCACCCGACGACGATCTAGAGGAGAACGAGAGCCTGGAGACGCACCCGTTCTGGGCCGAGGCGCGCAGGCTCGCTGCGGATGCGCTGCGCCAGCTCGGCCAGCCCGTGGGCCCGCTCGAGCTCAGGTCCGTGAGCTTCGTGAAGCGCTGAAGGTCGCTAGTCCGCGCGACGTCGCGGAATGAGCCCCGCGGTGACCCCGACCGGCTGCGTCAGCGCCGAGAAGGTCCAGAACGCCGAGGCCCAGCCGACCATGCAAGCATGCGAATAGGCGTGGGTGAAGGCGATTGGGTTGGTCAAGACCTGCGGGTTGCGGACCACCGAGCGGCTGAAGTCGTTCATCGCCGCGAGCGGCGGGTTCCAGGCGGCGAGCACCAGGTTGCTGGCCGGCGGCAGGTCGACTTGCGGCAAAGGGGGACGGGGAGAAACGGAGGATGTGACGAACATGGCGCGTTGATATCGGCGCGTCCTGATGCGGGTTGCGTCCGCCTGTGACACCAGGGCTCGCGAGCCCGGCAACCCGGACGCCGCCGCCCCGATAACCCTCCGGTGACGCGGCTCTCCGAGGCAATTCGGGCGGTTCTCGCCGATCGGCAAGTGACCGACGCGGAGGTGATGGGGCAGCTCGCGCCCATCATCAACAGCGAAGGCGTCCCCGATCCCACCGAGCTCCAACCGCTCGCCAACGCTTGGGTGGATCCGTCGGTCGTCTTCGAGGGTACCGCCGCCGCCCGCGTCAGCCGGGTCCTGAGCGCCGCGAGCTTCGTCCTCCCCCCGCCAGCGGCGACCATCACCGCGACGCGCCCCAGCGCCCCCATCGTTCAGCGCTCGGTCTCCGCCCGCGACACGACCTTCGAGCAGCTCGCCCTCATCACCGGCCAGCGCGACAGCCGCATCACCCTGGCGGTCGCCGACACCGCCATGGACTTCCGACACCCGCTGCTTGCCGGCAACGCCTGGGGCGGCCAAGACGGCGCGAGCGGTTGGGACTTCATCCGCAACCGCGCGCTCACGAACGATCCGAATGCCCACCACGGCAACGGCTCGGCGGTGCTCGCGGCCCAAGGTACCGATCGCATCCGCGTCATGGGCATGACGGTGATGGAGCAGAACCTCCGCAGCTACGATCCGCTCTTCGCGTCCATCGATTATGCTGTCCGCAATGGCGCACGCGTCATCAACATGAGCTTGACCATGCAGGCGCCGGAGTACGCCGACCGCATGCGCGAGGTGCTGGCCCGCTATCCCGAGGTGTTGTTCGTCATGGCGGCCGGTAACCAGAACACCAACCTCATGGGCGACACGGCGCGTCGGATGGGCGCGGACCTCCAGGCGCCGAACTTGATGGTCGTCGGCGCGGCGAACGATCAGGGCGGCATCTGGCGTACCGGCGGCTCGGGCAGCAACACGGGCGTCCCTTGGGTGACCGTCGCCGCGCGCGGTGTCGATATCCGCACCGCCAAATCGCTGGCGGCGGCTCGCCAAGGTACGCCGTCCGCGCCCGCGAGCGGCACCTCGGTTGCGGCACCGCAGGTCGCGAACCTCGCCGCCAAGTGCATGATGCTCTCGCCACGTCTTACGGCCGCGGACGTCAGCCGCGTCATCGTCGAGACTTCCGATCTGCGCCCCGAATGGGTCGGCATGAACCGCGCGAGCGGTACCATCAACGAGACGCGCGCCATGACCGTTTCAGCGGTCATCGGCATGGTCGCTAGCGGCTACGGTATCGACCAAGCCCTGGACATGGTCGGCACCAACGGCGCGGAGCGCGCCCGCATCCGCGCCAGCGTCGTCGCCCTCATGAACCTCAGGGCTCGATGACCTTCATCACCAGGAGACCCACGGTGATGAGCGACAAACCCACGCGCCAGTAGCCGAACACCGAGAGGTCCCGGGTGCGCAAGTACGCGACCATCCAGCGCACCGCGATGACCGCGAAGACCCACGCCGAGACGAAGCCGATGGCGAGCACCACGGGGCCGTACGCTTCGAGCATCACGTGCCCCGACTTGAGCAGCTTGTAGCCGCTCGCCGCGCCGAGGGTGATGACGCCGAGCAAGAACGAGAACTCGACGGCCGCTGAAACGGACAGGCCGACCATGAGCCCCGCGAGCAAGGTCATGAGGCTCCGCGACGTACCCGGCCACATGGCGACGGTCTGCGCGAGGCCGATGATGAACGCGGACTGCCAGCCGAGAGCGCTGAGCGGCAGGCCGGCGCCGTGCTCGCGCTGCTTGTACCAGCGCGCCACGAAGAAGATGGCGAGACCACCGACGAGCCAGGCGCCCGCGACCGGCCACAAGCCGAAGAGCACGCGCTCGATCGCCTTGTTGAAGAGGAAGCCGATGAGCGCCGCCGGCAGGAAGGCGACGATCAAGTTGACGAGGAGCTTGCGTCCATCGGCGTCACGTCCGGCGACGCCCTTCAGCACCGCGATGGCATGTCCGCGATAGAGGCCGAGCACCGCGAGGATCGCACCGCCCTGGATGCAGATCGCATAGGCGTCGGCGGCCTCGCTCCCGGAGATGCCTAGCAAGCGCTGGGTGAGCAGCAAGTGGCCGGTCGAGCTCACCGGCAAGAACTCGGTGATGCCCTCGACGATGCCGAGGATGAGAGCTTGGAGAATCGTCACTGAATTGCCTTCCGGGGGGCCTCGAGGGCGGTCAACTCGCGAAGCGAAACGCGCTCAATGCGCGGTCGCCTCTTCGTCTTCGGCTTCGTCGAAGAGCTTCACGAAGTCGCGTAGCGCCGCGTTGAAGAGCTGCGGCTGCTCGACGCTCGGCAGGTGGCCGGTGTCGTCCATGAGCAGCAGCTGCGCGCCGCGAATGGCCTCCGCGAGCGCCTTGCCTTCGGCGACTGGGATCGCCTGATCGTCTTGGCCGTGAATGACCAGGGTTGGCACCTCGATGGTCTTCAAATGCGGACGGGCGTCGGGCCGGTCACGCATGGCGGCGAGATCACCGAGCACCCCCTCGAGCGAGGTCTTGCGCATGACGCCGTCGAGGGTCTTGAGCACCGCTTGCTTCTTGGTGAGGTTCTGCGGCGCGAACATCTTGGGGAGCATGCTCTCGACGATGGACTCCACGCCCTTGTCGCGCGCCTGCGCCATCGCCTGATCACGCTTCTTCTTGGCTTCGGCGTCGTCGGGCCCGCCGCGGGTGCCGACGAGCACGAGTCCCGCGACACGCTCGGGGTAGAGCCGCTGCAAGGCGAGCGCGACGTAGCCGCCCATCGACACGCCGCAGACCACCACGGGCTCGTCGACCTCGAGGGCGTCGAGCAAGTCGATGCAATCGTCGGCGTGCATGTCGATGGTGTACGGGCCGGGCACCGGATCGGAGTCACCGTGACCACGCAGGTCGGGCGCGATGAGGCGCATGTTGCCGAGCAAGGCTTCGAGCTGGGGACGCCACATGCGCCGGCCGAGCGGATAGCCATGGATGAACAGCACGGCGGGGCCGCGGCCAGTGTCTTCGTAAGCGAGCGTCAGCTCACCCGTATCGATCTTCATCTCTCGCGAGCACCCTTCGGGTCACAGCTCGCCGTCACCATCGGCGCTGCCGTCGGCCTGTGAATGGCCACGGAGCTGTGCGTTGGTCTGCTCGATAGCCTCTCGGAAGGCGCGTTGGAAGATGCTCGCGTTCGCCTTGAAGTCACGCGACTTGCTGGCCGCGACGGCGCGCAGCGCTTTCCCGAGGGCGGCGCCTGGTTCGGGGAGCGTATGGTTGTCGGCTGCGGTAGCATGACGACGTAAGCGGTACTCATCGAGTCGGTAGACCCGTGCTGTCATGTGGAAAATGATACCGGTGCTCGGGCGCCGGTAAAGAAAACAGCGCGCGTTGGAGAAAGACACATGATCACACTCGCTTTCGCAGTCGCTGCCTTGCTCGGCGTCGCGAGCCCGCCGACGCAGAAGCCAGACGCTCCACCGCTCGAGCTCGTGGGAGTGGTGACGCGCACGGAGGTCGAGAAGAAAATCGAAGGCTGGCGTGAGGCGCGCGAGAGCGCCGAGGTGAACGCCGAGACCGCGAAGAAGCTCGCGAAGGTCCCTGGCGGCGCGACCGTCGAGATTTACTTTGGCACCTGGTGTGGCGACAGCCGCCGCGAAGTTCCGCGCTTCTGGAAGGCGCTCACCATGGCGGGTGGCGCGGTGCCGTTCGCGACCAGGAGCATCGCCATGCCGCGGGACAAATCACATCGTCGTTATCCCGAGGGCGTGACCGTCACGCAGGTGCCGACCTTCATCGTGAAGCGCGGCGGCAAAGAGGTTGGCCGCGTGGTCGAGACCTCGCCCAACGGCATCGAAAACGACGTGTTGGCGTTGCTTGTCGGCGAGCGCACGGGCGTCATCAGCACGCGGACCGATCTCTAGCGGCTCCTTGAAGCACTGCGCGATGTTCTGCTCCACCTGTTGCGACAGACGAAACCCCCAAGGTGGGTTTCGTCTACCGCGAACGGTGACGAGGGGTGGGTCTGTACGCTATAGCGTATGGGCTCTTTCGCGGGGGTGTGGGTTGGGGCTCGATGGTACGTCGTCGGTTGCAGGTGGCGCGATGCGGTTTGCATGAACGGTATGGACCGGTGGAGTCGATGCCGTTCACGTGAGCGGTTGCGGCTTGGGGTCGAGCGGAATCGAGCGTTCACGCGCGCTGCTGGCGGTGAAGATGCCTCTCGCTGATCTGTATTGGCGCTAGAGGTGTGGCCTGTTCCGTGGAGGTGGTCTTTCTTCGACACGGTGTCAGGCTTCAAAGACGTCTCCGATGAGGAGCGCCGCCGATAAACGCGGCTCTGGAGACCGTCATGACCACCATCCGCGCCAGCGCCCCTGGCCAGAGCTCGTCCGCTTCCCCACATGACGTCTCGGCACCACCGCCACAGCGGACGCCCATGGCCGCGGCTGCCGTCACCGCGCGTGCCGCCAGCGCCGCGCGGCGGATCCGAGGTGAGATCAACCCGCAGCTGCAGCTCGCTGCCCCCGCCGAGAGCACGTCGCGCGGCTGTGCCCGCACGCCGTCCCCCGACGACGGTCCACGACGTCTCGTCATCTCGCACCCGTTCCTCGCGAATGGGGAGCGCTCCAACGTCTTCGAGGTCCTGGACGTGTCACCAGAGGGGGCCTTAAGCCGCCCGGGCCGGCAGTTCGAGATGGGCAATGCGGTCTCGGGTAGCATTCAGTTCACGCCCGATGGCGAGGTCGGTCTCGTCGCGCTCGATGATGGCAAGATCGGCGTGTTCCGCCTCGACGCGGCTGGTCATCCCACCGTCGTTCATGAGGGCTTCAAGGGCGCGTTCGACGCGGGCCGCGTCGTCATGGAGCCGGGCGGTGATAGCGCGCTCGTCATCGATCGTAACTGGCGTGAGCGCGGCGGGGGTGTCTATCGCGTCACCATCGGCTGCGATGGCAGCCTCACCGACCAGGGGCGCATCCTCGCCGCCAAGTCGCCAGGAGCCGTCACTTTCGTAGGTCAGCGCGCGGTCGTCGCTGCGGTGGATGCCGGTGACCTGCCCAAGAGCGGCGAGCCGCCCCACGCGAACGTGCATCTGGTGGACATGAGCGGCGCTCCACGTGTCACCGCGAGCGCCGACATATTCGGCTACGACATCATCGTCGGTGGCGCCGCGATGACCAGCGACGGCCGTACCATGCTCGTCGGTGATGTGAACGGTTTTGGCGACTTCCCCAATCGGGTCGCCGCGGTCGATGTGAGCGAGGCCCGTGTCCGCCCGAGCGGATTGATGCCCGTCGAGAACCCCGAGGCCATCGCCACTTCACCGTTTGGCGATGTCGCCGTCGTTGCGAGCCCCATGGCCGATGCGATCCAGATCCTCGACCGTGGTGGTCCCCAGAACGGCTGGCGTGTCCGCGGCCCCGTCCCCTACGCCGACGGCAGGCGGCCACAGCTGCCCGGCGACCTCGCGACCATCGACCGCGGCCGCCTACGTGGCACCGTGTTCGTCTCCGAGAACGTCTCGGTGCGCCGGCTCGAGTTTCAACCCAACGGCTCCGTCGTCGATCGCGGCTCGCTCGAGCTCGGCGAGGATTTTTCGAGCATCAGTGGGGCGATTGGCGTGACGAAATGATGGCTAAGAGCGTCTGGGCTTCCTCGAGTACTCTCGCTTCCGCGCTCGCGAAGGGTGGTGAAGATCTCGACGCGTCATTCGACCGCGATGACAAGGCCCACCAAGATGCGGTGTTCGGTCTGAGCCAAAAGCAGCTCGAGTCTCTCATCGCGCTCCTCGGTGGGCCCGCTGGTCTACGGCGCCGCTTTCCCAACGCGTTGGCCTTGCTCGCGCAAGACTGGGCAATGAATGGTCGTGCCGCGGACGCTTTGAAGCTGCTCGATGCGTTGATCGAGTGCGATCACCAGGAGCAAGCGGCGTTCGGTATCGCGTTGTGGGCGGTCGTCGACGACAACACTCACCTCGGCGTGGATGAGAAGCGTGCGCGTCGCTATCTCGAACGGGCGCTCGCTCGAGAGGACTGCATGCCCGAGACGTACTTCAACGCGACCTTCACGTTGATGGAGCTCGGCGACGAGGCGCGCGCGCTCGACGTGTGGCGCACCGCGATGAAGAGAGGTTTCCCCAAGAACGTCGCCAGGCAGCAGCTCGAGACCGAACGACTCCTCGCGTCGGTGCGATCCAACGAGGATTTCCTGGCAGCGCTCGAGACCCCGTGAGCGCTCTCCGAACGACCTGATCCGCCGTTGCGTACGCCTGACACGGCGTCAAGTGGGTCAGGCGCCGTGCTCTCGGGTATAGTTCCTGGCACATGCGTAATTCTTTGGGGCGCGTCCTTGGCGCGATGGTGGTGGTTGTGTGTGCGGCGGCGTGCGGCGGTGACGTGCGCGGCAACCCGGGTGACCAGAACGGTGACACCGACCAACATGGGGATCGTGACGGCGATAGCGGACCGGGCGGCGACGATGTCGGCGACGGTGATGGCGGCTCGCCGTCATCGGGCCTGACGCGCGTCATCAACACGACGTGCAACCTGCACGCTTCGGCGGTCGCCAACGCTTTCGAGGGTCTCGCCGACGGCAGCTTGGTGGGCATGAAGCCGGTGCCTGGTGTGAGCGGCAAGCTCGTCCTGGCGCGGCAGAGCGGCTTGCTCCTGGTGTTCGACCGCGAGGGTTACACGGCTGGCAGCGAGCACGTGGCGCTCGATCTCGAAGCAGAGACCATGGACACGGGCGGTGGCGAGAAGGGCTTTTACAGCTTCGACTTCGCGCCGGACTTCGGGGTGAGCGGCGGCTACGTGTACGTGAGCTACGCCATCGAGAATGGCGGCGTGTACCCCCAGAGCGGTGACACGCGCGTCCAGCGCTTCACTTGTAGTCGCGATAACGGACTTACGTGCGACAAGGACACCGCGCGCCTGGTGCTCGAGATCCCGCGTCCAGATGCCTTCGGCAACCACAACGCCGGCGAGATCTTCTTCGGCAACGACGGCATGCTCTACATCACCACCGGTGACAGCGCCAACGGCAACGACCCCGAGAACTGGGGGCAAAACCTGGGGGTGCTCGGCGGCAAGCTCCTGCGCATCGATCCGTCACAGGACGCCAACGGCAAGAACTACAGCATTCCGTCCGACAATCCGTTTTTGACGACGGACGGCGCGCTGCCCGAGATCTACGCGTACGGCTTCCGCAACCCATGGCGCGCGAGCGTCGACAAGACCACCGGCCGCATCTTCGTGGGCGACGTCGGTCAAGGGCAGTGGGAAGAGGTCGATATCGTGGAGTCGGGCGGTAATTACGGCTGGGACAAGCGCGAGGGCGCGCACGACGGGCCGTCCGGCGGTTGTAGCGTGGCCGATGGCTGCATCGACCCCATCCACGAGTACGATCACAGCGGCGGCCGCATCGCCATCACCGGCGGTTATGTCTATCGCGGCATCGCCATCCCGAACATGTGGGGAGCATATGTTTTCGCGGACTATGGGTCGGGCGCCGTCTATCGCATCGACGAGGGCCCGGGTGGCGCCTGGGTCATGACTCCGCTCATGAACGCCGGAGGTGGCATCAGCAGCTTCGGTTACGACGACTTGGGCGAGGTCTACATCCTGCACTTCAACGGCGACATCCAGCGTCTCGAGCCGCATGACGACACCAACGCGCCGCCGACGCTCACGGCCACCGGGTGTTACAGCGACGTCCCCGACCGTACGCTCATCGCCGCCGCCGTCCGCTATGACATCCAGGTGCCGTTCTGGTCGGACGACGCCGACAAGCATCGCGCCTTCGTGTTGCCTGGCAACGCGACCATCACCGCTTCAGCGGACGGCAGCTGGGAGTTCCCGGTGGGCACCATCCTCATCAAGGAGTTCGAGCTCCAGGAGGAGGCGGACGACCCGGCGAGCGTGAGGCCCGTCGAGACGCGCTTCTTGGTGCAGGTGGCGCAGGATACGTGGCGCGGCTTCAGCTACATGTGGAACGACCAAGGCACCGAGGCGACCTTGCGTCCCGACAGCGAGCTCATCGCCGACTACACGCTGCGTGGTGAAGATCACGAGTACGTCTTCCCGTCGCGTGGCGCGTGCAACACGTGTCACACCGCGAATGGTAGCTACGTGCTTGGTGTGCGCACCGAGCAGGTGAACCGCGACCATGACTACGGCGCCGGCCCATACAATCAGATCGCCGCGCTGACCGAGGCGGGCTTCCTCACCGCGCCGCTCGCTGGCACGTTGCCGCGGCTGCCACTGCTCTCGGACGAATCGGTGTCGGTGGGCGCCCGCGCCCGTGCTTGGCTCGCCGCGAATTGCTCGAACTGCCATAGCGGAACCGCGAACGGCGGCCGCTATCCCGACATGCGCTTCGCAACCGGCATCGGGGAGAGCCGCTTGTGCGAGATCATCGCGCAAGCCGATCCGCCGATCATTCCGGGGAACGGCGCCGGCTCGCCGATCGTCGAGGACCGCGCGGGCTTCCGGGGTGCCGGCCAAATGCCGCCGCTCGCCTCGCGGATCATCGACCCGCTAGGCGTTGGGCTTTTGACCCAGTGGATCGACGCGATGGACGATGTACCAGCGGCGCTGCCGCCCCAGTACATCTGTCCACCGTGATTAGCTCACCGAGCGGCGCGCCGGGGCGTCGCTCGCTGGGAACGACTCGAGTGACGCTTGCTCGACCACGTCGATCGGTCCGTCGTCGGTGCTCACCGTGTTGAAATGGTCGATGCCCAGCGCTCCGTAGATGGGGCAACGGCCGCGGATGCCGCGTTGCAAGAGCGCCGCCCCAAGGCCCACGAGCGTGAAGCCCACGAGGCGGTGACGCGTGAAACCGGCGAGCACTAGGCCCAGTCCCGCGACTGAAGACGCGATGCGCTCGCCGGCTCCAACGTTTGCATGTCGGCTCGTCAGACGTTCCAGCAACATGACGTCACAAACCTGGCGGCAGTGCGTCGTTGATCTTGCGACCGGTGACCAGGCCCACGACCGCGGCAATCGCCGCCAAGATCAGGAACCCGAAGAAGAGCAGCTTCGCGATCGACGCCGCACCGGCCGCCAACCCCCCGAAGCCAAAGAGCGCCGCAATCAGCGCGACGACCAAGAAACCAAGTGCCCAGCTAAGCATGGGACCCTCCCAGAAACAGTTCGTGCCTGGGAGAAGTGCAGCGCCCATGCCAAACAGGGGAACCCCCAGAACCTAGCGAAATCAGGCGTCGCCGGCGCTCAGGGTGGGGCAGGGCGCCGCAAGTGGGGCTCTCTGCCGTGGCCAGAAATGGCCAGAAACCACCGGGTGCTTTCGGTGGCACCGCGCCAGAAACCACCGGGTGCTTTCGGTGGCGCCTCGCCAGAAACCACCGGGTGCTTTCGGTGGCACCGCGCCAGAAACCACCGGGTGCTTTCGGTGGCACCGCGCCAGAAA
>JBDHVB010000005.1:0-54158 GCA_039809465.1 Myxococcota bacterium
TCGGACACACACGAATCCATCCGCGCCTGAGTTGTCATGCGCACGCCTCCCCTCATTGTTGAATCGACACTACCACAGAGCACTGACAATTTGTTCAGTGCCCAGCGAGACACCTTGGCAGGGGAGGCGCCGCATCAATGCGGTGTCGTTTATAGCGGATAGGTGGGCGGGGTGGATGCGTGCGACAGACGACGAAACCTTTGCGGCGACAGACGCGCCCTCCTTCCATGGCGGCCGGCCAGTGTTATCGTCGTGTCATGTGGTTGGGTGTTCTCTGCGGCGCGGCCGCGGGTGCCTTGTGGGGCTTGGTCTTTCTCGCGCCCGAGCTGGTCGCCGGCTTCACGCCGTTGCAGCTCACCATTGGTCGCTACGCGGCGTACGGGGCGCTCTCCGCCGTCTTGATTGCGCCGCGGTGGCGCGCGGTGAGGGCGCAGATCACGCGGCGCGAGTGGGCGAAGCTCATGGTGCTCGCCTTCACGGGGAACACTCTCTACTACGTGCTGCTCGCCGCGGCGGTGCAGACAGGGGGGATCGCGATGACCTCCTTGGTCATCGGCTTCTTGCCTGTGACTGTCACCATCGTTGGCAGCCGTGATCACGGCGCCGTGCCACTCACGAAGCTGGCACCGTCGCTCGCGCTGTGCGCCGCGGGGGCGTTGTGCATCGGCTGGCAGGCGGTGGTGGGACCCGCGGACGCGAGCACCCAGCTCATCGGCTTGCTCTACGCGCTTGGCGCGCTCGCTTCATGGGCGTCGTTCGCCATCAGCAACAGTCGGGCTCTCGTGCGGCTCGGCGGCATCTCACCTCACGATTGGAGCCTCCTCACCGGGCTCGTCACGGGCCTGCAAGCGCTCGCGCTCGTGCCGCTCACCATCCTCACGGAGCCCATGCGGCACGCCGGTACGGAGTGGCTGAAGCTCGCGGGCGTCTCGCTCGGCGTCGCGGTATTCGCGTCGATCGCCGGCAACGCCTTGTGGAATCGCATGAGCCGCCTGCTGCCGCTCACCATGGTCGGGCAGATGATCCTGTTCGAGACGCTGTTCGCCTTGCTCTATGGCTTCCTCTGGGAGCGCCGCCTGCCGCGTCCGCTCGAGCTCGCCGCCTTTGGCCTGGTCGTCGCTAGCGTCCTCACGTGCATCGCGGCGCATCGGCGGCCAGCACCGGACACCCTCGCTGCCCCGGCCGGCTCGACCTGACCGCCCAAGCAGGGCACAATCCGCCGACCCCATGCATATCGTCATCGTCGGCAACGGCATCGCCGGCATCACCTGCGCGCTCGACGCGCGCGACCGTGACCCTGCCGTCAGCATCACCGTGGTGAGCGGAGAGACGGAGTTCTTCTACTCACGCACGGCGCTGATGTACGCTTTCATGGACAAGATGAATCGGCGCGACCTCGAGCCCTTCGAGCGCGACGTCTGGCGCAAGCGTCACATCGAGCTGGTGAACGACTGGGTCGTGGGCAACGACACCAGCCGCCGTGAGCTCGAGCTCGCGGGTGGCCGCAGGCTCGCCTACGACAACCTCGTGCTCGCGGTCGGCGCGGCGCCATTCCGTCCGGACTGGGCGGGGCTCGCCGAGGCCAAGCAAGGTGTCGTGAGCTTCGTGTCGATGCAGGACCTCGACGTCTGCGAGAGACTGGCGAAGACCGCCAAGCGCGCCGTCGTGGTTGGTGGCGGCCTCATTGGCATCGAGCTCGTCGAGTGCTTGGTGCACCACGGCGTGAAGACGACCTTCCTCATTCGCGAGCCGTATTACTGGCCGGCGGCGTTGTCGCGCGAGGAGTCGCAGATGGTCATCGCGCACCTGCGTGAGCAGGGCGTCGAGGTCGTCGTCGACGAGACGGTGCAGCGTGTCGAGTCCGCGGGTGAGCGCTTCCAGGCCGTGGTGACGGCCACCGGCAAACGTTACGAAGGTGACATGCTGGGTGTCTGCGTTGGCGTACGCGCCAATCTCGGCCGCCTCGCGACGTGGAAGGACAAGCCCGAGACCCGGCGCGGCATCGTCGTCGATGACCGCTTCCGCACCAGCATCCCCGGCGTCTTCGCGGCGGGAGATTGCTGCGAGATCGAGCGCCCCGGCAAGCAGCCGCTGATCGAGACCATCTGGTACTCGGCGAAGCGCCACGGCGCCTTGGTGGCGCGCAATCTCTTCGGTGACGACATCGCTTACGCGCCGCCCGTCTTCTTCAACAGCTCGAAGTTCTTCCACATCGAGTTCACCACCATCGGTGACGTCGAGAACGCTCCAGCGGGCACGCCGACGATCTTCCGCTACAAGCCAGGCAAGGCGGTGAGTCAGCGCATCGTGCACGACGGCACGCGCGTCATCGGCTTCAACATGCTGGGCTCGCGCTGGGACAACGAGCTGCTGGCGCGCTGGGTCGAGGAGAAGCGCTCGCCCACGTACGTGTTGCGACACCTGGCGGAGGCTCAGCATGACGTCGAGCTCGGCCGCGTGAACCTCGAGGCCTTCGACGAGAGCAACATCCCACTCGTAAAGCTCGGGGGGCGCGTCAATGCGTAAGGTCGGCGCCATCGGTTGGTTGCGTCACGACATCACCCACCGTGGCGTCACCGCGTGGCTGCTCTCGGCGGCCATCTTCGCCTTCTACATCTTCATGTACTTCGGCGGCTCGTACGACATCCCGGATGTCTTTGGGCCCTTGGCCGAGCGCGTCGGCCTCCCGACCAAGTGGGTGCTCTACGGCGCGCTCTACAGCATCGCCATCGTCACCGGCGGCTGCTTCATGCTCTACAAGTACCGGCACAACCGCTACCAGATCGTGCGCACGCTCGTGGTCATGCTGGTGCAGGTGACGCTCGGCTTCTCGGTGCCGCTGCTGCTCAAGTCGCACGACCAGCCCGAGTATTACTTCAGCTACATCTGGCCGCTGAAGATCGACTACTTCTATCCGTACAGCATCGGCGGTCTGCCATGGCAGTACGCGGTCTACAGCGTCGTCGCCGCGCTCGTCATGGTGCCAGTGCTCGGCATCTTCTTCGGCAAGCGCTGGTACTGCTCGTGGGTGTGCGGCTGCGGCGGTCTCGCGAACACCGCTGGCGAGCCCTTCCGCCACCTCAGCTCGAAGAGCACGAGCTCCTGGCGCTTCGAGAAGGTGGCGATTCACACCGTGCTCGTCGCGGCGCTCGTCACCACCGCGCTCGCCATCTCGACGGACATCCTCCCCGAGGACTCGCCCATCATGCCGATCGCCAACGAGGCGACCAGCTGGTACGGCCTCATCGTCGGCGCGGTGCTCTCCGGCGTCATCGGCGTCGGCCTCTATCCCATCGGCGGCACGCGTGCCTGGTGCCGCAACTTTTGCCCCATGGCCGCCGTGCTCGGGCTCGTGCAGAAGCTCGGGCGCTTCCGCATCCGCGTGAAGAAGGACATGTGCATCTCGTGCGGTATGTGCACGAAGTACTGCGAGATGGGCATCGACGTGCGTGCGTACGCTCAAGCGAACCAGTCGTTCACCCGCGCCTCGTGCGTGGGCTGCGGCATGTGCGCCGAGGTTTGTCCGCGCGGCGTCCTCAGGCTCGAGAACGTCACCCGCAGAGATCCGCAAGAATCGGTGCGCCGCGCCCCCAGCCGCGCGAGCCTACCCATCATCACGTAGGGCCCTGATGGTCGCGCGTACTCCCGAGGCAATGCGCGCCTTCATCACCGCCAACACGGTGGTGGCCGCGCCGGGGCTCGTGCCCGAGGTGACCTTGCGCTTGGTCACCGAGCTGACACCGCTATGGCGGGCAACCGCCGACGTGCTGGAGCGTGAGGACCTGCCGCCGCCGTTCTGGGCCTTTGCCTGGGCGGGAGGTCAGGGCCTGGCGCGCTACATCCTCGACAATCCGCACGAGGTGCGGGGCAAGCGTGTCTTCGACTTCGCGACGGGCTGCGGCCTCGTGGCGATCGCCGCGGCGAAGTGTGGCGCGGCTCATGTGAGCGGGAGTGAGATCGATCCCTTCGCCGTGGAGGCCGCGCGCATCAATGCCGAGCTCAACGGCGTCACGCTCGACCTCGCCCTCGAGGACGTCATCGGCAAGACGCTCGCCGACCACGACGTGATCTTGGCTGGCGACGTCTTCTACGAGAGGCCCCTCGCGTACGGCGGCATGGACTGGTTTCGCGCGCTCACGCGGCGTGGCGCGAGCGTCATCGTCGGCGACCCAGGCCGCGTCTACTCCCGCAGCGAGCATCTCGAGGAGCTCGCGACCTACCGTGTGCCTACCACCCGCGAGATCGAGGACGACGACTTGCGGCCGAGCAGGGTGCTGCGCGTCGTGGGCTGATCCGCGTGCCGCGCGAGCAGGGCGCTGAACAAGCCAGGTGTCCGCGATAACAAGCTCATCAGCGAACGACGAAGGATGGGCTGGCGCGCCACCGACAGCATGAAGGCCGTGGTGCGGTCATACGGGCGCATGATCTTGCGATAGCGGTCTTCGTACGACGCGAGCGGCTGGTCGCGCGCGATGATCTCGGCCAAGGCGCGGGCGCAGGCAAATCCGGTCGACAGACCTTCGCCGGTGATGGCGTCGACGTAACCCGCGGCATCCCCAACGAGCGCCACGCGTCCGTGATGGCGGCTCGTGACCCGCTGATGGAAAGGCCCGGCACCGCGCAGCGGCGACACGATCTCGGCGCGGCCGATGCGCGCGACCAACGCCGGAAAGCGCTGCAGTGCTTCGTCGAAGGAGACGAGCTTGCCGTGGCTGATGATGGCGACGCCGACGCAGTTGCTCGCGACCGGCGTGATGTAGGCTTCACACGTGTCGTGCCAGTGCACCTCCACGTGATCGGTCCACGGGCGCAGCGCGTAGTGGCGGCGGGCGGCGTAGCGCGGGTGCGGGCCCGGCCGGACTTCGATGCCGGCCATCTCACGCACCTTGCTGTGCAAGCCATCGGCGCCCGCGACGTAGCGCGCTTGGAGGTCACCGTCAGTCGTGCGCAGCAGCACGTGGCCGCGCTCTTGCCGCAAGCCCGTCGCCGTGACGCCAAAGCGGACATCGGCGCCGAGCTCTTCGGCGCGACGCAGCAGCGCTTCGGAGAGCACCGTGCGGCGGACCCCCAGGGTCGGGGCCGCGAGCCTCCCTTCGACGCTGCGCCGACCGTCGACGTAGCGGATACCCACGAATTCGTGCGCGATGGGCGGCTTCACGCCGAGCTCTGCCAGGTGCCGCACGCCATGCGGCAGGATGCCCTCGCCACACGCCTTGTCGCAGGGTGGCTCACGCCGGTCGATGACCGTGATGTCGAGGCCTTGCAGGCGCGAGGCGATGGCCAGCACGAGACCCACGGGACCCGCGCCGACGACGAGCAGATCGTTCAGGCCCCGCTCCGCGTCTTCACCATGGTGAGCTTGGACTTGAAGGCCGTGACCCCGAGCTTGAGTATCGAGAGCGACGACGGCGGCGACAGGGACGCGGCGCGGTAACGGCGCGCCGTCTCGGAGCGCGAGATCTTGCCGCTCGAGGTCCGCGGTAGCGTACCGGGCTCGAGCACCACGACCTTGAGCTCGGTGAAGCCGGTGGCCGAGGCGACGGCGTCACGCACGCTCTTCTCGTCGACGGTCTTGCCGCGCGCGCTCTCCACGAACAGGTGGAGCTCTTCGCCTTCGGGCCCAGTGATGCCGACCGCGGCGACGCAGCCCATGCGTACGCCTTCGACGCCCGTCACCGCGTGCTCGATGTCGTGCGGCGCGTACTTCTTGCCGCGCAAGATGATCATGTCCTTGGTGCGGCCGTACACGAAGAGGTCACCGCCGTGGATGAAGCCGGTGTCGCCGGTGTCGAGCCAGCCGTCGTCGTCGCGCGCGGCGTTGCCGAGATAGCCGCTGGTCACGGACGGGCCGCGGATCATGATGCGGCCCAAGCGATCGGCGCTGACCGCCTCGCCACCGTCGTCGGCGATGCGCAGCTCGATGGAGGCGACGGGCTTACCGAGATTCGCGAGTGGCATGCCGGCCTCATCGGGTACCGCGAGGCCCTCCTCCGCGAGCTTCTGCGCGTCGAAGCGGGGCGCGCTCCAACGGCCCTTGAGGTCGCTGAAGGTGACGGCGAGCGTGGCCTCTGCCAGACCGTACACCGGCGTGAGCGTCTCCGGGCGCAGGCCGCGGCGGGCGAAGCGCTCCGTGAAGCGCTGCAGGACGGCTGGCGCGACGGGCTCGGCGCCGTTCAAGCCGATGCGCCACGACGAGAGGCTCACGCCGGCCATGTCGGCGTCGTCGATGCGCTCGAGGCAGAGCGAGTAGGCAAAGCTCGGGGCGGCGCTGATGGTCGCGCGCTTCGCCGCGATGGTGCGCAGCCACATCGCCGGGTTGGTCACGAAGGTCTCGGGCGCGAGCAGCGTGAGCTCGCCCGGATACGCTAAAGCGGCCAGGACGCAGCCGATGAGGCCCATGTCGTGATAGAGCGGCAGCCAGCTCACGCAGCTGTGGCGCTCGGGCGCGGCCAAGGGATACGCGATGTCGATGGCGTCGAGGATGGCGGTCAGGTTGGCCAGGATCTGACGGTGGGTGAGCACCACGGGCTTCGGCGCCGAGGTGGTGCCGGAGGAGAACTGCACGAAGGCCACGTCGTTCTCGCCGAGCGTCGGCCGCATGGTCGCCACCATGTCGCGCGTCAGCTCCTTCACGTCGGCCCAACCACGCGCCGGTTGCGCGGCGAGCATGGTGTCGCCGAGCACCTTGCCGCAGCGGCTGTCGGTGACGACGAGCTTGGCGTCGACCGCCTTCAGCATGGCCGCGGTCTTGGCGTGGTACTCGTCGAGTCTGCCCAAGCGGACTGGTGGGTAGAGCGGCACGGGCACGGCGCCCAGGATGACGCAGCCGAAGAACGCGTCGAAGAAGCCGACGCTGGTCGGCAAGATGATGCCGACGTGCTCTCCTGGTTGGACGCCGCGTTTGCGCAACATGGCGGCGGCGGCGCGGGCGCGCTCGGCGATGGCCACGTACGGGACGCGCTCCTCGCGGCCGCGGGCGTCGATGAAGGTCACGGCGTGAGGTGATGCCGCGGCGCGGGCTAGGACATCTGCGAGAGTCTTCACTTGGTTACTCGCGTGGCGAGAAAGCGGACGACGTCGCCGACCGTCGAGAGGGCGGCTTCATCGCCGGGCTCGAGAGAAATCTCGAAGTGGTTTTCGATTGCGACGACCAGCTCGAGGAGCTTCAACGAATCGAGGTGAAGATCACGACGGAAGTCGGTGGTCAACTGCAGGGGCACGTCGCGCTTCAAGACATCGCGCAGGATGCCGTGGACTTGCTCGAAGATGGCGGCTTCGTTCACTGCACGCTCCCGGTGAGACCAAACTGCTCGTCATAAGCACAGTGCGTCTTCAAGGCCTCTTCCTCGCAACGGATACGTACACTCAAGAGGACGGCGTTGGCCGCACTGAAGGCTATCGCGACCAGGTACGCGCCGTGCACCAGGGGGAGCGCGAAGAGCTCCACGGCCACGGCTAGGTAGTTGGGATGACGCATGATTTTGTAAGGACCACGGCGCAGCGCGGCCTCCCCGGGGACCACGATGACGCGTACGTTCCAGCGGTCGCCGAGCGACAGGATCGCCCAATAGCGCAGGCCCTGGGCGAGGATGACCAGACCCAGCGCCGGCCAGCCGAGCCAAGGCGTGAAGGGCCGCCGGAGCAGCACGACCTCCAAGGCACACGCCAACAAGAAGGCGGTGTGCATGAGGCTCATCACGCGAAAATGACGCACGCCGTACTCGATGCCCCCGCGGGCAAAGGCGGCGCGCGCGTTGCGGCGGCTCACCACGAGCTCGAGCAGGCGCTCACAGGCCACGAGGCCGAGCACGACCAGGTAGGCGGTCACCATTGCAGCAGCACGAGCTCCGAGCAGAAGCCCGGGCCCATGGCGATCATGAGGCCATGGCTGCCGGCGGGCACGGGCTCACCGGCGAGCGTGTCGCGCAGCACCATGAGCACCGAGGCGCTCGAGAGGTTACCGACCTCGGCGAGCGACTTCCACGAGAGGGCGAGCTTGTCGCGCGTGAGGCCGAATGCTTCCTCGACGCCAGCGAGCACCTTGGGGCCGCCGGAGTGGCAAACGAAGCGGGACACGTCGCTCAAGGTGAGCCCGTGCGCCGACAAGAAGCGCTCGGCGTCGCCGCGCAGGTGACGCGTCATCGCGGGCACCTCGCTCGACAGGATCACGCGGAAACCGTCGCTGGTGATCCGCCACCCCATCACGTCTTCGGTGTCGGGATAGAACACCGAGCGGCTGGCGACGACGCGTGGACCGCTCGCTGCTCTGTCCGCTCCAGCGACGACGACGGCGGCGCCGCCGTCCCCGAACAGGCCGCTGGCGATGAGGTTCGCGACCGAGAGGTCTCGCCGCTGCAAGGTGAGGCTGCAGAGCTCGACCGAGAGCAAGAGCGCCACCTCGTTGGGGTACGCTTTGACGTAGTCGGCGGCGCGCGCCAAGCCCGCCGCTCCAGCGACGCAGCCTAGCCCGAAGATCGGCGTGCGTTTCACGTCGCTGCGCATGCCGAGCCGATTCACCAAGCGCGCGTCGATCGACGGGGTGGCGATGCCGGTCACGGAGACGAAGAAGATGTGATCGATGTCGCGGGGCGTGAGCTTGGCGCGCGCCAGGGCGTCGCGGACGGCGCGCTCACCGACGTCGGTCGCGACCTCGATGTACGCGTCGTTGGTTTCGGTGAAGCTCGTGAGCTCGGCGTAGCGCTCGAGCGGCAGCGCCAGATGACGTCCGCCGACGAGCACGGCGTGATGCAGCTGCGTGAGCCGGTCGGTGTTGAAGAAGTGTCCGGCCCACAGCGCGTTGGCGGCGGCGATGAGCGCCGCTTGGTCGTAGTAGTGCGGCGGGAACCCTACACCGACCGCGCTGATCTTCATGGGCAAAGTCTCATCGCGGGGCGCAAGCTAAGGGCTCACCGCCCACAAATCAACCGACGGGCTGCGCCTCTGGTTGGCTCACGTCGAGCTCGAAGATCTTGAGCGCCGGACCGTTGGGATAGATCTGCCGCAACAACGGCAACGACACGTTGTAGACCGGGATCCCCGTGCTCGTGCTCGCTTCATGGGTGCCGCGGTGCACGTGCCCATGCACGATGAGCGACGCCTGGTAGCGGTTGCATGGCTCCTCGAGGCGCGACGATCCCAGGAACGGGAAGATCTCGAGCGGCTCGCCCTCCGCGGTGCCGCGCACCGGACCGTAGTGCATGAGCACGATGCGGTGTGGGCTGCGGATCTTGGCGAGGGCGCTGTCGAGCTTCAAGGCCTCGTCGACGGCCGCGCGCACGTAGTCCTTCACGCCGGGCTCGCCCCAGGGCTGGAGCATGGCGCGATCGAAACCGCCGCCGAAGCCTTTGACGCCGGCGAAGCCAACGTCGCCGATCATCGTGGCTTCGCCATCGAGCACCTCGACGCCAGCACCGCGCAGGATGGCGGTGACTTCATCGGCCTTGCCCGCTTCGTAGTCGTGGTTGCCGAGCACGGCGATCATCGGCAGGCGCACCGCCGCGAGATCGGCGGCGAAGATCTTCGCCTCCTCGGGGAGACCGTGGTCGGTGAGGTCCCCGCACAACAACAGCACGTCGGCGTAGCGGCGGACGTCTTGAAAGTAAGCCTGCAACGCTCCAGCGGACGACACCGTGTAGTGCGTGTCGCCGACCGCGCCGATGCGCAGCTTGCGGCGGTTCGACAAGATGCCGACCTCGTCACCGGTCGACAACGACGCAGGCGTAGTGACGCCACCACGCGGCGGCGTGACGGCGCTCGATAGGCTCGCCATGTCTATTCCCTCCTAGCGGCTATTTTGTATCGCGGCTGTCCAATGCGCGACATCCGCCTCACTCATGTTGGTCTGCGACAAGCGGGCGTCGGCGTAGTCCCAACGGTCGATATCGATGAGATATTGCTCGCGTGACACGAGCGTACCCTGACAAACACGCTCGATGCTCGCGATCTCGGAGCTCTCGATGCTGACGCGCTCGAGCAACGTCTGCATCACCCACTCGGGGACCTTGTGACGCTCGCCAGGGTAGACGAAGCCGAACATCACGAGATGCGAGAGTAGGACGCGCCAGTGCTCGCCGAAGCGGTCGATGAGGCGCTTCCAATCGAGGCCTTGGGCACGGGCGCGTAGGATGTGCGCGATGTCGGCTCCGTCATAGCGTTCGCGCTCCATGACCCACGCCTTGCTCCAGATGGTCTCCTCGGCGGGGCAGAGCGCGAGCTCGTGACCGAATACCTGACAGGTGCTGGCGTTGGTGAACCAGTCGTCGTCGACCGCCGCGACGCCGTTACCGGCGTTGAAGATGACGTCGATGAAGTCCTCTCCGTAGAAGGCCTTGCCCAGCCAATGTGGAAAGGTGAGCTCGACGCGGCAGCCGTGACCACGGAAGAGATCGAGCATACGCTGCGCGTCGCGCGCGCGGACGAAGAGATCGAGATCCTTGCTGGGCCGCGTGATGCCGGCGTAGTGCTCGAGGGCGTACGTGCCACCCACGAGAAACTCCACTCCGCTATCGAGCGCGACCGCGAGCATGCGGTGGTAAAAGTCGTGTGAGTGCGGACTCAGCGCGTCCTCGACGCGAGCGCCTTCGGGCATGACGGGTGCCGTTGTCGTGAGCATTCGGTAACCCCTCGTTTTGATGATGCACGCTCTCGGCTCATCGCGGCCGAAACACTGCCGACGAAAACGGATCGCCGGCAGCGAGGATGTTCACTGCGTCAAGCCGCCTCGGCGTTGGCCGCGCGTGCGTTGATGTCCGTGGTCGCGAGCTTGGTGAGCTTCACGTCGGTGGCCTTCTCCTCGTCGAGCGTCGCCGACAAGAGCTTGGCGACGCCGGCTTCACCCAGGTCCTCGGCCCAGGTCATCACCGTGCCGTACGAAGCGATCTCGTAGTGCTCGACCTTTTGCGCCGACGCGACGAGCACCGCATCGAGCACCTCGGGAGCCATGTCTTCCTTCATGGTCTCGCTGGCCTCTTCGATGATGCCCTTCATCGCCTCGCAGACCTTGCCGCGCACCTTCTCGCCCAGCAGCTCGAAGCATTGCTCCAGGCGCTCGATTTGACCGTGCGTCTCCTCCAGATGTTGCTCGAAGCCGGCCCTGAGCTCTTCGGAGCTCGCCGCCTTGATCATCTTGGGCAGCGCCTTCGTGATTTGTTTCTCGGCATGATAAATGTCGCGCAGCTCTTCGACGAGCAGCTCGCGCAGATTCGTAACGGCAGCCATGGGCTGTCCTCCCTTTTTGTGATGGAGGCAAAGCTTTGCAGGGCGCGTGCCAGTCTCGCGAACGCCACGATGGGGCGTTCCGACACGCGTCATCCCGCCCGCTGTGGCGGACATCTGCCACCGCCACCGCGATCGCCTGTGGCCCCGAGCCACACGGCTTCAGCGATTTGGTGGATATTTTGCGAGCTTCCGCTGGAGTGACCGGCGGTGCAGGCCAAGCCGGCGCGCGGCCTCCGAGATATTGCCGTCGCAATCCGCGAGCACCCGCTGCATGTGCTCCCATTCGACGCGCGCAAGTGATGGCACGTCCGTCTGGGCGCTCTCGGCCCCTTCGCCACTCAAGGCCGCGAGGATCTGCTCGGCGTCGGCGGGCTTGGTCAGATAGTTGGTGGCGCCGGCGTGCACGGCTTCGACCGCGGTCACGATGCTGCCATAGCCAGTGAGCACGACGATGATCATCGCGTTGTCGAGAGCGCGGAGCTCACGCACCAGATCGATGCCGTCGGAGGCTCCGAGGCGCAGGTCCACCAATGCATGCGTCGGGTGGTGCTCGCGCGCCATGCTCATGGCTTCCGCGGCGTCCGCTGCGGCGGTCACGTCGACGCCGCGGTCATTGAGGGCCCGCAGTAGGCGGTTGCGGAAGACGGCGTCGTCATCGATGATCAACAAGCGCATGCTCATGAGGTCCCCTGAACCGCGAGCTCGACGCGCGTGCCGGAGCCAGGCGTCGAGGTGATCTCGAGGCGAGAATGGGTGCGCTCGGCGAAGCTGCGCACCAGGAAGAGACCGAGACCGAAGCCACGGCTGCGCGCCTTGGTGGTGAAGAAGGGCTCACCGATGCGCGCGAGAGTCTCGGGTGGGATGCCGCTGCCATGATCGACGACGGCGAACGTGATCTCTTCGGGAGTGGCTTCGATGGTGAGATCGACGATGCCGCTCGACGCGTCCAACGCGTTCACCACCAAGTTCACCAGCGCCTGGACGATAGGCCGCAATGGCGTACGCACGGCGAGCCGCTCATGGGCGCCATGCACCCGCAGACGCGCGGCGCGCGCTGGACCCAAGGCGTTCTCGACCTCGCGGACGATCTGCACGGTCGGGGTCATCGCGCCGTTCTCGAGCTGGGCATCGCCCGAGTGGTCGCCCATGGTCGCCAAGATGGCGCGGCAGCGGTCTGCTTCGCTGCGCAGGAGCGTGGCGTCTTCGCGGACACGCTCCGGGTCGAGGGTGCCCGCGGTGGCGAGCTCGAGCTCCTTGGCGATGAGGGCAATCGTGCCCAGGGGCGTGCCCAGCTCATGCGCCGCGCCGGCTGCGAGCGCCGACAGCGCGACCACTTGCTCGGAGCGGGCGCGCAGGGCGTCGAGCGACTCCATTTGCGCTTCACGCTCGGCGAGGCTCCGCTTCACGCGCGTCATGAAGTAACCGATGGAGCCGGCGGCGAGCACGTACGACAGCCACATACCGCGCAGGTGCAGGTTGAACTCACCGTGATGGTGCGCGTGCGGGTCGGGCGCCATGAGCACGAAGAGCGAGCCGAAGCAGATGGTCGTGGTCACGGCGAGGAGCCAGGTCCAGCGCGAGCTCAGCAAGGTCGCGGCCAGGGCGACGTGGACCAGATAGAAGACGGAGAAGGGGTTCGAGGCGCCGCCGCTCTGCGACAGCATGCCCGTGAGCAACAAGGTGTCGAGCACCAAGACCGCCGCGACGAGCCCCGGCCAGACATGCAGCGCCCGCCGGAGGCGCCACTCGAGCACCGCATTGGTGGACGCCGCGATAGCGATCAGCGTCAGGATGACCCCATAGCCCAAGCGGATATCCAGGCCGTAGCGGGCATACGCCAGCAGCACGAGCTGGCCGGCGGCCGCGAGCCAGCGCAGGTTCACGAGCCACTCGAGACCGATGCGCTGGGCAGACTCCACCGTCGGCGCATTACTCTGCGCGAGGACCAGGCGCCGCGTGGGGGCGCTGGATGACGCACCTCCGCTCATGCGCACACTTTCTACGCGGCGGGAGGTCGCTCCGCAATCGGACAAAACGACGCAGAGCGCGCGGCATTGCCCTTAGCTGAACGACCCGAACTTGGCCTCGTCAGCGTACACTTCACCTGGACGTGGTCCGAAGCGCTTGCCTTCGCGGTCGACGCGCTTGGCTTCCATGCGAGGTCGAGTGGGTACCAGCGGCTTCGTGTTGCCGAGCTGCGAAGACATCGGAGCATTCGCCGGTGTGACCGGGCGCGGTTGAGTGGTCTCCATGAGCTGTCCCTCCCCAAGGACGTGCTCTTAACCTAACGCTCCAGCATCGGCAGGCAAAGATGTCGGCGCTTTTTTATGGCGGACACTTTCACTTTTCAGCTGGCCGCACGCCGCCGAGATGTCGCGGCCGCGCGGCGCGCGCACTGGCGAGGAGTAACCAGCGGCCACCACGATGCGCGCGAACGCCTTGACGCGCTCGGGTTTCGAGGTGCCGTAGCGGCTCCCTGGCCAGGGATTGAAGGGGATGAGGTTCACCTTGGCGGGGATGCCCGCGAGCAAATTCACCAGGGTACGGGCGTCGTCGTCGCTGTCGTTCACGCCGTCGAGCATGACGTATTCGAAGAGGATGCGGCGGGCGTTGTTCGCGGGATAACGGCGGCAGGCCGCGAGCAACTCTTCGAGGTTGAAGCGCGTGTTGATGGGCACGAGCTCATTGCGCAGCGCGTCGTTGGTGGCATGCAGGCTGATGGCGAGGCTCACGGGATATTCTCGGCCCAGGCGGTCGATCTGCGGCACCAGCCCGGAGGTCGAGAGGGTGATGCGGCGCTTGCTGATGGCGAGACCGTCGGTGCTGCTCATGGTCGTGATGGCCGAGACGACCGCGTCGTAATTCGCCAGCGGCTCGCCCATGCCCATGAGTACGACGCTGCCGACGGCTTGAGGGCGCTGCCGGCGGAAGTCATCGAGGCGGTCGCGGGCGATGACGACCTGGGCGACGATCTCGGCGGCGGTGAGGTTGCGGACCAGCGGCTGGGTCCCGGTGTGGCAGAACGAGCAGCGCATGGTGCAGCCCACTTGCGAGCTCACGCAGACCGCGCCGCGGCCTTCTTCGGGGATGTAGACGGTCTCGACGAGGTTGCCGTCGGCGAGCTTGATGAGCCACTTGCGGGTGCCGTCGCTCGAGATCTGCTCGCGCACGATCTCCGGGCGGGCGAGCGATATGGTGGGCTCGAGCTTGCCGCGCAGGGCCTTGTTGAGCGCCAGCTCCTCGAGCGTGGTCGCCCCGCGGGCGTACAGACCGGTCCATAGCTCGCGCAGCACGCGCGGCGTGTCGATCTCCAACGGCTCTAGAAGCGCCTCGAGCTCACGACGCCCGAGACCTACGATGCTCATTGCGCCTCGATACCTGCCCGCAACGCAGCCGTCGAGATCTCTTGGCTCGTGGTCATGCCTGGCGCCTCGCGTGGCGGGATGAAGCAGCGCACCATGGTGCCGCCGCCCTCGCGCCGGTGAATCGACAGGCGTCCGCCGTGGGCGTCGATGATCTCGCGTGACAGCGACAAGCCGAGGCCCTGGCCCTGCTTCTTGGTGGAATAGAAGGGTAGGAGGACCTTCTTCAGGGCCTCGTCGCTGATGCCCGCGCCGCGGTCGAGGACGCACAGCTCGAAGCCGCCTTCCTCGGCGTGACCGACGTGCACTTGAATGGCGCCGTGGGCGCTGCCGGACTCGTAAGCGTTCTTCAGCAGGTTGATGAGCACCTGTTGCATCTGCGTGGGGTCGAAGTAGCCCTGCTCGGACGGCACGACGCCGGCGATCTCGAAGCTGTAGAGCGGACGCACGCCCTCGAGCAGACCGTTCCACGACTGCATGCTCTTGGCGGGACGCGGCAGCTGCGCGAAGCGGGCATACGATTGCAGGAAGCTCTTCAGGTGCCCGGTGCGCTCCTCGATGGTGTCGAAGACCTTCACGAGCTTGTGCATGTGCTCGGGCTTGTCGGCGATCGCTTTAGCGGAGTGCACGAGGGAGCTGACGGGCGCGAGCGTGTTGTTGATCTCGTGGCCGATGACGCGGATGGCGCGCTTCCAGACCTCGACCTCTTGGCGCGCAATCTCACGCGAGAGAGTCTCGATTTTGTAGAAGCTGAGGATCTGCGTCTTGATTTCGAAGTAACGCTTCTGGACGTGGAAGGTGTCGACGTCGCTATCGCGGTTCACCGTGAAGAGCGAGTCTTGACCAGCTTCGAGCGCCTCGCGCATCTCGTCGGGGACGCGCGCGAGCAGCTGATGGAAGTCGGCGCCCTCGAGCGAGCTGCCCTCGTTCAAGAGCTCGCAGGCGGCGTTGTTCGCGAACAGGACGTAGCCGGCTTCGTCGCAGAGGATGATCGCGACCGGCGCCGACTGGAGGACGGTCTCGAAGATCATGTGCTTCTGATAGGTGGCGTTGCGGTCGGTCGAGAGCATGTCGCCCAGCGCGTTGAAGCGCTGCACGATGTCGCCGATGCCGCCTTCGCACCCGACGGCGAGGCGCATGGTGTAGTCGCCCTCGCGATACGAGAGCAGGCCATCGCTCACGGCTTGCACGAGCTCGCGCACGGGCCGCAGCACCATCCAGACGATGATGGCGGCGAGCGGCACCGCGAGGAGGATGGTCACCGCCACTTGCTGCATGGGGGAGCGGACCATCTCGCTGGTCATCATGGTGGCAAGGACCGCGAGGCCGACGACCGCCATGATGGTGAAGAAGGCGCGGGCGCGCATGTTGAGGCGCGTGAGGTTCGGCTTGCCGCGCCGGAAGCGCTCGCCCGGACAGGGGTGGCCGTTGTGCTTGTGCATGGGTTTCATCGGTAGCCTCACATCCTCGGCTTGCGCTCGAGCACGATCCCCAGCTTCTCCATACGACGATACAGCGCCTGACGGCTCAAGCCCAGGTCTGACGCGGCCCGGCTCACCAAGCCGCCGTGGCGCAGGAGCGCTTCTTCGATGACCGACCGGTCCAGCTCGCCCACCGGAGCCGCTTGCATGGGCGCTGCCCGGGATACGCCCATGGAGGGGCCTGTGGTCGGCCGCATCGGGACGCGCGAGGCCGGCGCTTCGCCGTGCTCCTCGGAGATCCCCAGGTCATCCGCGTGGATGATGCCGTCGCGGCACACCAAGGTGGCGCGCTGCATACGGTTTTGCAGCTCACGGACGTTGCCTGGCCAGGCGTAGCGTTTCAGGAGGCGCTCCGCGTCGTCGCCGAGACGGGGCGTGTCTTCGGCGGCGTACTGCTTCAGAAAATAAGTCGCGAGCGGCAAAATGTCATCGACCCGCTCCGCGAGCGGCGGGACCTTGAGCTCGATGACGTTCAGGCGGAAATACAAGTCCTCGCGGAACTTGCCGCCCGCGATAGCGGCTTGGAGGTCGACGTTGGTCGCCGACACCATGCGCACGTTGACCTTGCGGGTCACCGACGAGCCCAGGCGCTCGAACTCGCCGGTCTGCAGGATGCGCAGGATCTTCGCCTGGCCGCTCATCGACAAGTTGCCGATCTCGTCGAGGAACAACGTGCCGCCGTCCGCCGCCTCGAAGCGGCCGACGCGGAGCTTGGTGGCGCCGGTGTAGGCGCCCGGCTCGGCGCCGAAGAGCTCCGCGTCGAGCAGCTCGTCGGGGAGACCGCCGGCGTTCACCTTGACGAACGGCTTGTCGCGCCGGCGTGAGTTGGCCTGGACGATCTCGGCGATCTTCTCCTTACCGCTGCCGTTGGGGCCGGTGATGAGCACGGCCGCGTCCGACGGCGCGACGTTCACCGCGAGGGTCACGGTCTCGTGCATGCCCTGGCTCGCGTAGATGAGGCCACGCAGGTCGTACTTGGTGGCCATCTGGTCGCGCATGCGCAGCGCCTGATCGCGAAGGCGGACGTTCTCGAGCTGCAGCTCGCGCATGGCGAGCAGGTACTTCACCGAGCGCACCAGCTTCTCGTCGTCCCAGGGCTTGGCGATGTAGTCGGCGGCGCCTTCCTTCACGAGCTTCACCGCGGTCTCGAGCGAGGTCCACGCGGTCATCAGCAAGATGCCGACCTCGGGGGCCTTGGCGTGCAGCTCCTTGAAGAGGGCGACGCCCTCCTCGCCGCTGGTGTTGCTCTGGGTGAAGTTCATGTCCTGGATGACGGCGCCGATGTCGCCACGCGTGATGGCCTCGAGCGCGGCTTGCGGTGAATCGACGCTGACCGTGGCGATGCCGTGGATGTCGAGCAGCAGCTCCACGGCGGAGCGCACCGCATCCTGGTCATCGACGATCAAAACTTTCAGGCCGGACATGACTTCCTCACTCTACGCTCACGCGGCTTGGCTCACCACCGACGGTGGTATGCGGGAGGCCTTCAAGGCGGGGGCGTGCGCCGCCCAGAGGCTGGTGCAGTAGAACAGCAGGGCGGCTATTCCCATGTGTTGCCAATGCAGGATGAAGTTGTTCTGCATGGCTTCGGCGGCGCGGGCGACCGCTAAAGCGAGCGGGATGCCCATGACGATGCCGCCGGTCGTCACGACGATGTTCTCTTCGAGAAAGTAACGCATGATTTGCGTTCGGCTAGCCCCAAGCGCGCGGCGGATGCCGATGGTGCGCGAGCGCTCGGCGACGAGGAACGACGCGGCGCCGAAGTTGCCGATGAGGCCCACGAACAACACCACCAGGATGACGACGACTTGCACGCGGACGGCGCCGAGGCTCGTGGCGCTGGTGAGCTTGTGCAGCTCGACGAGGCTCGTCACGTCGGCCCAGTAGCCGCGCGCGCGGGTGGTCTCGGCGATCTTGGCGACGATGCCGTCGTCCGCCTTGGCGACGCGCACCAAGGCGTAGCGGCGCAGCGACTCGACGAGCGGCGAGTAGGTGAAGAGGGTGTTGCGCACGTCGGGGACGAAGCTCGTCTGCACCGACATGTCGCTCACCACGCCGACGACGCGCATGACGCGGGTATCGATGCCGTTCAGGAAGCGCAGGCCGAGCGCGTCGTCGGGCGACTCCTTGCCGGAGAGGAACGTGGCGAGCGAGCGCGTGACCACGGCCTCGACGTCGGCGCCATTCTCGGCGCGTCGCGGCGCGTAGTTACGGCCGGCGAGCAGCGTGAGGCCGAGCGTGCCGATGAGGTGCTCATCGCCGACCGCGGGCCAGGCGAGCTGAACCCGGCCGCTGTCGTCGATGGGCGCGACCGGCTCGCCGAACTCGGTATAGCGGAATGGCTTGCGCGCGACCCACGCGAAGTCCTCGACGCCCGGCAACGCGCGGATCGCTCCCGCCACGTCGGCGATCTGCGAGGCCTCGGGTTTCACGGCTTCGGCGCCGACGATGACGATGCGGTCTTCATCGACGCCGTAGGTGGCCTCGAGGTTCCTCAAGAAGAGCGAGGCGAAGGCGAGCGCCTGGACGACGACGGTGAAGCCAATGGCCGTCGCGAAGACGAGCACGCGGTAGTCGCGGCGGTTGTGCGCCAAAGCGCGCAGCATGGGACCGTAGTGGCCGATCATTGGCGCCTCAGCACGGTCGCGGGTTGCACGTTGCAGATGCGCCAGGCGGGATAGACGCCAGCGACGAGACCAGCCACCACCGCGGAGCTGGCGGCCACCAGGGCACGGCTCACGTCGAGCGAGAAGTCAACGGGGCGATCCGGAATGACCGCGTTCAGGAAGGCGATGCCGGCCGCGGCGAGGATGAGGCCCAAGACCGCGCCGCCGCACGAGACGAGCTCGGCCTCCATGAGGTGCTGCATGAAGATGGTGATGCGCGGCGCTCCCAGGGCGCGGCGGATCGCGACCTCACCCGCGCGCGCCGAGAACTTCGCGACCAGCAGCCGCACCAGGTTGAAGATGCAGGCGACGAAGGCAATGGCGCCGAACAGCTGGAAGAGCTTGAACGGCGTCGCGGTCAACATGCTGGACCACCGCTCGAGCGGACGCAGGCCTCCGTACGCGAGCTTGGGACTGCGGTTGGTCTCGCGCTCCGCCGCGATGTAGCCAGCGACCTTCTCTTCGTAGGCGGCGCGCGCCGCCCGTGTCGGCAGCTCCACGAACGTTTGCAGGTACGCGGTCTCGCCGTCGATGAAATCGTCGAAGCGCCCGGTCGGGCCGCCCCAGGTGTAGTAAGTGAGCGGCCGCGCCCCGAGCACGCGCATGGTCTCGAGCGGCACGTACACTCCGTCGGTCTCGGGGAAGGCGGTGAAGTCGTAGAGCTTGCGCTCGGCGCGGTCGTCCAGGATGACGCCGGTGACGCGGAAGTCGTGTCCGCTCACGCGAACAGATGAGCCAATGGCGTGGGCGCTGCCCCCGAACCACTTCTCGGCGAGCTCGTGCGACAGCACGCACACCGGCGCCGCGTCCGCCTCCTCCGTGTCGCTCCAGGGCGCGCCGGCGGTGAAGGTGCGCTCGAACATCGAGAAGAGGGCGCCAGTGGTGAAGCGCACGCGCAGGTTCGCGGGGCTCGCGCCGGGCTTTCCCACCAGCATGGGCGAGAAGAACGAGATGGTGTGCGGCCGCTCGGACAAGGACGTGATGGCGCTCGCGTCGCGGTGGGTGAGCAGGAAACTCGAGACATGATCCCAGAAGCGCTCCGGATCGTGACCCTCGGTGGGCACGCGCACCACGACGTCGCGGTGCATCTCGACGAGGTAGATGTTCTCGTAGTTGGCGACCGCGATGCTGGCCTGCGAATCGACCGCGGTGCGCGCCACCGTCCACAGCGCGACGCCCAGCCCCAGCGATAGCTCCATGACGAAGGTGAACATCGGATTGCGCGCGAGGCTCCGCGCCGCGTGACGGAGGTGATAACCCACCATCATCAGGGCGCGGAACGCGGGGCTCACGTGGCTACCTGCGCCGTGCGTTTCTTGGCCCAAGGGTCGATGACGCGGCCGTCGAGGATGTGGAGCTTGCGGCGGGCGCGCGCCGCGAGCTCGGTGGCGTGCGTCACCATGACGATGGTGGTGCCTTGCGAGTTGATCTCTTGCAGCAGCTCGATGATCTGCCGCGCCATGATCGAGTCGAGGTTGCCGGTGGGCTCGTCGGCGAGGATGAGCTGCGGCGAGCCGGCGAGGGCCCGCGCGATGCCGACGCGCTGCTGCTGACCACCCGAGAGCTGCGATGGGCGGTTGTGGCGGCGGGCGATGAGGCCGACGCGGGTGAGCGCCAGCTCGATGCGCTCGGTGCGCTCCGCGGCTTTCATGCCGCGATAGCGGAGCGGGACGTCGATGTTGTCGAAGACGTCGAGGTCCGGGATGAGATTGAAGCTCTGGAAGATGAAGCCGATCTTCTCGTTGCGGATGCGCGCCATGTCGGCGTCGCGCATGCGCGTCACGTCGACGCCGCCGAGCTCGTAGGTGCCCTCTTCGAAGGTGTCGAGGAGCCCAGCGACGTTCAGGAACGTCGTCTTGCCGGAGCCCGAGGGCCCCATGATGGCGACGAACTCACCGTCCTCGATGGTCAGATCGAAGTCCCGGAGCGCCTCCATGGCGAGCAGGTGGCTTCGGTAGACTTTCCTGACCCCCTGCATCTTGATCATGGTGACTCTTACATCTGACGTTGTGAATCGGTGTCGCGGCCGGTGGCGTTGATGAGACGGGCGCGGGCGACGCGCAGGTCGATGCGCGCGTTCATCGCGTCGCTGCGCGCGTTGGTGAGGGCGGTCTCGGTGTCGATGACCTCGACGGTGGTGGCGCGACCGTTCTGGAAGAGGGCGAGGCGCACGCGATAGGCTTCCTCGGCGGCGGCGAGCGAGCGGCTCGTGGTGTCGATGGCGACGCTCGCGACGTGCAGCGCCTGGTAGGCGTCGAGCACGCTCACGTGCACGTTGTCGCGCGACAGGTTGCACTGCGCTTCGAGCTTGGTTGCCTGGTGCTCGAGGCTCTCGGCGCCCTGGCGCGCGCCGAAGATGGCGGTCGGCGTCCAGCTCAGGGTCGCGCCGACGGTCCACCAGTAGTCCCAGTCATCGCTCTGCGGGAAGCGTTGCTGCAGCGGGCTCAGGTACGAGGCGGTGCCCTGGGCCGCGAGCTTCGGGTAGTAGTCGGCGCGGGTGGCGCTCGCGCGCTCGCGCTGGGCCTCGGCTTGCTTCTGCACGGCCTTCAAGTCGAGGCGCTTCTCCTCGGCTTCCTTCCAGAGCGCGCCGACGTCGCTCACGCCCTCGAGGCCCGGCAGGTCGGCGCGGACGTCTTCACCAATCTGATAGTTCCCCTGGGTGGTGTCGTGCATGGCGGTGCGCAGGCGCTCCTCGGCGAGGCTCGCGGCGTTCTTGGCGCGCTCGAGCGCGAGCTCCGCGGTGGCGACGTTCGACTCGAGGCGCAGCACGTCCGCGTTGGTGGCCGCGCCGGCTTCGAACTGCGCGCGCACGTCCTTGGTTTGTGCCCTGGCTTGCTCCAACGCTTGCTCACGCACGACTTGCTGGAGCTTGGCGCGCGCCCACTCGTAGTACGCCACCTTGGCGTTGGTCGCGGTGAGCAGCTCGGTGTGACGCTTGTTGAGCTCGGCGGCGTCGAGACCACGGTTCGCGGCGGCGAGGGCTTGCGGCAGGCGCAGGAAGTAGTCGGAGAGCGGAATCGAGAGGTTCACGCCCAAGCTGTACTGATTGGGGAAGAAGGGGAGGACGATGGCGATGTCCTCGCCCGTGAGCGGGTTGGTTTGCGTGAGCTGGTTACGGATGGTGCGGGTGCGCGTGTACGACGCGGTCGCGGTGAGCTGCGGAATGAAGCCGTACTTCGCTTGTTTGCGCAGCGCGTCCGCCGAGAGCATCTCTTCCTTCTGCGCTTCGACGTCCCAGCTGGTCTTCGTTGCTTTCACGGCGGCGTCGTCGGCGGTGAGCCCGCTGCCTGGCGTGAACAACGCTTCGACCTTGCTGTTGAATGCGTCGGCGTTCGGGTTGTCTTGATGCGGGGCTGGCGCGGGGGTCTTCGACGTCTGAGCCAGGAAGAGCTCCACCGGCTTTGCGAAAGCTGGTGTGGCGCTGCACATCGACATTGCAACTACGGCGAACGAACGGAGACGCATTCTGAGCAACCCTCACTGGTGACGCGCTGCTGCTTTCCAAAGTTCGTGCCAGTTTTCGCGACGTGAGCTTTCGCGATGATGGACGTGCTCGGAGCAGAGCATTCGTGGCGTTAAAGCCGCCACGCACACCTGGGGGCGCCTGTAGCGGTCTACGCGTCCGCGATCAAGACGACTGTTTCGCCGGACAGATCGAGCCGTCATTCCGGACACGGAGGTGTCCGCTGGACAACTGTCCGGACACGCCGTGTAGCGCTGTCCCCGGCTTGAATTGCCTAAGAAGGGCATTTGAGCAGTCGAAGGAAGCCCACATCGACTTGGTACGGCCCGTGCACATCGGCCTGCGCAGCATCCACAGGAGCTCTCACCATGTTCGCGCTTTCGGCACTCGACACCCTCGCCCCCACCCCGAAAGGGGCCTGCCGCAACGCGCGAGACTACGCTGTCATCGTCGTGGCCTCGGCGCTGACTGCCTTCACCCTCTACGGGTGCGGCGGCGGTCACAAAGAGCCGACGGTGAAAGAGCCGGATGTCGCCGCCAAGTCGGTGACCATGATCGAAGCCGTGGCGTCCCCCACGCCACGGTACCTGACGCTCACCGGCACGTTGAACGGCAACCGCAACTCCGATGTCGCCGCCGACTGGGCGGGTAAGGTCGTCGAGACCTTGGTCGAGCGCGGCCAGCACGTCGCCAAGGGCCAGGCGCTCGTTCGCCTCGACCCGCGCACCGCTGCCTTGAACGCCCAGGAGGCCGGCGCGACTGCCGCGGCCTCCGAAGCGAACTTGCAGCTGGCGCGCAGCGACTGCGAGCGCGCCGACAAGCTCTTCGGCAACAACGCCATCAGCAAGGCCGAGTACGATCGGCTCACGACGGCCTGCCATGCCCAGGCCAAACAGGCCGAGGCCGCCATAGCGCGGTCGCGGCTCGCTGGGCAGCAGCTGGGTGACGCGACGGTGCGTGCACCCTTCGCCGGTCTCGTCGCGCAACGCTACGTGGACGACGGCGAGTACGTCGGCCGCGAGACCAAGATCGTGCAGCTGGTCGAGCTCGACACCTTGCGCCTCGAGCTGAACGTCCCCGAGGCCGACGCGCGCTTCGTGCAGATGGGCCAGGCGGTCCGCTTCGACGTCGCCGGCTTCGACAAGCAGAGCTTCACCGGCACCATCAAGTACGTCGGTCCGTCATTGCGGGCGGAGTCGCGCGACCTCGTGGTCGAGGCGGTCATCGACAACAAGGACCGCGTCCTGCGCCCCGGTAACTTCGCCATCGCCAAGGTCACCCTGGGCGAGGTGCCGACCCCGGTGGTGCCGCGCGCCGCCATCCGCGATGACGGCGAGACCTACCGCATCTTCGTCATCAAGGGGGACGGCAAGAACCAGCAGCTCGAGGAGCGTCTGGTCCAGCTCGGCCCCGATCTCGCGGGCGGCCTGGTCGCCGTCGCCAAGGGTGTCGAGGCTGGCGAGCGTGTCGTCGCCGCCGCCTCCGATGATCTCCGCGACGGGGCCCGGGTGACCGTCGCGCTCCAGGCCTCGAATCCGCAACCTCCCAGCGCCGAAGTCGCTGACCGCTAAAGCGGCCTCTACTCTCACAGAGGATTCCCTCGAATGCAGTGGCTCTCGAATATCAGCATCAAGCGTCCGATCTTCGCGACCGTGCTCATGCTGGCAATCGTGGTCGTCGGTATCACCGGCGCCGCGCAGCTGGGCGTCGACCGCTTCCCGGACGTCGACTTCCCGGTCATCGTCGTCCTGACCCGCCAAGACGGCGCCTCGCCGCAGGAGATCGAGACCGAGATCACCGACAAGATCGAAGAGGCGGTCAACACCATCGCCGGCATCGACGACTTGCGCTCCATCTCGTCGGACGGCGTCTCGCAGGTCGTCGTCCAGTTCGTCCTCGAGAAGGACATCGACGTCGCGGCGCAAGAAGTCCGCGAAAAAGTACAAGGTGTCATCCCCGACCTGCCCAAGGACATCGATGTCCCGGTGGTCACCAAGGCCGACCCCGACGCCTCGCCGATCCTCTACATCGCGGTGAACGCCGAGCGTCCCATCCGTGAGATCACCGAGGTCGCCGACAAGAACATCAAGCGCAAGCTCGAGAATATTTCAGGCGTCGGCCAGGTTAGCATCGTTGGTGGCCGCGAACGGCAGGTGAACATCTGGCTCGACCCGGCGAAGCTCCGTGCGCATGCGTTGACTGCCGCTGACGTACAGCGCGCCGTGCAGAGCCAGAACCTCACCATGCCGGGCGGCGCCATCGACGTCGGCGCCAACGAGGTCACCCTGCGCATCAAGGGCCGCGTCGAGAAGCCGGAGGCCATCGGCGATTTGGTCATCCGCGACGTCAAAGGCTACCCGCTGCGCATCCGCGACGTCGCGCGCGTCGAGGACGGCGCCGAGGAAGCCGAGACCATCGCCATCAAGGACGGCACGCCCGCGGTCATCCTCTCGGTGCGCAAGCAATCGGGCGGCAACACCGTCGCGGTCGTCGACGCGGTGCGCGAGCGCATGGAGCTCATCAAGCCCATCCTCCCGGCGGGCTACACGCTCGAGGTGGTGCGCGACAACTCCGAGACCATCCGCACCTCGGTGCACGCGGTCGAGGAGCACTTGGTGCTGGGCGCCATCTTCGCGGCGCTCGTCGTCTTGGTGTTCCTGGGTAACCTGCGCTCGACCATCATCGCGGCCATCGCCATCCCGGTCTCGATCATCGGCACCTTCGCGCTGATGTGGCAGCAGAACTTCACGCTCAACACCATCACGCTGCTGGCGCTCGCTTTGGCGGTCGGTATCGTCATCGACGACGCCATCGTCGTGCTCGAGAACATCTTCCGCTTCATCGACGAGAAGAAGATGAAGCCGCGCGACGCCGCGGTGCACGCCACCAAGGAAATTGGTCTTGCGGTCCTCGCGACCACGGTTTCTCTCATCGCGGTCTTCCTGCCGGTCGCTTACATGTCCGGCATCGTCGGCCGCTTCTTGAACAGCTTCGGCCTCACCATGGCCTTCGCCATCGGCGTGTCGCTGCTCGTCTCGTTCACCTTGACGCCGATGATGGCCTCGCGCTGGCTCAAGAAGCACAGGCCCATCGCCGAGGGTGGCCGCGCCGCCAAGAAGCCGTTGCTCGAGCGCATGGTCGACTCGTTCTACCTGCCCATCGAGAAGGGCTACGTCAGCATCCTCAAGTGGTCGATGGCGCACCGCTGGGTCATCGTCACCGCCTCGGTGCTGGCGCTGGTGTCGGTCGGTCCGCTGATGAAGACGGTCAAGAAGGGCTTCTTGCCGACCAACGACGAGTCGCAGTTCGAGATCAACGTGCGCACGCCTGAGGGCACCTCGCTCGAGGCCACCGCTTTGATTGCGGAGCGCATCGCCCGCGAGGTGCGCAACGTCGAGACGGTCAGCGCCACGCTCATGACCATCGGCGACAACAACGAGCGCACGCCCAACAAGGCGCGCGTCTACGTGCGCATGGTCGACCAGCACTTCCGCAAGCTGTCGCAGCACGACGTCATGAACTTCGTGCGTAACACCATCGTGTCGAAGCTCCCCAAGGAGTACCAGGTCGACGTCTCCGACGTGCCCGCGTTCGCCATGGCGGGCGGCAGCACGGCGCTCGTGCAGTACGACGTGTCGGGGCCGTCGCTCGAGCGCTTGGCCGAGATCAACCAGACGGTCATCGACCGCGTGCGCAAAGAGGTCCCCGGCGCGGTCGACGTGACCTCGTCGTTCATCGACGGCAAGCCCGAGATGTCGGTGGTCATCGACCGCGAGAAGGCCGCGACCCTGGGCGTGAGCGTCGCCGACATCGCGACCGCGCTGCGCTTGCTGGTCGGTGGCCTCGAGGTGTCGACCTACGAGGAGAAGAGCGAACAGTACGAGGTGCATCTGCGCGCCGAGCGTAAGTATCGCGCCGACCTCGAGGGTCTCGCCTTGATGACGGTGCCCTCGGCCAAGGTCGGGCAGGTCCCGCTCCTCGACGTCGTGCACACCGAAGAGAACACCGGCCCCGCGCTCATCAACCGCTTGAACCGCGTCCGCCAGATCACCTTCCGCGCCAACCCCGGCGCCGGTTATTCGGAAGGCGACATCGCGACCGGCGTGAAGACGGTCATCGACTCGCTCAACCTCCCGGCGGAGTACCGCTCGGGTCCGGCCGGCCGCTCGAAGGAGATGGCGAAGGCCGGCAAGCTCTTCCTCGCGGCGTTCATCTTGTCGCTGGTGTTCATGTACCTGGTGCTCGCGGCGCAGTTCGAGTCGTGGCTGCACCCGGTCACCATCTTGCTGTGCTTACCGCTGACCTTACCGTTCGCTTTAGCGTCCTTGGTCATCTTCCAGCAGCAGCTCGACATTTACTCGATGCTCGGCTTGCTGGTGCTCTTCGGCGTGGTGAAGAAGAACTCGATTCTTCAGATCGACCACACGAACCACCTGCGCGCCGAGGGGATGGACCGCGCCACCGCCATCATCGTGGCCAACAAGGACCGGCTCCGTCCGATCTTGATGACGACCTTCGCGTTCGTCGCTGGTATGATCCCGCTGATTTTGTCCGAGGGCGCGGGCTCCGGTAACAACCGGGCGACGGCGGGTGTCGTCGTCGGCGGTCAGATGCTCTCGCTGCTCCTGACCTTGCTCGCGACACCGGTGGCGTACTCGCTCTTCGACGACGCCTCGCAGTGGTTCGCGCGCCAGATGGCCCGCTTCAAGAGCGACGATGATGATGACGATGACGCGCAGGGTGAAGACATCACCGGCCCGGTGACCCCTGAGCTCGTGGAGACTCCGGCCCGCCCCACCAAACGCGACGGCCGTCCGCCGCAGCAGAGCGTTGCATAGCCGATAAAGATGCTGGGGAGCGCGCTATGGGCGAGTGCGCTACTCAGCTGGTGCCCGGTGACCTGAATTCTCAGGGCACCGGGCATTTTTTTTTCGCTCGGCCTTGGGGCCTCGCTAGAGGTCAGGTTCCACAAAGGCAAGGTGGAACCTGACGGCTGCTCTGCCTCACTCCGGAAGGGTCGCGTTGCGCCGTGTCGGGCGGCTCCACGCGGGGGTTTACGTGACGCCTGCGATACTCGAGCGTGGTATCGCTGTATGGGCTGTCGACTATCGCGGAGGCATCGGCCCGCGTCTCCGCTTGCGTTTTTTTTCGCTCGGCCTTGGGGCCTCGCTAGAGGTCAGGTTCCACGAAGGCAAGGTGGAACCTGACGGCTGCTTAGCCTCACTTCGGGACGGTCGCGTTGCGCCGTGTCGGGCGGCTCCACGCGGGGGTTTTCGTAACGCTTGCGTTATTCGAACGTCGTATCGCTGTATGAGCTGTCGACTATCGCGGAGGCACAGGCCCGCGTCTCCGCTTGCTATTGGGCTGCGGGGCAAGTTGCGAAGAGGCCTTCGTAGCGCGAGGATCGGAACAGCGGGGGAGGCTGGCCGCGGGGCTGGGGGAGCTCACTCGGTCGTGCGGACTTCTTCGATGGCGCGCAGCGAAATTGCGATGAGACGTTCGATGTCTGCAGCGGCGCCTTCGCAATGCACGTTGTAGAGAGTGCCCTTCCACCAGTGCTTGTCTACGACCTCGAACGAGACTTTTACGCCAGCGGCCTCGGCGCGCATAGCGAGGGGAGTCAGGACCAATCCTGCGTGAAAGCCGGACCATCCGTTGACGCGGACAGGGAGCTGGAACTGACGTTTGACGATTGCCGTAGAGGCATTGACATCGATGCTGTCGGTGGCAGGTGTCTTCGTGATGTTCAGCCTTGGGCCGCTGCTGCTCGCTGCGGTTTTGACTGCTGGTTGCTCCGCTTGCTGTGCTGCTCTGTACTGCGCTGTCGCTGAGGTTCTCATGCGGTCGCTCCGGGGTACGGCCAGTTGTCGGTGCACTGCCTGGGCCGGATGTGCGATTGTCGCTGACACACCGACAGGTTCTCGCTGAGAGAGGCTCTAGCTCGCGGAGGTTGTTCATGCGCTGGGTGCTTTTGGTTTTGGGGTTGGGCGTTGTGATGGGGTGCAGTGGCGATGATGGGGAGGAGCACGAGAAGCACGAGGAGCACGGTGGTGATCAGGACAGCAGTTGCACCGCGACGACCGCTGTTTCGATCACCGGCTTTACCTTCTCGCCGGCTTGCATCACGGTGAGTCCGGGCGCGACCGTGACCTTCACGAATGATGATGACGTCGTGCACACGGCGACTACTAATGCGTTGCAGGTCACTCCCTTCGACAGCGGCATCATGGTGTCCCATGCGACGTTCACGACTCCGGCGCTCGCCGCGGGGACGATCAAAGGGTTCTGCAGCGTACATGCCGGCATGCTTTTCGAGATCCGAGTCGAATAGTCTGGCTTGATTTTCATGGGTGCACATCCGTACAGTGCATCCATGGCAGAGCCGTCGGTACCCGCGAACGTCCTGGAGTTTCGCCGTCCTCGGGCGCCTTGGCAGAAGCCAGGGGGGATCGCTCACGTCATCTCCGAGTGGCGTGAAGACGGGCGGCTGTTCCGGCATTTCGCGCTCGACACCGTCATCCCCGAGCGGCCAGCGCGCACCACCGAGCTCCCCGACGAGCTCGCTCCGCAGGTCGTGGCGGCGCTGCGCGGGCGCGGGGTGAAGCAGCTCTACAGTCACCAAGCCGAGGCCTATCAACGCGCCCGCGCCGGCGAGCACCTCGTCGTCGCCACGCCCACCGCCTCGGGCAAGAGCCTCTGCTACAACCTGCCGGTCCTCGACACCTTCGCCCGCGAGCCCGAGGCGCGCGCCTTGTACTTGTTCCCCACCAAGGCGCTGGCGCGTGATCAAGAGGTCGCGCTCCTCGAGTTGATGCAAGCGGCGGGGCTTACGCACGGTGCCATCACTTACGATGGCGACACTCCGGGGGACGCCCGCCGGGCCGCGCGTGAGAAGAGCGGGGTGCTCGTCACCAATCCCGACATGCTGCACACCGGCATCCTCCCGCATCACGCGAGCTGGGCGCGGCTCTTCGCGAACCTCCGCTACATCGTCATCGACGAGCTGCACTCGTACCGCGGCGTCTTCGGCTCGCACCTCGCGAACGTCCTGCGGCGCTTGTTGCGCGTCGCGCGCTTCCATGGCGGCAAGCCCACCGTCATCTTCGCCTCGGCGACCATCGGCAACCCGCGCGAGCACGCCGAGCGTGTCCTCGGCGAGCCGGTCTCGCTCATCCACGAAAGCGGAGCACCCAGCGGCGAAAAGCACGTCATGGTGTTCAACCCGCCGCTCCTGAACCCCGAGCTGGGCATTCGCGCCTCGTACATCAAGACCGCGGTGCGCCTCACCTGCGACCTCGTGCGCGCCGGCGTGTCGACCATCGTCTTCGGACAGAGCCGCAACTCCGTCGAGGTCATGCTCAAGTATCTGCGTGACCGCTTGAGCGAAGACGGCGTCGATCCCGACACCATTCACGCCTACCGCGGTGGCTACTTGCCCGAGACGCGGCGGCGCATCGAAGCAGGTCTGCGCGACGGCGCGGTGAAGTGCGTCGTCGCCACCAACGCGCTCGAGCTCGGCATCGACATCGGCGCCTTGGACGCGGTGGTGTGCGCCGGCTACCCGGGCTCGGTCGCGGGCCTGTGGCAGCGCTTTGGCCGCGGTGGCCGCCGGGGCGAGAGCTCGCTGGCGCTGCTCATCACCTCGAGCGCGCCGCTCGACCAGTTCTTCGCCGCCGACCCCGAGGCGTTGATCGGCGCCCCGGTCGAGCACGCGCGCATCGACCCCGACAACATCGAGATCCTGGTGGCGCACTTGAAGTGCGCGGCCTTCGAGCTGCCGTTCGAGGAGGGCGAGGCCTTCGGCGATGTGCCTCCGTCCGCTATCAAGGACGCGCTCGATTACCTTGCCGAGTCCCGCATCCTGCACCCGGTCGCGGGGCCAAACGGCCGCAACGTCTACCACTGGGCCACCGACGTCTACCCGGCGAACCATGTGTCGCTGCGCACCGCGAGCTGGGACAACGTCGCCATCATCGACGTCGCCACCGACCGCACCATCGCCGAGATGGACTGGCGCGGCACGCACACCATGCTGCACGAGCAGGCCATCTATCAGCACCTGGGCGAGCAGTATCAGGTCGAGCGGCTCGACTACGACAATCACAAGGCCTACGTTCGCAAGGTCGCCCCCGACTATTACACGGACGCTATGACGTACACCCGCGTCGCGGTGCTCGAGGACGACGTGCCGTCCGAGCGCGTCCATGAGCTGTTCGCGACCACGCTGACTGGCGGTATGGGCGAGGTGAGCGTCGTCTCGAAGGTCGTTGGTTACAAGAAGATCAAGTTCCACACGCACGAGAACATCGGCTTTGGCGAGGTGCACTTGCCCGAGATGCAGATGCACACGAGCGCGATGTGGCTCACCATCGGCAACGAGCTGGTGAGTAGCTTGGGCGTCGCGCGGCCGCTGGTCATCGACGCGCTGCGCGGCCTCGCCAATGCGTTGCACACCGTGGCGTGCGTTGGGTTGATGACCGACCCGCGCGACTTGGGTCGCACCGTCACCGATAAGGCGGGCGAGGGTGCGGTCGCGCCACGGGATGGCGAGTGGTTGGTCGACCGGGAGCCCTTCCACCCCAGCATCTTCTTGTACGACGCGGTCGCTGGCGGGGTGGGGCTCGCGCCACGCTTGCATGAGGAGCGCGTGCTGATGCTCGAGCGTGCGCATGCGTTGATCAGCGCGTGTCCGTGCACCGCGGGGTGCCCGAGCTGTATTGGCCCTGGCATTGGCGTGGGGGTCGCGCAGTTGCAGGTGGCGCCTGGGGGTCCTGCGTTGCCGGTGGGGGCGTTGAAGCAGCTCGAAGCGGGGCATGCGGGGGTGCTGCGCGATAGCGATGAGGATGATGATGGTGGGGCGCTGGCGCCGGCGACTCGCGCTGTGGGAGCGGCGGTGCGGCCCGCGATGGCGGCTGTAGCGGACGGCGATATGAGGAAGTCGCTGGTGCTGGAGGTGTTGAAGGCGCTTGGGGTGGGTGGGTGATGGATATGAAGAAGAAGCTTGCGCGGTTGAGGGCGCAGGCGGGGCCGATGGCAGATGACCGATTGGCGATCACCGACGGCCGAGAGCCGATCGCCGATGGCCGATTGGCGATCACCGACGGCCGAGAGCCGATAGCCGATGACCGATTTCCGATAGCCGACGGCCGAGAACCGATCGCCGATGACCGCGCTTCGACGGCGGGTGCGGACAAGCCGTTCGGGCGGGCGAGCGCCATCAAATCGCGGTTGCTTGCTTTAGCGAACCGGCAGGCGAAGCCTAAGGGCAAGCGGGTGCAGGGTGGGGGTGGGTTGTTGGGGGCGGTGCGGATGACGGCGCGGGGGGAGGTGCATGCGGTGGGGGAGGCGCTCGATCCCGATCATGCGCAGGGTGGGGCGCGATTGCGGCGGGGGCTGGTGGCGACGGGGGAGCTCGTCGCAAAGCTCGCGCTCGATGCTCGGCTCAGCGGCATCGATTTCAGCCGGGCGTTGTACATCGACACCGAGACCACTGGGCTCTCGGGCGGCGCGGGGACGCTGCCGTTCTTGATTGGGATGTGCTGGTTCGATGGCACGAGCGTTCAGGTCGAGCAGCTGGTGTTGCGCAAACCGGGGGAAGAGGCGCCGATGCTCGAGGTGCTGGGCGAGCGCATCGCCGCGGCGCCGTGCATCGTCAGCTACAACGGTAAGAGCTTCGATTGGCCGCTGTTGCGGACACGCTTCGTCTTGAATCGCATGAAGGTGCCGGAGCCCGCGGCGCACGTCGACTTGCTGCACTGCGCGCGCCGCGTCTTCAAGCGCCGCCTCACCAATGTGCAGCTTACCGAGCTCGAACGGGAGGTGCTGAAGCTCGCGCGCGTCGATGACGTGGGCGGCGCCGACATCCCGGCCATCTACATGGAATTCCTGCGCGGCAGGGATGGCTCGTGCTTGAATCCCATCTTGCTGCACAACCGGCACGACTTGGTGTCGCTGGTGGCGCTCCTCGGTGTGCTCGTCGACAAGCTCGAGAGCGCGTCGAGCGACGATGATCTGCGCGATCAGCTGGCGCTCGCGGAGCTGTCGGTGCGCGCCGGCGATGGCGAGCGGGCCCATGCGTTCGCGATCACCGCGGCGAGTGGCGACGCCCATGTCTCGGCCGCCGCGCTGGTGTTGATGGCGCGGGTTCACAAGCGCAAGGGCGAGTTCGCGTCCGCTGTAGCGGCGCTCGAGAAAGCGCTCACCCGTGTCGACGCGGAGATGGCGCCCACCGTCTGCCTGGAGCTCGCGAAGCTGTACGAGAGAAGACTGCGGGATCCCGCCCGCGCTCTGCACTACGCCAATCAAGCCACGGTCGCGGAGCCCGAGCACCTGAACGAACGGCGCATCAAGCGGCTGGCACTCCGCGCATCCAGAATGACCTTGCCACTACCCGTGGACTTCGACTGAGCGTTGCCCGGCAATCGGCAATCGGCAATCGGCAATCGGCAATCGGCAATCGGCAATCGGCAATCGGTCATCGGCCTTCATGCGTCCCCAACTTCACCTCGATGACCTGCTCCGCCTTCACATAACCAAGCTCTCCCGCCCCCGACTTCACCTTCAGCCACTCCCCGAGCTTCCCTTCGATCACCAACTCATCACCAGCCTTCAATCGGTAGCGCTCCAAGCTCGTCTCGTCATCCGCGACGTGCACCGCCACCTCGGGCTTCGCCACCACGGCATACTCCGGCCGCGTCAGCACCACGGCCGACCAGCACCCCGCGCATGCAAGCCACGCGATTCCCAAGCCAAGCTTCCAACTCCGCCGCAGCCGCCGCGCGATCGCCACGGCCAGCGCCATGTTGACGACAACCCACCCCAGCGCGGCATCGGTCGGCCTGAGCGGCGGTAGCTCCACGTGCGACGTCGTCTGGGCAGTGAACCTCGCATAAAGCAGCGCGCTGCTGATCTCCGTGTCTGCTGGAGAATACATGCGCGCTTCCACGAGCTTCGCGATCGCGGCCGGTAGATCATTCTCGCGCAGCGCGGTGATGCCGGCGTCGAAGGCGTCGTCGGCGCGGCTCATCGCATGGCCTCGAGGCCGCGGGCGAAGGCGAGGGCGTCTTCGCGGAGGTGGAGGTCGGCCTTGCCGCCGCCGTAGATCACCGCGTCGCTGTTCGCGAGCACCGCGTGCGCCTTGGCCACGAGGTCCGCGGGGACACCGACACGGGGCAGGGCTTCGAGCGCTTCGACGCTGCTCATCGCGGGACCGCGGTGCTGGACCGTGGTGCCGATGAGATCACGGATGATGCGGTTGATGGCAGCGGGATCCTCGCCGGCTCGCGCGAGGAGAGTGATGGCGTTACCAGCTGCCTCGCGCCGTGTCCGAGCCATCGGCGTGTTGTCACGGCGGCGGCGGCGAGTGTTCGCGATGGCGAACGCGGCGGCGAGCGGCACGAGGAGGAGAGCGCCGAGCCGGGGACCTCCGAGCCAGGGACCGAGGAAGTCGTTCGACGCCCTGCGGAGCGCCGCCTTGGCGAACGGAGCTTGGGGCCCCACGAAGACGGCGCTGGGGGCCGCGGCCTGGTCTCGCGGAGCGCTCTGCGCGGGGTCATCTTGGGCGCCGCTGATGCTGATCGTCAGCCGCTCCGACTTCGCCTCGCGGTAGCTGCGTGTCGTCGGGTCGAAGTACACCAGCGAGGCCGGCGGAGCGTCGAGCTTGCCGCGCTTTTGGGCGACCAGCGCCTTGCTGAAAGCGCGCTCGCCGATCAGATGAGGCCCCGTTGTGTCATAGCGGACAGACGGCTTGTCGTCGTAGATCTTGAACGCATCCTGCAAGGCGACGGCGGGCTCGGGAGCGCTCGTCATCTGCGCGGTACCGCGCACCGCGAGCGACAAGGTCACCGAGTCGCCGACGTTCGCCTCGGGTTTGCTGAAGCCAGCCGCGACCGTCACCTCACCCACGAGCCCGCTGAAGCCGGCGGGTGGCTCTGGCAGCGCCTCGACCGACATGAAGAGCGTCTTGCTGCGGATCACCTTGCGTACGCCATTGTCGATGCCGAACATGTTGCCGAACGGATCGTTGCGGCGGCGGTTGTTGCGCTCGATGGTGCAGCTCATCCTTATGCCCGCCACTTCGAGCGCGCCGGCCTTGTCCGGAAAGACGGCGCGGCGCACCTCGACGACCGAGACCTCTTCGCCGTCGATGGTGGTGCGGTACTCGCGCTGCTGGCCGAGGTCGTACGTCGCGGTGTTGGGGAAGTCAGGGATCTTGAGGCTGGGGCACGACGCGTTGACGCGCGCGAAGACACGCAAGGTGTAGACGAGCTGCTCGCCCACGAAAACGGACTGCCGCTCGCCCGTGATCGGCGTGAGCTCGGCGGTGAGCCAGATCTCCTCGCCGGCTTGTTGCGGATTCGCGGTGTTCGCCGTGGCGACCGCAAGCTGGAGCGGCTCGGTCGTGGTGCGCGTGCCGTCGACGGTCACGGGGATGGCCGGCACCGTGAGCGTGCCAGCGCGCTTCGGTACCAGCGTGTACGTGTAACGCGTGCTCGAGCTCATGCGGCCATTGATGAACGACACTTGATTCGACGTACCCGACGACTGCACCTCGAAGTCGCTGTAGAGCGCGCTCGGCAGCTCCGGCGTGTCGGCGCTGCCGTTGACGTTGATGGTCAGCATCACCTCGTCGTCGAGGCTCGCGCGTGTGCGGTCGAGCTTGGCGGTCGCGCTCCCCGCGAAGGCCGGGCCGGCGACGAGCACGGTCGCAAGAAGGATGACGAGGCGCATCACCAGTCCTTCCCCGAGCGGGAGTGCTTCTGACGGACCCGTGAGCGCGGCCGCTTTTCGTCGACGCGGTCGAGGATGCGCGCCGCCTGATCGTCGCTCATCACCGTCTTGTCGGTAGGGCGCTTCTCGCGCTTGGGCTGGCCTTGCGCGGCGCTCGCGGCGTCTCGTTGTTCCTGCGCCTGCTGGTTCTTCGACTGTGCGTCTTGTTGCTGCTGCGCTCCCTGTTGCTCCTTCGACTGCTCGCCTTGCTGTTGCTGCTGCTCGGCGTTCTGCGCGTCTTGCTGCTGGCCCTCTTTGCCCTGCTGCTGCTCGTTCTTCCCCTCGTCCGACTTCTGCTGCTGATCCTGCTGCGACTGATCACCATTCTGCTGCTGCCGTTGCTGCTCCTGCTCGTTCTTCTCGTCCTGGTCCTTCTGTTGCTGCTGCTGCTCTTGCTGTTGCTTCTGTTCCTGCTGCTGCAGCTTGCGCTTGGCGAGCTCGAGGTTCGCTTTAGCGTCCTCGTCTTGCGCGTCACTCCGCAGCGCCTGCTCATAGCTCTCGATGGCGCCCTTGAAGTTGTCCTGCTTGAAGCGCGCGTTGCCCTGATCATAAAGCGCCCGCGCCGCGAGCTTCTCGTCCCTGGCGGCCCGCGCGAACGCCTTCTCCGCGTCGGCATAACGCCCTGCTTTGTACAGCGCGCTCCCCAGGTCGAAGTCCAGGCGCGCGTCATGCGGCTTGTCGGTGAGCGCCCGCGACAGCTCCTCGACCGCGGTGGCGTAATCACCACGCTCGTAGGCCGCGACACCCGGGTCCGCCAGAAGCAATGAGAGTACGAGCAAGGTCATCGCGTGCGCCGTCCTCGCAAGAGCGCCTCGAGCATCAAACCAGCGGCGGCGAAGGAAACCAAGATGCGATAGCGGTCCTTGCCGTGCACGCGGCGGCGCGAGCCCAAGTCGCGGGCGCTCACCTTGGTCTTGATGCCGGCGGTGTAGATGCGCTCGAGGTCGTAGTCGCCGCTGGTCGAGCGCACCATGTCGCCGCCGGTGATGCTGGCGATGCTCGCGAGCTGCGCTTCGTCGAGCTTCGACAACACCATGTCGCCGCGCTTGTCCTTGCGGAAGCCGCCGCCCGCAAGCGGGATGGGCGCGCCCTCGGCACGGCCGACGCCAATCGAGAAGACGCGCACGCCTGCCTCTTTCGCCTTCTCGGCGGCGGCGTTCACGTCGCCTTCCGTATCTTCGCCGTCGGTGATGAGGATGATGGCGCGGCCCTCGGCGACGCCGGCTTCGAAGGCGAGGAGCGACGTCTCGATGGCCTTCGCGATCGCGGTACCCTTGGTGGAGACGAGCTCGGGCTCGACCTCGCGCACGAAGAGCGCCGCGGCCTCGTAGTCGAGCGTCAGCGGCAATTGCAGCACGGCCTCGCCCGCGAAGAGCACGAGCCCAATACGGTCACCGTCGAGCCGGCCAATGAGATCCAGGATCTCGCGTTTGGCCCGCGTGAGCCGCGTCAGCCCCGCGTCGCTCTCGACATCGCGCGCCAGCATGCTGTCCGACACGTCGAGCGCCACCACGACATCGACGCCGCGCGCCCGCACCTCTTCCTCGAGCGTGCCATAGCGGACACCCGCGAGGGCGACGACCAGCGCCGCGAGCGACAGCGCCACCACGACGACCCGCCACGTCGCCGCCGGCGCCGCCACGACGAGCTTCGGCTGCAGCCGCGCGGCGACCAGCTTCCCAATGCGCGTCCGCGCGGCGCGCTCGCCATGGATGCCGACGATGGCGATGAGCACCGGCACGACGAGGAGCCACAGCATCATCGGCCGCTCGAGCATGATGCCGCTCATGGCAAGCTCCTCAGCCGTGTCGACAAGAGTAGCGCTTCGACGCAAAGGAGCAGCAGCGCCGGCATGACGAACAGCGGATAGCGCTCGTCGAGCTCGTGCTGCTCGGGCGCGTCGATGGCGTCCTTCTCGAGCATGTCGATGTCGGCGTAGATGCGCGACAGGGCGGTGGCGTCCTCGGCGCGGAAGTACTTGCCGTTCGTGGTCTCGGCGATGTTGGTCAGCGTCTCTTCGTCGAGGTCGTCCTCCTGATAGAAGACCTGACCCTGCATCACGACCGGCGCGCGGCCTTCGCGTGCCGCGCCGATGGTGTAGACCTTCACGCCGTACGCTTTCGCGAGCTGCGCTGCTTCTTGAGGCTCGACGCTGCCCGCGGTGTTGCGGCCGTCGGTGAGCAAAATCACGACGCGCGACTTGGCCTTGTCGTCCTTCAAGCGCTTCACCGCGGTCACCAGCGCCTCGCCAATCGAGGTCTGCTCACCGGCCATGCCGATCTCGAGACGCTGCACGAGGTTCGCGACCAAGGCGTGGTCCAGGGTGAGGGGGGCCTGCGTGAAGGCGAAGGTGCCGAAGACGACGAGCCCCACGGCGTCGTTCAGGCGCGCGCTCACGAAGCTGTTCACGACGTCCTTCACGACCTCCAGGCGGGTGCGCTTCCACTCCAAGGGCCGCTCGGGGTCGAGGTCCAAGCCGCGCATGCTGCCCGAGGTGTCGATGACCAGGACGATGTGCAGGCCGTCGGTGCTGAGCGCCTTCTTGCCCTGCGAAGCGACGGGCCGCGCCAGGGCCGCGAGCAACAAGCCGACGGCCACGAAGCGCGCCGCGACGACCCAGGGCCGCAAGCGCACCGCCCAGGTGGGCCGCACGTCACTGAAGGCGGCGAGGCTCGAGAAGGTCGCCGAGGGCCGCTCACCGCGCCGCTGATTGCGCCACAGCCAGCCGAGCCAGAGCGCGAACAGCGGTACGAGCACGAAGAGCCAGCGGGCGTCGGCGAGTCTCATGGGCGCGCCACCAGCGCGTAAGCACGCTCGATGCTCGCGACATGATCGTCCGCTGGGGCGGTCACGCCGGCGAAGCGCACTTTGTCCGCGAAAGAGAGCAACGCGATCGCCTCGTCGCGCCCGGCGTCGCCGAGCACCCGCCGCAGTCCGGGCTCGGCGGTGAGCTCCTCGGTCGTCATGTCGGTCGCGTTCACGGCGTGCCGTGCTTCGATCCAGCGGCGCAGCACCAACGCGATGTGACTCTGGATGCGCTCGGCCGCTGCTTGGTCACGCGGGCGCATGCCACGAATCGCCGCCAGAGCGAGCCGCGCCGCTTCGGCCTCGGAGAGCACGCTGGGCGCCGCCGGCTTCTTGCGCCACTTGCGCAGCAGCACCAGCAAAGCCACAAGCACCACGGCGCCGAGCACGGCCCAGAGCCACCACGGTAGGGGCTCAGAGAGCGGCACCAGCGGCTTGATGTCGCGCAGCTCGTCCATCAGCGCCCGCGCCTGCGCCGCGAGGCAAAGAAGTGGGTGAGGAGGTCGACATAGGCGCCGTCGACCGGCAAGTCCACGAGCGGCACGCGCGCCTGGCGAAGCGTCTCGGCGAGCTCCCGGCCGCGCTTCTCGGCCGCCATGGCGTAGTGCTCGCGGAGCTTCGCGTCGCTGGTGTCGATGACACGCATGGCGCCGCTCTCGGCGTCACGCAGGGTGACCATGCCGATGTCAGGGAGATGCAGCTCGTGTGCGTCGATGGGCCGCAGCGCGATGACCTCGTGAAAGCTCGCGGCGGCGCGCAGCTCGTCCTCGTAGCCCGCTGTCAGAAAGTCCGAGATGACGAACACCACGGCGCGGCGCCGCTGCACCCGGCGCAGATAGGCGAAGGCCTCGGTGAGGCTCGTGCCGACGCCCGCCGGCTCGAAGGTCAAGAGCTCGCGAATGAGACGCGCGACCTGGGCGCGACCCTTGCGCGGCGGCACGTAACGCTCGACGCGGTCGGTGAACAGACCGATGCCCACGCGGTCCTGCGTCGCCGTGGCCGCGAAAGCGAGCAGGGCGGCGAGCTCTGCGGCCATCTCGCGCTTGCTGCGCTGGACGCTGCCGAAGCTCCCCGAGGCGCTCATGTCGACCAGCAGGATCACCGTGAGCTCACGCTCGGCCCGATGCTCCTTCACGAAGGCGCGGGCGGTGTTGTCGCCGGAGTGGGCGCGCGCCGTGACGTTCCAGTCGATGCGGCGGATGTCGTCGCCCGGCTGGTACTCGCGCACTTGGTCGAGCTCGGTGCCCCGCCCCTTGAAGGCGCTCGCGAACGCCCCGGTGAACAGCTCGCTCGAGAGCCTGCGCGCGCGGATGCGCAGGCGGCGGGCTCTCGCCGCTAGCTCTGGGTCGAGCGTCGGGCGCGGTGCTTCCATAAGTCCTTAGGGAACGTCGACCGCCGCGAGGACGTCGCGGACGATGCGCTCGCCGGTGAGCTCCTGGGCCTCGGCTTCGTAAGTGGGCAGTACGCGATGGCGGAGGACGTCCGGCGCGATGGTCTTCACGTCGTGCGGCGTGGCGTAAGCGCGTCCCTGCATCAGGGCGTGCACACGGGCGGCCTTGGCGAGGGCGATGCTGGCGCGCGGCGAGGCACCGAAGGCGATGAACTTGGCGAGCTTGGCCAAGCCGTGGGCCTCGGGCTTACGCGTCGCGAACACCAGGTCGACGATGTAGTCCTCGAGGCGCGTGTCGAGATGCACCGCGTCCGCGACCTCGCGCGCCGCCATGATGTCGCGTGGATGCACGACCGCCGCGACCTTCGGCGTCTCACGCCCGCTCATGCGGCGCATGATCTCCTTCTCGGCCGCCTTGTCGGGATAGTCGACGTGGAGCTTCAACATGAAGCGGTCGACCTGCGCCTCCGGGAGCGGGTAGGTGCCTTCTTGCTCGATGGGGTTTTGTGTCGCGAGCACCAGGAACGGTGAAGGCAAGACGTGCGTCGTGTCGCCGAGCGTCACCTGGCGCTCCTGCATGGCTTCGAGCAGGGCGCTCTGCACCTTGGCGGGGGCGCGGTTCACCTCGTCCGCTAAAACGAGGTTCGCGAACAGCGGCCCCTTCTTGACGGTGAAGGCGCCGGTCTGCGGGCGGTAGACTTCGGTGCCGGTGAGGTCGGCTGGGAGCAGGTCGGGCGTGAACTGGATGCGCGAGAAGGTGGTCTCGATGGCGTTGGCGAGCGCCTTGACCGCGGTGGTCTTGGCGAGCCCTGGGATGCCCTCGATGAGCACGTGCCCGTCGGCGACGAGCGCCAGGAGCAGCCGGTCGACGAGCGTCCCCTGGCCGACCACGATCTTCGAAACTTCGTCACGAATGCGGCCAAGCATCGCCGCGGTGTCCTGCACGGTGCGTTCGTCGAGACTCATGTGCTTCCCTTAACCCTCGTCGGCGGGGTCGAGATTCCAGGGGCGTCGAAATGCGCTTTCTAGGAGCTCGGCATGTGGGGCGGCAATGACCTCGGCGTCGAGGAGCGCCTCGCCCATGGTGGCCGCGAGGATGGCCGCGGCTTCTTCGACGTCCGGCTGCGCGCCGCGCAGCGTGAAATAGCCACGGCCGCCAAAGCCGGTCGCGAGGTGCATGCGCTCGATGCGGACGTTGGTGGCCTTCACCACGACGTCGGCGGCGGAGACGGTCGTGGCCACGGTCGCCAGCTCGAAGATACCGAGCGGATCGTCGTTGGGGAGCCGGCGATCGCCACGGACCGCCGCGACCACGGCGGGGTGCACACCCGGCAGGAACAGCCGATCGATGCGGCGCGAGCCGAGGCCATCCTCGGCGGCCGCCATGCTCTCCTCGACCGAGGCCACGTCCCCGGTCATCAGCAGGATGACCTTGTTCGGGCTGACGGGCGCGCAGGCGAGGATCTTCACGGGCGCGCGCTTCAAGGCGGCGTCCTGGGCGCGCAAAGCCCGCGGAACCCCGTCGATCTCGAGCAGACCGATGGCTTCGGCGGTAATGAAGGTCGCTGACGGCATACGCGCTGCGCGTTTTTACACGTCAAACCGGGGTCATTGGAAGCTTGGTGAGACCGCGGCCCGACGCTGGAAAACCCGACCTTGACACCGTTTTGGGGCTCCCCGATGCTGAAGATCATGTCGTCGCGTGCGCGGGAACAGCGCTACCATGAACGCCGAGCGACCCCGCTGCGCTGCTGGATAGTCGACGCCAAGGCCGAGCGCTTCGTATCCCTCGTGGACTTGAGCTTATCGGGCGCGCGTGTTTTGGCTGCGGCTCCATCGGAAGTGGGAGAGCGTGTGGTCGTGAGATTCACCTTGCCGACGAGCCCGGTGCCAGTGGTCGCGACCGCCCGCGTGATATGGCGTGCCGAAGGGTTTCGTGGCCGTGGCGGTGTGATGGGGCTGGCGTTCGAGTCGGTTAGCGAGGTAGCAGCGCTGACGGCCTTCATCGAGGCCCACGTGACCTCAGAGGCTGTTTGAATCACGATGCGCTACGGAATCTTCTCCGACGTCCACGGTAACCTCGAAGCGCTCGACGTCTCGCTTGCCTGGTTGCTCGCGCAAAAGTGCGACGCTCACGTCTTTTTGGGCGACGCCGTCGGCTATGGCGCGAGCCCCAACGAGGTTTGCGACCGTATCCGGCCCATCGCCGACGTCGCCATCATCGGCAATCACGACGCGGCCGCATGTGGCCGTATCGACTTCTCCGATTACTACGACGCCGCCAAGCAAGCGCTGCAGTGGACCGCCGACCGCCTCACGCCCGAGAACCGCGCCTGGCTCGCGGGCCTGCCGTTCAAGGTCCGCCATGGCGACATCGAGTTCTCGCACGGCTCGCCGATTCATCCCGAGGCCTTCGACTACCTCTTCGCGCCCGAGCAGGTCGAAGCGCTGGGCGGGCATCTGTCGGAGCTCGCGCACGTGACCTTCATCGGTCACTCCCACCTCACCATCTCGTTCTACGTGGACGAGTCCGCCGTGGTGACCCCGCTCGTCGCCGACAGCATCGACTGCACCGGTCCGCAAAAGACCATCATCACCGTGGGCAGCATTGGCCAGCCCCGTGACCGCGATCCGCGCGCCTGCTGTGGCATCTACGACACCGACACCAAGGTCTTCACGTTCCACCGCATGTCGTACGACGTGCTCACGGCGCGTAAGAAGATCATCGACGCGGGCCTCGCGCCGGTCTTCGGTGAGCGACTTTTAGTGGGCATGTAACGTATTCGGGTATGCTCGCTGGCAGTGAAGGCGTACAGGTCACGGTTCGGTTGGCTCCTCGTCGCGATGCTCGTGGCCGCGTCGGGTTGTAAGCGCACGCCGCAGACCATCACCATCACGCGCTTGCTCTTGAACATGCCGCCCGAGCTCGAGAACGACCGCGAGCTGCGTGAAGGCATGCGCGCCGACATCATCGCGACGCTGGCCGCCGACGGCTCCACCCGCTTCAAGCCGGAGGAGCGTGAGGGCACGCACACCTTGCGCGTCGAGGTCGCGCCACCTGTCCGCGATGACGCACGCAATCACCGCCCCGACGAGAACGGCGAGGCCGATGAAGCGCCCATGCAGCGCGTGCGCGTCGAGCTGCGGCCTCGGCCCGACGCACAGAGCTACGACGTCGTCGGCAAGGCACCGGCGACCGGCGACGTGCGCAAGGATGCGGCCGCGGCGTTTCAGGACGGCTGGTCCTTGAGCGTGAGCATGCGCGTGCTCGACCGTGGCGGTAACGAAGATCTCATGGGGGCCTTGAAGAGCAGCGACGAGCGCTTGCAGCTCTTCGCCACGCAGCGCCTCGGCGAGCGCAAGGTGAAGGCCGCCGTCGAGCCGCTCATCCAGCTGCTCGACGAGAAGACCAAGCCAGAGCTCGCGCTGCGAGCGGTCGGCGCGCTCATCTTGATCGGTGATCCGCGCGCCGCCGAGCCGATGATCGAGCTTGCCCGCAACAAGGACCCGCACTTCGTGCTGCAGGTCGTGTACGCCCTGGGCTCCTTGGGCGGGCCGACGGCCGAGGGGTATCTCGTCACCTTGGCGAGCGGTCACCCGGTGGAAGCGGTGCGCCGCGGCGCCGAGGATGCACTGGCGGAGCTTGCGCGCAAGCGCCGCTGACGATCACGCCGCTTGCGCCCGCCATCGCGCTCAAGGCACCTTACGGCGGTCAACCCGAGGGGCTCATTCATGTCCATGCGTCGCGTTCTGCCGCTTGCCTTCCTACTGCTCGCCGTGGCCTGCGAAACCAAGGACGACAAACAACCGCCGCCCGTCCCGCCGCCAGCGCCCGCCGACCCCGCGCCCAACGACATCGTCGCGCCCCCGGCCGAGAAGACCGCGGACCAGGACTGCGTGGGGCCCGAGACGGCCGGCACGGCGAAGACCCATCAGTGGAACGGCATCACCTGGGAAGAGAACGGCAGCACCTTGAGCTGGACTGGTCCGGAGCGTGACGCGGTCATCGTCGGCACCGTCACCGACATCAAGGAGAGCTCCGAGGAGAACCTCGAGAACCTGAAGGCGTTCGTCGCGTGGTTCAAGAAGTCGAAGGTCGACATGATCATCGTCGACGGCGACTCGGGCACGACCCAGGCGGGCATCGAGAGCGCGCTCGACGTGCTCGCCGGCGCCCAGGTGCCGGTGTTCGTGCTCATTGGCAACGGCGAAGGGCGCGTCGTCTACAAGACCGCGATGGCGGCCATTCAAGAGCGCTCGCCGCACGTCTTCGACATGGTGAAGATCCGCCGCGTGCACACCCCGCAGGCCGACTTCGTGTCGTTGCCCGGTTACTTCAACCCGGCCTTCATCCACGCCAAGGACGGCTGCCAGTACTATCCGGCGGACGTCGCCGCGACCGGCGCCATCATCAAGGGTGCCAAGGCTCCCGTGGTCCTGGTGTCGCACGGCGGCCCCAAGCAGAGCGGCCAGTACGGTGTCGACCGCACCACGGAGGGCAATCACGTCGGTGACCCGGACATGATCAAGCTCATGGCCGACCACAAGGTCCCGTTCGGCATCTTCGGCAACATCCACGAAGCCGGCGGCCACGCCACCAACAGCGACGGCAGCGAGCTCATCCCGCCGAAGACGATGGTCTCGCAGCTCTATTTGAACCCGGGTCCGTCCGACGCGGTCACCTGGATGATGAACGACAAGAGCGAGTCCGAAGGCATGGCCGCCATCATGACCATCTCGAAGGGCAAGGCGAGCTACGACATCCTGCGCCGCGGCGGCAAGGCCCCCGCCGTCGCCAAAGTGAAGACGAAGAAGAAGGGCAAGTAGCCATGGCCGACTCACCGCTCTGGAAGCGCGTCAAGGAGCGCGCGAAGAACGTCGGGAAGAGCGCCATCGACGAGCTCTTGCAGTCCGAGGAGAGCTCGTCGGCGGTCGGCGCGGCGGTGCGTCGCGTCCAAGAGAGCAGGGCGTTCATCGACGAGAACGCCGCGCGCATTCTTGGCGCGGTGGGCTTGGCGACGCAGGCGGATCTCGACCGCGTGAGCAAGAAGGTCGGCCGTCTGCGAAAGCGGATGACCGCCTTGATTGATCGGTTGGGTTGAGTCACTTGCCGAGCGGCGTGAACGTGCAGTCCGCGAGCCCGACGCGCTCGTCCAGCCACGGCGTCAGATCCGTGATCTTGCACGCGCTGATCTCCGAGGTCGCGCTCTTCAAGGCTTCGCCACGCAGCACCTTGTAGCGCGGGCCGTCGACGCCTTCGCGCACCATCCGCAACGCCAGCCGCAGGCGCTCGACCTCGGCCTTGTCGACCCGGCCCCGGGCGCGCTCCGCCTCCAGCCGTTCCTCGGCGCGGCGGTACGGATCCACCGGCGCGACCGTCCCCGGCCGGGTCAAGAGGAAGCCCACGCCGACGAGAATCACCGCCAAAAAAACCAACATCACCGAGCGCACGCGAAACCTCGTAGAGCCCGCGTAGGTGCTTGGCAAGTCACCAACGCTCGTCTATCTGATGAGCAACGGAATCCTCCGAATGGGCATCCAACGCCGAATTCTCGTGATCGAGGACAACCTCGATGCAGCAGAAGCGCTGCGCCTGCTGCTGGAGCTGGCTGGCCATGAGGTCAGCGTCGCCTACAGCGGCGAAGAGGGCATCTCGGCCGCTAGCGCCAACGTCCCCGAAGTCGTGCTCTGCGACCTCGGCCTCCCGGCGGGGATGAGCGGCCTCGACGTGGCCCGCGCGTTGCGCGCCAAGCACGCCGACGGCATCGAGCTCGTCGCCCTCACCGGCCACAGCGGCGCCGACGTCAGCCGCGAAGTCCACGCCGCCGGCTTCGACCGCCACCTCGTGAAGCCGGTCGACCCACTAACCATCAACGAGCTGCTCAGCCGCTAACGCAGCGACCAGGTCTCGCGGCGTGGCACCTTGATGGCTTCGTCGTGCTCGAACACATGGTCGGCGGGGAGGCCGTTCAGCGCCGCCACGCGCTCGATAGGCCAGGCCGAGGGGTTGCGAAAGAGCAGGCCGCTGAGCGACTCACCGGCGTGCGCTACGACGATGCGCAGGCGCACGACGGGCAAGCTGCCGATGTCGGCGGGGGTGGGCTCGCGTACCGAGGCGATGAGGGTGGCGAAGCGGGGGGCGCAGGTGGTGCTGTTCTCGATGGGCCAGGCGCCGCTCAGGATGCGCGCGCGCTCGGCGTCGCCGAAGATCACCAGCTCGACGTGCACGCCAGCCGACTCGGCACGCGTGCGCGCTACCTGCCCCGGCAGCTTCTTCAACGACTCCTCTACCTCGGCCAGCTCGACGCCTCCGTTTCCGCTATTGCGGCGCACCAGCTCCTCGGGTGACATCTCCGCGGTGGCGGACTCGAGCAACACCGTGCAGCCCTCGCCGCTCGACACCAGCGCGCCCCCTTCGCGCTCGGTGACCCAGCCTGCCGGTACCTCGTAAGTCACGCCAAAGCGTGGGTGCACGACCCTCGAGCCCTGCGCCGCGCCGTCGAACGGGTGCGCGTCCATGACCACGCCGTCGAGCATCGGCAGCAGGGGAGGGTGCTTGGCGGTGGCGCTCGGGAGGCGCAGCGACGCGATGTGATCGGCCATCCGTTTCACGCGGTCGGCAACCGGCGGATGCTCATCGAGCCAGCTGTCCGTCTGCGCCACGACATAACCTTGCATGCGCTCGAGCACGCTCGTCAGCGATAGCGGATCGTAGCCGGCCGCCGCGGCGAGCTCGACCCCCGCCTCGTCGGCGCGCCGCTCCTGGCCGCGCGAGATGGGCGCCAGCACCACCACGCGCGCGCTGGTGTTCGTGTAGTCGCCGACCCGGTTGCCGATGCTCGGCTTGATGAGCCCCAAGAGCTTGCGCAGCGTCTTGCTCAAGGCGTCGAAGGGGGCGCGCGCGACCTCGCGCTTCTTGCCGTGGTTCGCCGCGATGTGACCGATCTCGTGCCCCAGGACCGCCGCGAGCTCACCCTCGTCGTTCAGCAAGGCGAGCATGCCGCGGCTCACGAACACGGCGCCGCTGTCGACCGCGTAGGCGTTCGGCTCCTCGCTGTTCAGCACCGAGAAGCTCACCTGCGGAAAACCGAGACCGCTGCCGACGCTCTGCAGGTAACCGGCGAGCGGCTCGTCTCCGAGCAAGCCGATCGCGTCGTCGACGCGCTGCAGAGCGGCGTTGCGCTCGAGGATGTCGTCCTGCGACAGCCGCACCTGATTCGTCCCCGACGACGCGCAACCGCACAGGAGCAGAGCGGCGAGCAGGATCCGTTTCATCGGAGCCGCCGCCTCACGTATCGACGAAGATCTCGAAGTCGTCGGCGTTGGCGGTGAGCTCTTTGCGCGCGCCCTGGAGCGCTTCGTTGGTCTCGCGCAGCCGCCCGGAGAGCACCTGCACGAAGCTCCACAAGAGCTTGGTGGCGATGACCGGCTCGGTGCGGATGACGCCGAAGAACTCGTCGCGGCGCATGGCGAGGAGGTTGCAGTCGCCGTTGGCGACGATGGTCGCCGAGCGCATGGCGTTGTCGATGAGGGCCATCTCGCCGATGTGCGCGCCGGCCTTGAGGGTGGTGATGAGCTGGCCGCCCTTGAGCACGCTGACTTCACCCGCGAGCACCACGTAGAGCTCGTCGCCCGGTTCGTTTTCGCGGATGAAGGTGTCGCCGCCCTTCACCTTCACGAGCTGCGTGAGGCCGACGACCTTGACCAGCTCGTTGTAGGAGAGGTGCGCGAAGATCGGGATGCGCTTCAATATGGCGATGCGTTGCTCGGCGGCGACCGCGGCGTCGGCTGGAGGCGGCGTGCCACCGACGCGCATGACGATGCCGGTGAGGTTGTCGTGGCCACCGCGATCCATGGCGCGGTCGATGAGGTGGTTCAGGCCACCTTCGATGTCATCATTGTCGATGACCTTCGTGATCTCGTTCGGGTCGGCGTAGTAGTTGTAGAGACCGTCCGAGCACATCAAGTAGGTGTCGCCCGGGTCGATGTCGAAGATCATGGTGTCGACGGGCACGGTCGGCTGCACGCCCAAGGCTCGCGACAAGACGTTGCCTTGCGGGTGATTGCGCGCCTGCTCGCGGCTCAAGGCGCCGCGCTTCACCAGCTCGTTGACGTAGGTGTGATCGTCCGAGAGCTGATGCACCATGTTTTGGCGGACGACGTAGAGGCGCGAGTCACCGACGTGACCCAGGATGCCCTTGTTGTGGCCCGCCATGAACACGACGGTGCAGGTCGTGCCCATGCCCGCGAGCTCGGGGTTGCGGCTCGCTTTCTTGTAGACCTCTTTGCAGGCGGTGTGGATGGCCGCTTCGACCATCTTCGCCACGGCCTTCACGTCGCCGGACTTGCCGCTCTGTAGGAACTTCTCGCGGATCTTTCCGCTCGCCGCGATCTCGCGCTGGATGACATCGCAAGCGGTCTTGCTCGCGACCTCGCCGGCCGAGTGACCGCCCATGCCATCGCAGACGATGAACAGGCCGAGCTTCGGGTCGGCGAAGAAGTTGTCCTCGTTGTTGGTTCGAACCCGACCAACATCGGTGCGCGTCGCGACCCGTAAGTCCATTCCCGGCAAGTCTAATCCCGTGCGCTAGATGCGGACAAGCTTCGTGTCAAACTCGCACGATAGCGGTTCATTTGCGTGACGGCATTGGCGTACTCGCCGTCTGCATAAGCCGCCCGGGCACGGTAATAGGCGATGGCCGGCGACTGGTCGAAATCACCGATGGCATCGTCGGCGTGGGTCAGGGCGACCCCCGCGTCGTCGTAGCGGCCGTTCTGGTAGAGCAGATAGCCGTAAAGCAGCCCGTAAGCCGGATTCTCTCGTGTTAACTGGGGCTTGGCGACGAGGTCGGTGAGGGCCGCCCGGACGTCGGTGCGGGCCAGCTGAAGGAGCTTCACGTAGCCCGGGTCGGCGAGGCCGGCAGGCTCGATGGGCTCGACCTCGTCGATCTTGCTCTCCAGGAACATGGCGATCTCGGTCAGCCGGCGGGCCTCGGTCTGGATGGCGTTGCGGCCGTTGTTGATGCCCTCGCGTGCTGACTCCATGACATCGAAGGCGTCGCTGAGGTCGCCGCGGATGAGATAGGCGTGCGCCAGGGCGACGGCGCGCTCGGCCCACTGCGCGTCGGTCTGTTGGCCGATCATGCGTTGGACGAGGCGGCCACGTTTGCCTTTCGCCGCTTGCAGCCACGGCAGCTCGGCGTCCTTGTCCGCGTACTCGAGCAGGTCACGCGGCGCGCCGAACTCGATGAACGAGTTGTCGTCGGTGTTGAGCGGCGTCGTGTCCGCGATAGCGGCGAGCTCGTCGTTGCCCGCGAGGAGCAAGGCGGCGAGCTCGTAAGGGTCGTGCAGCTCGGCGCGTCCCAGCTCGGCGGTCCAGGTGGCGAAGCGCTTGTCCAGCCGCTCCCAGTCGAGCGTCACCGGATTGTGGCCGCCGACCAGGAGCAGATCGTTCGATTCGGGGTGCGCGGTGAACACGTAGACGTGCGGGAAGACGCTGTGGAAGGTCTTCAAGATGGCGCCGATGCGCTCGGGAGCCATCTCGTAGATCTGCAGCCACTGCAGGAAGAGCCCGTCCTTGGGGTCGAGACGGCTCGCCGCGAGCGTGAAGAACTCCTGGGTGAACAAGCTCGCGGCGCCGGTCATCCAAGGGTTCGAGGGCTCGGAGACGATGACGTCGAAGCCTTCCTTGTGGCGGCGCAGGAAGTTGCGGCCGTCATCCTCGACGATGGTGAGGCGTGGGTCGTCCCACGGCGCGTGATTCTCGTTGGCGAAGTAGTGGGCGCCGGCGATGACCTGGCGCTCGATGTCGATGAGCGTGACGTGCTCGGGATCGCCTTGGAGCGCGCCGCCGACGGTGACGCCGGTACCGCAGCCGATGACCGCGACGTTCTTGGGATTGGGGTGCAGCATCATCGGCAACAGGCCGCTCAAGATCTGCGTCGGCATGTCGCCCACGCTCGAGCCATCGACCTTGCCGTCGACCTTGATCCAGCGGACGTCGTCCTCGGCTTCCACCGTCACCGTCGAGGAGAGGCCATCGGCGTGGAACAAGATCTCCGCGACCTCGAGGCCATCCTTGAGGTACTCGCGGGTCATCGAGGGGCGGTAGACGCCAGCGGTCCAGCGGCCGATGTCCCAGCTCTTCCAAACGAGAATGAGGGCGGCGGCCATCACGGCGGCGCCCACTAAGGTGCGCTTGCGATCCTTGCCGATGAAGCTCTCGGAGCGCAGCCCCAACACCACCGCGGCGGCCACGTACCCCAGGGCCGCGACGCGCATGCCGCGCTCGATGCCGAAGGCGGGGATGAGCACGAAGACAGCGGAGAACGAGCCGACGATGGCGCCGACGGTGTTGACCGCGTAGGCGATGCCGACCGCGCTGCCTAGTTTTTCCTCGCTGCCGACCACCGCGGTGATGCTGAGCGGGAAGATGGCGCCCATGGCGATGGTCGCGGGCAGCAAGCAGAGCGCCGCGAGACCGAACTCGGTGGCGAACAGTCCGCCGAGCGACAGTCCGTTATCGAGGATGACCCAGCGGAGCATGGGCGGCAGATCGTCGACGATGGCGATGCCGAACATCGAGGTGAGCGCGGTCGCGAGCAGCACGCAGGCGAGGGCGAAGCGCAGCGCCCTGGTGCCGTCGGCGATGCGCGAGGCGATGGCGCCGCCGATGCCGAGGCCCGCGAGGTAGACACAGACGATGGCGGAGAAGGCGTAGGTCGACGGTCCGAGCGCGGTCGAGATGGCGCGGGTCCACAGCACCTGCAACGCCATGGCGGACGCACCGGTGAGGGCCAGCACCGCGACGATGTCACGCGCCCCCGAGCGGATGCTCTGCGTGCCCGTGAGTGGATCCGCCGGCTTCACGGCGACCTCCGGCGCTCTCATGCCGAAGAACAAGGCGACCGCGCCGACGAGCACGTCGATGCCGACCGCGATGGCGTTCGCCCCGGAGCGGCCGAGAGTGGGAATGAGCCAGAAGCCCGCGAGCGCCGCGCCGAGCACCGCGCCCGCGATGTTGATGGCGTAGAGCGTGCCGACCTCGCGGCCGATGGTGCCGATGCGCTCGGTGACCGCCTTGGCGAGGATGGGGAGAGTCGCGCCCATGAGCGTCGTGGGGATGCCAAGCACCAGCACCGCGACGAGGAAACGTGTCAGCGCGCGCGCGACGCCACTCGAGAGCTCACCGAAGAGCGCGGCATCGACGGCGGGTACAGCGAGCGCCAGGTGCGTGACCACGAGGCCCGCGACCGCGACGGCGAGCTCGAGCGCGCCATAGACCGCGAGCGGCCGCTTGAGCCTATCGGCGAGCTTGCCGCCAAAGTGACTGCCGAGCGCGAGCCCTCCCATGTAGGCCGCGGTGATGGTCGCGATGGCCACCGAGGTCGCGCCAATCGCGAGCCCCAGGTAACGCGTCCACACCAGCTCGAAGGTGAGGCCGGCCACGCCGGAGAGCAGAAATGCGAGGCGAGCCAAGGTGCGCGTCATGGACGGGGTCTTACTAAACCAGCGCCCTTCCCCAAAACTTTATCGAGTATGCGCAGGGGCATGAGCCGCGGGATCGTCCAGTTCATGAGCTTGCCGGAGACTAGGGCGATGCGCGCTTTCGGGCGCTTTGCGGTCAGGGCTTCGTGAACCGCCTTCGCGACGACCACCGCGGGCAGCCCTTCGCGGCCGTGCGTGATCATGTAATTCGCGACCTTGTCCAAGCTCTCCGCGTAGTCTGTTTTGGCGTACAGGCCGCGGTCGTTCTCGCTGGCTTTGTCCCAGATGGGGGTGGCGATGGCGCCGGGCTCGATGACGATGACGTCGATGCCGTAGAGCATGAGCTCGCGGCGCAGTGATTCGGAGAGACCTTCGAGCGCGTACTTCGAGGCGACATACGGCCCCAAGAACGGGAAGCCGATGCGGCCGCTGACGCTGCTCATCATGACGATGCGGCCAGGCTTCGCGACGCCCTTGGGACGCGCGCCGAGGAGCGGCAGGAATGCTTGGGTCACGGCCAGCACGCCCACCACGTTGATCTCGAGCTGACGGCGGACCTCGTCGAGGGCCACGTGCATCAGCGGACCGGGCACCGCGACGCCAGCGTTGTTCACGAGCCCTACGAGTGGTGTGCCGCCGATGGCGTTCGCCACCTCCTTGGCCGCACGGTTCACGGCGGCGCTGTCGGTGACGTCGAAGAGCAGGGGTGTCGCGTCAGCGCCGTAGGCTTTGCGCATGGCCTCCGCGTCGGCCTCTTTGCGGACGCTGCCGAAGACGTGGAAGCCCTTGCCCACGAGGTAGTGCAGGCAGGCGGCACCAATTCCGGTCGAAGCCCCGGTGACGACGACCGATGGCTTCACGCGCGGCTCAGTGGATCTTGTCGACGTTCTCGTCGACCACGAGGCTCGTGGGCGATACTCCGAGATGGCGGACGATGGCGTCCTTCTCGGCGGCGAGACGCTTGGGGTTTTCGATGAGGCGGACCCGGCCGCGGGCAATCTCTCCCTCGTCGAGGATGTTGCGCTCCGACAAGAGGCTCTGCAGGACGTAGACGTCTTCTTGAGAGCGGCGGAGCTGCGAGCGGAGCTTTTCGATGTTGGCGTTGAGCTCGCTCAGCTGAGCGCGGCGGTTGAGACGATCGCGAGCGAATTGGATCTCTCTTACAATCAACGCGAGCGTAAGCGTTGCTCCACTGACGATCGCAAGTACGACCATGATCACCCTCGATCCGAGCCTTGATTATAGAGAGCCCGCACCGAGTCATCAACTGAGTAAAGCAGCCGCGACGTCTGACGGACCGTCGCGGCTAATCGCGTCAAATCAAGGAGTTAGAAGCCCAAGGCCACGTCGAGACCAGCCGTGAACATGTTGAAGTCCGGCGTGTTGCCGTGGTCGGAGGGGACGACGTAGTAGTTCAGGATGAGGCCCAGCTTGACCAAGGTCAGGTCCAGGAAGTGGTAACCTGCGGCCACGTTGAAGCCGAAGTCCCAGTTGGTGTCCGAGAAGCCAGGGACGTTGCCGGCACCCTTGGCCGAGAAGCGGCTCCCGACGACACCCACGTGGGCGCCCACGAAGATCGGCACGACCGGGATGTAGAGGCGGGCGCCCGCGAGCAGCGGATAGACGGTGTAGTTCACGTCGCCAGCGGCGCTATCGGCGCTGAAGCGGTGCAGGCCGAGCTGGATCTCCGGGTCGATGATCGGGAAGGGCAGCGGGCGAATGTAGAGGTCGCCGCCGAAGCCATTGGAGTCGTCGCCGTCCTTCACCAGGATGCGGCTGTAGCCAAGGTCAGCACCGACGCCGAAGGCTTTGGCCTCTTGGGTCACACCAAGGATGATCGCAAGCAAGGCGCTTAACTGAATGACACGCTGCATCGGATATTAGCTCCCGTAAGAGATTTAGAACGTCATCGCTCGAAGCCGATGGCCAAGCAAGATTCAGCATCTCGACGCCGGGCGATAGGGAGATATTCGCGGCTCGTGAAAGTTGCGTCTGTTTCACCAGACGTCCTGGCATGAATCTCGCCGAGATACTTGGGGTGGGTAAGTGGTACACTCCCCGACATGGGCGAGAAGGCGTGATGGCGGTGCGGATGACCGAGCATCTGGGTGACACCCAGGCGATTCGTCGCGATGCGGCCCTCGGCCGTGCGCTCACGACGATCCGTGTCGACGTCATCGCGGGGCCTGACGCCGGTCAGTCGCAGACGTCGTCCGCCGAGAGCTTGAGCGTCGGCACCGCCCCCGGCAACACGCTCCAAGTCACCGACCGCACCGTCTCGCGCTATCACTTGGAGCTGCGCCGCGAGGGCGAGGAGATCGTGCTCACGGATCTCGGCTCCACCAACGGCACCCGCGCTGGCGACGTCCGCCTCGAGCGCGCCCGCGTGAAGAACGGCACCACCCTGGCGCTCGGCATGACGCGCCTGCGGGTGAGTGACGGCGCCGAGACCCACGTCGAGATGAGCGTGCGCAACGAGCTCAAGGGCTTGAAGGGCAACACCGACGTCATGCGCCGGCTGCTCGCGCTCATCGAGAAGTCCGCTAAAAGCGACGTGCCCGTGCTGGTGACCGGCGAGTCCGGCACCGGCAAGGAGCTCATCGCGCGCGCCTTGCACGCCGCTGGGCCCCGCGCCGAGCAGCCTTTCGTGGTGGTCGATTGCGGTTCGCTATCGCCGACACTCATCGGCAGTGAGCTCTTCGGTCACGAGCGCGGCGCTTTCACCGGCGCCACCGACCGTCACGCCGGCGCCTTCGAGCAAGCAGGGGAGGGCACCGTTTTCCTCGACGAGGTTGGTGAGCTGCCGCCGACCTCGCAAGCGGCTCTCTTGGGCGTCCTCGAGCGCGGCACTTTCCGCCGCCTGGGTGGCCGTGTCGAGCTGCCGATGCGCGCGCGTATCGTGTCGGCGACCAACCGTGACCTGCGCAGCGACGTCAACCGCCACACCTTCCGGCTCGATCTCTATTTTCGCCTCGCCATCGTGGTGCTCTTGGCGCCGCCGCTGCGCGACCGCCGCGAGGACATCCCGCTCCTCGCCGAGCACTTCGCCAAGCGCGCCGGGCACCGCGGCGACCTCGAAGCCCTCATCCCGCACGACGTGCTCGACCGCATGCGCTCCTACTCGTGGCCGGGCAACGTGCGCGAGCTGCGCAACGTCATCGACGCGGCGGTCACGCTCGGCGCCGACTGGATGCTCGACAACGTCCCCGAGCTCGGCAAGACCGGCCCCTTGGAGCCCATCTCCGACGATCTCACCACGCAGAACCCACCACTCGGCGGCGGAGCTGGGTCCCCGCCGCCACCCCCCAAGGAAGCCGCGACCATCGAAGCCTACAACGAGGCCCGCGCCGGCGTGCTCGCCGAGTTCGAAAAGCGCTACTTGAAGCAGCTCTACCAGCACACCGAAGGCAACGTGTCGAAAGCCGCCCGCCTCGCCAACATGGACCGCAGCCACCTCGTCGACCTCCTACGCAAGCACGGCATCCATCCGTCACGGCGCGGCGAATCGGCGCAAGACGC